>DATDEZ010000152.1:0-25830 GCA_036522875.1 Gemmatimonadales bacterium | reverse complement strand
AGTTCCATCGGCGTGCAGTTCTTTCTTCCAGATTGGCAACCGCTGCTTCACTTCCTCAATCACGTAGCGGCAGGCCGCGAACGCATCGTCGCGGTGCGGCGCTGCCGCAACGATCCCGATGCTCGCCTCGCCGGCCGGGATCAGACCGAGGCGGTGCTGCAACGCGACGCGCGCCTGGGGCCAACGCGCCCGTGCTTCGTCGAGCAGTCTCGCGATCTCGGCGAGCGCCATCTCGTCGTAGGCGGAATAGTCGATCGCGGTGACGCCGTCGTCGTCCCGCACCGTGCCGAGGAACACGCAGGTGCCGCCGCGCGCGGTACCCTGCACCGCGGCGAGCAGCGCCTCGACGACGATGGGCCCGCGCGTGAGATGGTTCATCCGCCCGAGAGTGGCGGGAGGAGCGCCACTTCGTCGCCGTCCTGCACGCGCGCGTCGAGCTTCACCTGGTGACGATTGAGCGCCGCGAGCGGCCGCGCCGGGAGCTGACGGGCGCCTGGGACCGACTCGCGGACGCGCGCGAGCACGTCGGCGACGGTCGTCGCGTCGCTCGGAATGCTGACCGCCGTCGACTCGCAACCCGCGAGCTCGGCATACCGCGCGAAGAATCGGACCGTCACGTGCGCCATGCGTCGATTATAGACCCGTCGTGATGCTCTGCCAAATCTTGGCCTGCTTCGGCGTGGGATTGGGCGCACGGTCCAACCCGAGCCGGGTCGTCGTGTGCTCGCGCACAGTCGTGTTCAGCGTGAGCGTCTGGCCGTTGCGCTGCACGGTGATGGTGAGGGGCTGTCCCGATTTCCCGCGATAGCGATCGCGGAAGGCGCTGCCCCAGTCCTGATCCGGCGTGACCGCGATGCCGCCGACGTTGGTGATCACGTCGCCGACTTGCACGCCCGCGGCATCCGCCGCGCTGCCCGGCGTCACTTGCTGCACCTGCATCGCGCCGCTCTGCGTCGCGCCGGTGGACACGCCGACGAACGGCACGCTCGCGACCTCGCGATGAAACAGGAGACCTGCCTTCGCAAACACCGCCTCGTAGGGCAACGAGTCGCGGCCGTCGATGTAGCGACGGTAGAACGTGTCCACGTCCGGCATTCCCGCCGTCCGCAGCTCCTTCAGCAGGTCCGCCGTCGTGAATCCGTGGTTCTGGCGGTAGTAGCGCGTGTACAGCGCGCGCATGACTTCGTCGAGATTGTGCGCGTTGTCCGTCGCATCGCGGATCGATACGTCGAGCAGAAAGCCGAGCAGCGAGCCCTTCGGATAGTAGAGCTGCGAGCTGTTGACGTGGACCTCGTTGATCCACGTCGCCTCGCTACCGTCTTCGGCGCTCCACGGCTCGGTCACCGACTCCACCTGCTGGATGTTGGTCGTCGCGTTGCCGAGGAACTGGTCGAGCGTCCACAGTCCCGCGCGCACGTTCGTGAGGTCCGCGTAGTAGTCCGTCACGCCCTCCGACCACCACAACAGCGGCGTGTACTGCTCGGCGTGATAGTCGTAGGGCCACATCTCCGCCGGCCGGATCCGCTTCACGTTCCACAGGTGGAAGAATTCGTGCGAGATCAGCGGATACATGAAGTCGCCCAGCACGCCGGACGGATCGGCAAACGCGCCCGCCGGCATGATGTCGTATTGCGCCGAGCTGTGCTCGAGGCCGCCGCCGAATCCGATCGGCTGATGGATGACGTTGAAGAAAATCGTGTAGTTGTCGTACGGCGCTTCGCCGAGGATGCGGTTTTGCACCGGCGCCATCTTGGCGATGCCGTTCCGAATGTTACGCGCAACGGGGATGCTGTAGTCGGCGGCGGGCCAGACCGCGACGCGGATCCATTTGCCGTCGGCCTGGACCGAGTCGAGGCTGTAGCGACCGAGAAACGTCATCGCGTCCGCGAGCTCGTGATAATCCGCGGCGCGATAGACGCCGCTCACCGGTCCCTTCAATGCGGTCGTGACCTGCCAGCCGCTGGGAACGCGGAAGCGAACCTCGGCGGGCCGCCCCAGCTGCCCTTCTTCGAACAGGAACAGATTGGTGCCGAGGAATTGGCCGAAGTCCTGCGTGGCGCGCGCGACCGAGAGATCGATCGTGTCGGCCTCGTAATCGAATTCGACCGTGACGCGATCGGTCTTGCCGGTCACGATCCGCCACGTGTCCTTGTCGAAGCGATCCCACCGGAGTGGCTGTCCCGTCGCGTTCTTGGCGCCGAAGTCGAACACATAGCGGGCGTAATTCTGAATCTCGTAGTTGCCGGGACTCCACGCGGGGAGCGAAACGAGCAGCGTGTCCTTCCCTGCCGCTGGAAACTCCGCCGACACATGGAACTGCGTCGACCCGGCCGACAGCGAGACTTCATATCGGACGGGGGCGGCGCTCTGCGCGGAAAGCGGCGCGGCGCCGAGGGCGAGCGCGAGACAGCGGCTGAGCCAACGCATCATCACTCCGGACAAGAGGTTGAGAGGTACTGAAAAGTAGGAGGCCTCGGACGTCGAGCCGAGGCCTTTGAAGGCAAGTCTTCGGTGGACAGCGTGTTAGGACGGAACTTTCACGCTGGCGTCCGCGACCATCGCGCGCAACTCCTTGCTGGGCTTGAAGACAGGCACCGGACGCGCGGCGACTTCGACTGGATCACCAGTCCTCGGGTTACGCGCCATCCGCGTCTTCCGCTGTCGGATCTTGAAGGTCCCAAACCCGCGTATCTCAATGTTATGCTGCTCGGATAGCGCAGCTTTCACCGCGTCGAGAAAGGAATCGACAACGCGCGCACAGTCCTTTTTTGAAATGAGGGGACCAGCGGTGCGCGCGATTTGCGCGGTGACTTTTTCGACCAGATCGGCCTTCGTCATTGGGCCCCCCGTAACTGCTGCCGTGTCGCCGGGTTGCAAAGTCGGGGGCTATGATAGGGGCTTACTTATTTGGCGTCAAGAGCTTGTAGGAATTGTTGAAAATGTCCTTGAGCGTCGTGAGGGCCAGGCGAGGCTTCCGGATGGTACTGGACGGCGAAAATCGGGTATTCGCGGTGCTTGATGCCCTCAACGGTGCCGTCATTGAGGTTCAGATGGGTGATCTCGAGCGCGTTCGCGCCGGGGACGCCGCCCGTCTCGCCGCGCACCGCGAAGCCGTGGTTCTGTGAGGTGATAAGTACTTGTCCTGTCGCGAGATCGCGCACAGGATGGTTCCCGCCGCGATGCCCATATGGCAGCTTGACCGTCTCGCCTCCCAACGCGAGTCCGAGCAGCTGGTGCCCAAGGCAGATCCCAAAGATCGGCACCGACCCGTCCGAGAGCTCCCGGATCGTTTGGATCGCGTAGCCGACCGCCGCAGGGTCGCCCGGACCGTTCGACAGAAAAACGCCACTCGGCTTCAGCGCCCGAACCTGCGCCGCGTTCGTCGCGGCGGGCACCACCGTCACACGACATCCCTGCTGTACGAACAGCCGCAGGATGTTGCGCTTCATCCCGAAGTCGAATGCGACGACGTGATGTTTCGCGTCGGTCGGCCCTTCGGTATACGCGATCGGAATCGTCGCGGCGCTCGCCAGGTCGAGTCCGTTCATCGACGGCGAAGCCGCAAGGGCGTTCTTGATCGTTGCGCTGGGCTCCGCGCCCACCGCGAGCACGCCGCGCATCGCACCTTTCGAGCGGATGTGTCGAGTGAGCTGCCGCGTGTCGACGTCGGAAATGAGCGGCACTTTGGCGCTCGCGAGCCACTCGAGCAGCGGGCCCGTCGAGCGCCAGTTGGACGGCATGCCCGACAGCTCGCGTACGACGACGCCCGCCACGTGCGGCCGGTCCGACTCGACGTCTTCCCGATTGATGCCGTAGTTGCCGATCATGGGCGCCGTCATCACGACGATCTGGCCGAGGTAGGAGGGATCGGTGAAGACCTCTTGGTAGCCGCTCAGATTTGTGGTGAAGACGACTTCTGCGTACGCCGGCTCGAACGGGAGTGGAGCGGTTCCGGGGAACCAGGCGCCGTCCTCGAGAAGGACGTAAGCGGGCTGGAGCTTAGGGTCGGCGATTGGGCTTCGCGGGGGTCGCCGGAGCGGCCGGTGGCGGCGCTGCCGGTTGCGTCTCGATCGGGAGCGGCGACTGCTGCACCGGGGCCGGTGCGCCGCCTTGTCCCTCGAGCACCGAACGTGGCTGCGCCGCGGACTGCGACATGAACGTGAGGACGAGCGAGAGGAACAAGAAAATGCCGGCGGTCCACCAGGTGACTTTCGTCAGCAACGTCGTCGCCTGACGTCCGCCCATCACGGTTTCCGTGCCGGCGCCGCCGCCGAGTGAGGCGAGTCCGCCGCCCGACCCCGCCTGCAGCAGCACCGCGGTGGCGAGGACGAACGAATCGAGAATGAGAATACCGACGAGTATGCCGAACATGCGCCGGGCAAGATACCTAGGTCACGGCCGTGCGCACAAGTTGCGCCCAGTCGCGCGGATTGAGCGACGCGCCGCCCACCAACACGCCATCGAGCTCGTGCTCGGCGAGCAGCTCGGCGACGTTCTTCAGGTTGACGCTGCCGCCGTACAGCACGACGTACGGTGCCGCGGTCACGGCATTCCCCTTCAGCCAGGAGCGGATGGCGCGATGCACTTCCGCGGCGTCCTGCGGGGTCGCGTTCCGTCCGGTGCCGATCGCCCAGACGGGTTCGTACGCGACGGTCACGCGCGCTTTGCCGTCGCGTCCGCCGAGCGCGGCCTGGAGCTGCCGCGTCACCACGGCCAGCGTCTCACCCGCCTCACGCTGCGCCAGCGTTTCCCCGACGCAGAGCACGGGTTGCAGGTCGGCCGCGAGCGCCGCGGTCACTTTCTTTCCCGTCTCTTCATCAGTCTCCCCGAACACGTGCCTGCGTTCCGAGTGGCCGATCAGCGTCAAACGCGCGCCCGCCTGTTTGGCGAGCGGGCCCGACGTGGCGCCCGTGAACGCGCCCTTGGGCTCCCAGTGGATGTCTTGCGCGCCGACCGCGACGTTGCGATGGCCGGCCGCGCCTTGCGCGACGGTCTCGATCGACACCGCGGGCGGGAAAAACCAGACTGAGCGTTCGTGCGGGATCTCGCCGGCCGCGAAGAATGCGCGCAGATACTCGCGCGCTTCGACCGGTCCGACGTTCATCTTCCAGTTGCCCGCGAAGACGAGCGGCCTCATGCGTCCTCCAGCGCGGCGACGCCCGGGAGCTCCTTGCCTTCGAGGAATTCGAGCGACGCGCCGCCGCCCGTCGAGACGTGCGTGAGCTGGCTTTCCATCCCCGCAACGGCCGCGACCGAGTCGCCGCCGCCCACGACCGTCACGGCGCCCTTTTTCCCGGCATCCACGAGCGCCGTCGCGATCGCCCGTGTTCCGGCGTCGAATGGCGGGGTTTCGAACACGCCCATGGGACCGTTCCAGAAGATCGTCTTGGCACGCAACAGGCGGGCGCGGAAGTCGTGCTGCGTGGCCTCGTCGATGTCGAAGACCGCCCAGCCTTGAGGAATCGCATCGGTGGCGACCGACTTGCGCTCTTTGCCGCGCTCGAGCGACGGCGCGATCACGGCGCCGCGCGGCAGGATCAGCTTCTTCCCGCTCGTGGCCAGCAAGTTTTTCGCGAGATCCAGCTTGTCCGGCTCGACCAAGGAGTTGCCGATCTCCAGCCCCATCGCCTTGAAGAACGTGCACGCCATCGCGCCGCCGACGAGCAGCTCATCGACGCGCGGCAACAGCGAGTGAATGACGTCGATCTTCCCCGAGATCTTCGCGCCGCCGAGCACCGCGATGAACGGGCGCTTGGGGTCGCCGAGCAGTTGTCCAAGAAACTGCAGCTCCTTCTCCATCAGGAACCCGGCGACCGCGGGCTTGAGCAGATGCGCGACGGCTTCGGTCGAGGAATGCGCGCGATGCGCCGAACCGAACGCGTCGTTCACGTACAGGTCGCCGAGGGCGGCGAACGTCTTGGCGAGCGCCGCGTCGTTCTTTTCTTCTCCCGGCCAGAAGCGCGTGTTCTCGACCAGCGCGACGCCGCCGCGCGGCAGTCTGCGCGTCGCCGCCACGCCGGACTCGGGATCGGGAATGAATTCGACCGGCGCGCCCAGCAGCCCTTCGAGCGGCCGCACGATCTGCTGGAGCGAATACTGCGGATCGGGTCCGCCCTTCGGCCGGCCCAGGTGCGACAGCAAGACGACGCGGGCGCCCTTGTCACGCAGATATTTGATCGTCGGCAGCGACGCGCGGAGCCGCGTGTCGTCGGTGACCTGGCCGTTCTTGAGCGGCACGTTGAAGTCCACGCGCACGAGCGCGCGTTTGCCGTCGAGCGCCTGCGGGGGAAGATCCCGCAGGCTCCGTTTGCTCAACGCCGCTTCCCGAGGTACGCCAGGAGATCGACGCAGCGCATCGAGTAGCCCATCTCGTTGTCGTACCAGGCCGACACGTGGATGAGATTGCCGTCGATCACGGCCGTCGACTGCGAGTCGACGATGCTCGAGAAGAGATTCCCGATGTAATCGGTGGAGACGAGGGGCTCATCCGAGACGTCGAGGATGCCCTTGAGCGGGCCCGATGCCGCGGCCTGCTTGAATGCCGCGTTCACCGATTCGACCGTCGCCGGCTTGGTCACCTCGGCGACGAGCTCGACGATCGAGACGTCGGGCGTCGGGACGCGCAGCGAGATGCCGTCGATCTTTCCCTTCACTTCCGGAATCACGAGCCCGGTCGCCTTGGCGGCGCCCGTCGTCGTCGGAATGATGCTGAGCGCGGCGGCGCGGGCGCGGCGCAAGTCCTTGTGCGGCAGGTCGAGGATTTGCTGGTCGTTGGTATAGCTGTGCACGGTCGTCATGAAGCCATGCTTGAAGCCGAAGTTGTCCATGACGACCTTCACGACGGGCACGAGGCAGTTGGTCGTGCACGACGCGTTCGAAATGATCGCGTGCTTGGCGGGGTCGTACTTGTCGTTGTTCACGCCCATCACGATCGTGATGTCTTCGCCTTTGGCGGGCGCCGAAATCACGACCTTCTTGGCGCCCGCGGCGAGATGCTTGGACGCGTTCTCTTTGTCGGTGAACCGGCCGGTGCTCTCGAGCACGAACTCCACGCCGAGGTCCTTCCAGGGCAGCTTCTCTGGCTCTTTGATGGCCGACACCTTGATCGTCTTGCCGTTCACGACCAGCGCGTCGCCTTTTGCCTCGACCGTGCCGGGAAAGCGTCCGTGGACGGAGTCGTACTTGAGCAGGTGCGCCAGGGTCTTGGTGTCGGTGATGTCGTTGACGCCGACGAACTCGATCTCGGTCTGCTTGGCCATCGTGGCGGCGCGCAGCACGTTGCGCCCGATCCGCCCGAACCCGTTGATGCCGACCTTCACTGCCATGGTCTCCCCTATGTGAAGTCTGGAATTGCGGCGCGCGCGAACGTCACGCCATGCACCTGCGTCGCGCCGGCCTGCTCCAACGCTCTGGCGGCCTCGGCGAGGGTGGCGCCGGTGGTGAACACGTCGTCCACGAGCACGAATGTGAAGTGCGGCATGTCGCATGCGGCATGCCGCACGTCAAACGCCCCCGCCACGTTCGCCAGACGAGTCTCCGGTGTCAACGTCGTTTGCGTCGGCGTCTCGCGCGTGCGGATGAGCACGTCGCAGACGGGGATTTTCCACACGCGGGCCAACGCGCGCGCCAGCACGTCACTTTGATTGTAGCCTCGTTCGCGCAACCGCTTGGCGGCGAGCGGAATAGGAACTAACGCCGACGCTCCGTCGGCATCAGGGCGCAGGCGCTCGAGCCCACGCGCCAAATCGTCGGCAATCCGTGGTAACCCGCCGTATTTCAGCGCATGGACGGCGTGCCGCGCGCCTTCAGTCAGCCAGACCGCCGATCGGACTGACGCGAGCGCCGCCGGCCATGCGGTGCACAGCCGGCAGGGCCCGAAATGCGGCCCAGGCTGGCCGCAGCGCTCGCACCACGGCGGCCGCACGGCGCGCCAGCGCTGGCGGCACACGCCGCAGACCAGCCGCTCGGCTTCGCCCGCGCCGAGCAGCGCGTGGCACAGCAGGCATTCGGCGGGAAGGAGGAGCGCCTCGGCGGCGACCGTCCAAGATCGAATGTTCACTGGCGAACCCCGTGCCGATGTCAGACGCGGAGCGCGCGCTCGACTGCGGCGCGCATGACCTCCGTGGGCGCGTCGGTGCCGGGGAAGAATCGTTCGAACGCGGCCGCGCCCTGTTGCACGAGCATCTCGCGGCCGTCGCTGGCGATGATGCCGCGCTCGCGCAGCGCGTGCACCCAGCGAGTCTCGCCTCGGCTGTACACGAGGTCGAGCGCGCGCTCGGCGCCCGGGATGTGATTCACGTCCACGGGAAGCGGATCGTGACCGGCGAGGCCGAGTGGCGTGGCGTTGATCGCGACGTCGACTTCCGTCGGTCCGGTTGCGACGTCGGCGCGCGCGCCGCGGCCGCGCGCCCAGATCGCGAAGGCGTCCGCGCGCTTCGCATCGCGCGAGCGGATCCAGAGCGTCGCGCCGCGGTCCGCCGCGCAGATCGCGACCGCGCGCGCCGAGCCACCGGTGCCGATCACGAGCCAACGTCCTCCCTTGCCGTTCACGCCGATCTGGTCCAACGCGCGCGACACGCCGACCACGTCCGTGTTGTCGCCGACCAGCTGTCCGTCATCGGTCCAGAACGTATTGCACGCACCCACGCGCGCGCAGACATCCGTTTTCCGCGCGACGGATCCTTCGACCGCCTCTTTGTGGGGTACGGTGACGTTGCCGGCGCCGCCCGTCGCGGCCTGCATGGCGAGCACGGCGGCGAGCTGGTCGGAGGATACCCGCAGCGCGATGTAGACGGCGTCGAGGCCGAGCGCGCGACACGCGGCGTTGTGCATCGCCGGGGAAAGAGAGTGGGCCACCGGATCACCGATGACCGTCAGCAGGCGCGTCTTAGCGCTTATCTCCACTCTTGCTCTCGGCGGCGAGGCGGTCGGCCACGGCAGCGACGAGCGACTCGAGCTCCTGGCAGGTATCGCGATAGATGCCCAGGTCGCCGCCGAACGGGTCGCTGACCTCGTCACCTCCCTTTCCGGCGTATTCGCCGAGGACGAACACTCGGCCCTCACCGCCGAGCTCGTCGACGCGAGCGCGGTGGTGCCGCGCCATCGTCAGAATGAGGTCGGCCTCCTCGACGAGCTCGCGCGTCAACAGACGGGCGCGGTGGCTCGACAGGTCGAGCCCCCGCTCGAGTCCCACGAGGTACGCGCCCTCGGACGCCGGTGCGCCGTCCCATGCGCCCGTGCCGGCCGACGTCACCTCGACGTCCAGCCCGCGCTCCTTCAGGGCGCGCTCGAGCAGTGAGGCAGCGAGTGGGCTGCGGCAGATGTTGCCGGTGCACACGAACAGGACGCGTTGAATCATGGCGCGAGTAAGCCGACGGCGCGGCGCAGCTCCGCGGTGGAGAGCGTACCTTCGCGGACGATCTGGGCGCGCGGCGTAGTGCAGTCAACGACCGTCGACGGAGGCCGGTTCCCCAGGACGCCGCCGTCGAGCACGAGCAGCTGACCGCGCTCGACGGCCGGCGCGAAGTCGCGCACGATCGCGTCGGGCCCCGGTCCCGGCGGCTGGCCGGGAATATTGGCGGACGTCGAGGTGAGGGGCGAGCCGAGTGCCGCGACGAGCTGCGCGATCGCGTGATGCGACGTCCACCGCACCGCGATGCCGCCGTCCGGACCGCGGAGCAGATCGGGCAGTCGTCCGGAGCCGCCCGGCAGCACGAGTGTCAACGGCCCCGGCCAGAACGCGCGCGCCAGCGCGTCGGCCGACGCGTTGAACGCGAGGCCGTGCGCTTCAGCCATCTCGCGACCCGAGATCAACAGCAGAAACGGTTTGCCCGCTGAGCGGCCCTTGAGGGCGGCGAGTGCGGCAACGTCCGCTTCGATGGCGCGCGAGCCCAGTCCGTACACTGTTTCGGTCGGATACGCGAGCAGGCCGCCCTGCTGGAGATGGGCGACGACCTGCGGAATCGCCGTGGCGACCTCGGACGCCGACTGGTACGCGAGCGGTTTCACCGCAGCTCACGGGCGAGTGCCTCGGCGATCCGGAAGTCGTCGGCAGTGGTCACCTTGAAGTTGTACGGCGAATCGGGGATCAGCTCGACCGGAAAGCCAGCTCGCTCACACACCTCGGCATCGTCGCTCGGCGTGCCGCCTCCCCCGTTGGAAAAGGACCGCAGCCGCGAATAGGCGTCCCGCAGCATCTGACGCGGGAAGCCCTGCGGCGTTTGGGCGCGCCAGATTCGATTGCGATCGACGGTGCGGGCCACGCGCGGCGCGGCGTGGGCCGGGCTCGTGTCTCCGACTTCCTTGAGCGTATCGGCGGTCGGGACGGCGGCGACGGCGCCGACGCCCGCGCGCGCGCGCGCGATGACGGCATCGACGGTCTCGCGCGTCACGAAGGGCCGCGCGGCGTCATGAATCAGAATCACCGTCGCGTCGGGCGGCAGGACCTCGAGTCCGGCGCGAACCGAATCGACGCGTTCGGCGCCGCCCGGAACGAAGGTCAGTCGGTCGCCCCGCAGCTTCGCGAGCCAGTCCGGCGGGCGCTCGGCATATCCCGGCGGAAGGGCGACTACGACCTGCCGCACATCGGGGTGGCTCGTGAATTGCCGCAGCGCGCGCAGCAGCATGGGAACGCCGAGGATGGGACGGAATTGTTTGGGCTCCCCCGGGCCGGCGCGCACGCCCGCCCCGGCGGCGACGACGACGACGCCGACGTCAGGCTGCGAGCCGACGGGTGAGCTCACCGATTCCCTCCAGGCCGATCACTTCGAGGTCACCACTCGGGCCGCGCGAACGCGATGAGAGAAAGACGCGCCGGAATCCCTGTCGCGCCGCCTCGGCGAGCCGGCGCTCCACGCCCGCGACGGGCCGGATTTCGCCGCCCAGCCCCACCTCGCCCAGGAACAGCGCGTCGGCGGGAACGGGCCGGTCGTGGACGGTCGAGACCAGGGCGGCGAGAACGGCGAGGTCGGTCGACGGCTCGACCAGCCGTACGCCGCCCGTCACGTTGACGAAGACATCGAGGCTGCCGAACGGCAGGCCGCCGCGGCGCTCGAGCACGGCGAGCAGCAGCGCCAGGCGGCGGTGATCGAGCCCGGTGGCGACGCGCTGCGGCGTTCCGAAGCCCGCCTTCGATGCGAGCGCCTGGATCTCGACGAGCATGGGCCGCGTGCCTTCCATCAGCGCGGTCACGGCGGAGCCCGACGCGCCGGTCGAGCGGCCGGCGAGAAACGCTGCGGCGGGATTGGCGACCGGCTCAAGGCCGGCGCCCGTCATGCGAAAGACGCCGATCTCGTCGACCGAGCCGAAGCGGTTCTTGACCGCGCGGAGGATGCGGTGGTCGAGCGTCGCTTCGCCTTCGAAGTACAGCACGGTGTCGACGATGTGCTCGAGCGTCTTCGGACCGGCGATGCCGCCGCCCTTGGTGACATGCCCGACGAGCAGCACGGCCGGCCCCGATTCTTTCGCGAAGCGCATCAGGCGCGCGGCGCATTCGCGAACCTGGCCGACGTTGCCGGGCGCGCCCTCGAGCTCTTCGGTGTAGGTGGTCTGCACGGAATCGAGCAGCACGACGTTGGCCTTCAGCTGCGTGGCGTGGTGGACGATCGCTTCGAGTCGTGTCTCGCCGAGCACGTGGATGTTGCCGGCGTTTTCCTCGAGACGATCGGCGCGCAGCCGCAGCTGGTCGGGAGATTCTTCGCCCGAGACGTACAGGGTCGTGACGCCCTGGCTCTCGAGACGGGCGGCGCACTGCATGAGCAGCGTGGATTTGCCGATACCCGGCTCGCCACCCACCAGCGTGACGGACCCAGGGACGATCCCGCCGCCGAGCACGAAATCGAATTCGGCGAGACCCGTCTGCCACCGTTCGATGGATTGCTTCCTCAGGTCGGTGAGGCGGATGGGCGGTTGGCCGGTTGGAATGCCGCCTTTAACGGCCGAACCGCCCGATCGCCCAATTGCCTCTTCGACGAGTGAATTCCACGCCCCGCACGCCTCGCAGCGCCCGCCCCATTTGGGCTGATCCGCGCCGCACTCGGTACAGCGAAAGACCGACTTGCCTTTAGCCATTGGCGGGCGTCTCGCGCGCCGTGAAGTTGTCGAAGCGCGTGAATTCCTTCTTGAAATGCAGCTTGAGGTTGCCGGTCGGCCCGTTGCGCTGCTTGCCGACCAGCACCTCGGCGACCCCCTCGATGCTCTCGTTGGTCTTGGGATCGACCGGGCCGTCGTAGAACTCCTGCCGGTAGATGAATAGCACGACGTCGGCGTCTTGCTCGATCGCGCCCGATTCGCGCAGGTCGGACAGCTGGGGACGCCGGTGCTCGCCGCCGCGCTGCTCGGGCGCGCGCGACAGCTGCGACAGCGCGACGACCGGCACGTCCAGCTCCTTGGCGAGCGCCTTCAGCGAGCGCGAGATGTAGGAGATCTCCTGCTGGCGATTCTCGACGTCGCCCGGTCCCTGCATCAGCTGCAAGTAATCGACGATCACGAGCGAAATATCGTGCTCGGCCTTCAACCGCCGTGCCTTTGACCGCATGGCCAAAGGCGTCAGCGCCGCGGAATCATCGATCCAGATCGGCGCGGTGCCGAGGAGGCCCGCCGCCCGGGCGAGCTTGGGATAATCGTCATCGCGCAGCTGGCCGCGCCGCAGGCGCTGCGCGTCCACCAGCCCCTCGGAACACAGCAGGCGCTGCACCAGCTGGTCCTTCGACATTTCGAGCGAGAAGAACGCCACGCCGGTGTTGTGCTCGATCGCCGCGTGCTGGACGATGTTGAGCGCGAGCGCCGTCTTCCCCATCGACGGCCGTGCCGCGAGAATGACGAGATCGGAGCGTTGGAAGCCGGCCGTGAGCCGGTCGAGATCCACGAAGCCGCTCGGCACGCCCGTCACCGAGCCGGCGCCGGACTGGAGCTGCTCGATCCGCTCCATCGTCGGCCAGATCAGCTCCTTGATGCGGATGAACTCCTCGGCCCGCCGGAACTGTGCGACCTGGAACACGCGGTGCTCGGCGTTGTCGAGCACCTCGCCGGCGGTACCGCGGCCCTCATAGATGTCCTGGATGATTCCCGTGGCGGCCTCGACCAGCCGGCGCATGACCGCGCGGTCGCGCACGATCTTCGCGTGATAGTCGAGGTTCGCGGCGGTCGGGACGACGTCGATCAGCGCCGCGATGTACTCCATGCCGCCCGAGCGGTCGAGGTCGCCGCGGCGGCTGAGCTCGTCGCGCAGCGTCACCGGATCGATGACGTCGCCGCGCTCGGTCAGCGAGAGCATCGAGCGGTACAGCAGCCGATGGCTCTCCTTGTAGAACATCGTGTCGTCCAGGATTTCCGCGGCTTTCAAGGCCGCGTCCTGGTCGAGCATCATCGCGCCTAAGACGGCCTGCTCGGCCTCATTGCTCCACGGCGTCTGCCGCCCGGCGAATTGCTCAGGCGGCGAGGAGGCGAGCGGCGATACGGACGTCATCCCAGGTAGGTCTCTTCCAGTTGGGGTTACGCAGCAATGCCGCTGGATGGTACGTCACGATCAGCGGGATGCCGCGGAAACGATGCACGAGGTTGCGGAGCGAGCCGAGCGACTGCTTGGTGTTGAGAAGCGACTGCGCCGCCGTGCCGCCCATCGCCAGAATCACTTTCGGCTTGACCAGCTCGATCTGGCGGTACAGGAACGGCAGGCACGCCGCGATCTCGTCGTATTGCGGCAGCCGGTTTTCCGGCGGCCGGCATTTCACGATGTTGCAGATGTACACCTGCTCGCGCGGGAGCTCGATCGCGGCGAGAATCTTGGTCAGCAGCTCGCCCGCCCGGCCGACGAACGGCCTGCCGGTTTCATCTTCCGTCCGCCCCGGTCCCTCTCCGACGACGACCAGCCGCGCATCGGCCGGCCCTTCACCGGGCACGGTGTTGGTGCGCGCCTCGCAGAGCTTGCAGTCGCGACACGCGGCGATCAGTTGTGCGACGTCGTGGAGGCTGGCCGCTTTCTGCAGCGGACTGGTCGCGAAGAGATCCGCGGATGGGGGGTCGAACGAGATTCCGGGAGCCGGCAGCGTGGAGCCGGGGGTGGCTTGGTCGGGGAGCGAGGGCGCGGGAACGGCGGCCGGGGCTCCCGGCTCCCGGCTTTCAGCTGCCGGCAGAATCACGGAATCCCCACCAAGCAATCTCTGCTGTTTTAGGTAATCGACAGCCAGAGCCCGCGCGTCGGTCAAAGCGCTGTTTCCACCACGTCGAGGATTTTTTCGGCCACGTCGCGTTTGGGCAGCAGCGGCAGGTCGACTTGCGTGCCGTTGCGTCCCAGAATCGTCACGCGATTGGTCGTGACCTCAAATCCGGCCCCGGGCTCGAGGGCGTCATTCAGGATCACGAAATCGAGCGCCTTATTCTGCATCTTCGTCCGCGCCTTCGCGAGTCCGTCCCCCGTCTCCAGCGCGAAGCCGACGACCAGCATTCCCTGCGGGCGCCGGAGCGTGCCGAGGATATCGGGTGTCGCTTCGAGCTCGAGCGTCACGTCGCCATTGTCGCGGGGGCGCTTATGGTCGGCCTGCAGCTTGGGCCGGTAGTCCGCCGGCGCCGCGCTCATGATCAGCGCGGCCGCGTTGCCGATGAGCCCCTGGATCGCGCGCTGCATCTCGGCGGTCGTCTCGACGTGCGTGGTCGGCACACCGGGAGGCGGTGGGAGCTCGGTCGGACCCGTCACGAGCATCACGTCCGCGCCGCGCGCCCGCACCGCTTCGGCGAGTGCGTATCCCATGCGGCCGCTCGAGGGATTGGTGATCACGCGCACCGGGTCGAGATGCTCGCGCGTCGGGCCGGCCGTCACGACCACGCGCTTCCCCGACCACTTGGTCTGGTGCGCGGGACCGACGAACAATCGCTCCGCCGCGGCGAAGATCGTTTCGGGCTCGCTCATGCGCCCGGGGCGCTCGCTGGGCCCCTCGGCCAACGGACCGCTGTCCGGACCGATGAAATGCCAGCCACGTTGTGTCAGCGAGCGAATGTTCGCGGTCGTCGCGGGATTGGCGTACATCGCGTCGTTCATGGCGGGCGCGGCGAGAATGGGCTTTCCCGTCCGCGCGAGGAGCAGCGCCGTCAGCAGATCATCGGCCATGCCCATCGCGGCTCGTGCCAACAGATGCGCCGTCGCCGGCGCGACGATGAGGAGGTCGGGCTCTTTGGCGAGCGCGATGTGCGCGAGCGCGCGGCCTCGCTCCCACAGCGACGTGAGCACGGGCCGTCCCGTCAGCGCCTCGAACGTGAGCGGCCGCACGAACTCGGCCGCGGCGGCGGTGAGTACCACGTCGACCGTGGCGCCCGACTCGGTCAGGCGCCGCGCCAGTGTGCAGCTCTTGTAGCAGGCGATTCCGCCCGACACGCCGAGAACGACGTGACGGCCGGCCGGAGGCATCAGGTTTCCTGCTGGCGCCGCCGCCGGACCAGGCGGTACTTGAGGCCGCCGCGCACGAGCTCGTCGAAGGCGCGGGTGGTCAGCTTCTCTTCCCAATCGACGGAGCGGTCGCGCGGGAAATCGTTCACAAAGCGCGCGAACTTGGCCGCGACCAGCACGCCGAGGTACTTGTTCTGCGTCTGACCTGCGACTTCTGACGGGGTGATAATGCGCATTGCTCAGCCTTTCTGTTGGTGCAGTGCATCATACAGGCGCTGGGCGGCGGCTTGCAGGCCGCGCCCGTAGTTCGTGATCCACTCGAAATCCTGCTGCGCGCGCGTCCGGCCGCGGGCGTCGTCGGCGATGGCGACGACCTCCCGCACGGCGGTCTGCAAATCATCGTTGCGTATCCACCGGTCGAACAGCGTAGACTGCTGCAGCTCGTACTCCGCGCGGTCCAGGCGCCAGCGGATCTGCTCGATCGACTCGCTCTTGCGTGACTGCAGCCGCTCAAGCAGCACCCGGGGGTCGCTCGGGAGAATGAAGATAGAAACGGAACGCGGCGAAGGGTACTGCTCCCGGACCTGTCGTGCTCCCTCGACCTCGATATCGAGCAGCACGTGCTTGCCTGACTGCAGCACTTTCTCGACTTCCGCCTTGGGCGTCCCGTACAGCTGTCCCCCGTACTCGGCATACTCCAGGAACTGTCCCGCCCCGACGCCCTCGAGAAACTGACTGCGCGTCTTGAAGAAGTAGTCGACCCCTTCCCGCTCCTCGGCCCGCGGCTTCCGCGTCGTCGCCGAGACCGAGAAGCCGAACCGATCGGGGTTCTGCTCGCGCACGGCCTTGGCGATCGTCGTCTTCCCGCCGCCTGACGGCGCCGACAGGACGACAATGCGCGGAGTCACTCCAGGTTCTCCAGCTGCTCCCGAAATTTCTCGAGGTCGCCTTTCATCGCGATCACGGTCTGGGTGATCCGCGCGTCGTTCGCCTTGGAGCCCATCGTGTTCACCTCGCGCAGCAGCTCCTGCGCCAGGAAGCCGAGCTGCTTGCCGACGGCCTGATCGGCGCGCAGGGCCGCGCGCGCGGCCGCCACGTGCGAGCGAAACCGCACGAGCTCTTCCGTGATGTCCACGCGGTCGGCCAGCAGCGCGATCTCGAGCGCCAGCCGCTGCTCGTCCACGTTGGCCTGGCCCGTCAATTCGGCGACCGCCTGCTTGAGGCGTGCGTGCTCGGCCGTGAGGCGCGCCGGCGCCTGCGCTTCGATCGTATTCGCCGCGGCTTCCAGCGCATCGAGCCGCGAATTCAGCTCGGCCGCGAGCGCTTTCCCTTCGCGCTCGCGCATCGCCACGACGTCTTTGGCGGCGCGCTCCACGATCGGTTGCACGTGCGCCCACTCGATCGACTGCTCGGCGCCCGCGTTGCCGCCGTTCGTGGCGGTCAGGACGTCCGGGTGCCGCGCGACGAACGCGAGGTCGACCGTTCCTTTGAGCTTCAGCTTCTTCTTGAGCTGCTGCGCGGCCTGGAGGACCTGCCGGGCGCGCGTCAGGTCGACGGCGATGCCCCGCTCCGGAGCGGGGCCTTCGATCCAGCGCGCGGTGACGGCGACGTGGCCGCGCTCGAGCAGCTGGCGCAGTCGCTCGCGCATCTCGATCTCGACGCCGGCGAGGTCGGCCGGCAGCTTGAGCTGCGGATTGAAGTAGCGGTGGTTGACGGTGCGGATGTCGACTCGCAGTCGTCCGCTCAGAACCCGATCTTCGGCGGAGCCGAAGCCCGTCATGCTGCGCGGCATCAGGCGGTTAAATGTAGTCGGCTCCGCTAGTTCGTGAAGAACCAGCGGGCGCCATACGACTGGTACGCCTTGGGAAAGCCGAGGCCGTTGACGTAACTCGAGCGCATGACGTTGATGTTCTGAACCGTCCAGAAAATCGTGACGCCCGCGAGCTGCATTTCGAGGTTCGTGTCCACGAAGCTCGATCCCGTCATCGCGCGCTTCGTACCGGTGGCGTCGATCCCGCCCAACGCCCAGCGGCTCCACGATTCCATCGCGACCTCGGCCCGCAGCGCGAAGATGCCGCTGCTGAACACGCGCCAGAACTTCGAATAGAACGTGGCGGAAACGCGGGCGTGGTGCGGCGGCTCGAAGTCACCGCCGCCGGCAATGGGATCGAAATACCAGCCGGACACCTGAAATCCCGGCGACACATGGATGCTCGCGCGCGCCGCCACGAAATCGGTGAGCGGCGTGGGGCTCAGTGAGTCGACGGCGCTGATGCCCTGCGCAAACCCGAACGGCTCGAACGGGTCGCGCCGCCCGCGCCCGACCTCGACGCTCAGGCGTCGGTGATCGAAGCGCAGCCACGCCGCCACGTCGGTCTGCTGGGTGACGAGGGTCGTGGCCAGCAGCGCGCTCTGCGGGTCCCTGCGCCACGCCGCCTCGGCGCGCGCCGAGAAGCCGAAGGGCAACGTCAAGCCCGCCGTGCCGAACGCTTGCGCCCCGGTGCGGCCGCCCGAGTACGACGACTGGCGAACGCTGCCCGAGAGCACGAGCGGCTCCAGCGGCATCCAGCCGACATTCGCCTCGAGCTGCTGCGGCGCTCCTCCCGCACCGAATCGCGCCGTGGCAACGACCGCCGCGCGCCGCCAGACCTGGCTCGCGTCCAGCTGCGCCACCGAGATCGCTCGCGCGCGCGTTGCCGTGTCGCGACTCAGCTCGGTCGTGCTGAGCGAGCCGGTCAGTCGCCATCCGGTGCCGTCGTTGCGCTGCGCGACGAACATGCGGAGCAATCGGTCGTGACGATCCTGGCGCCAGCCGTCGACGCGATCTCCCTGGCTGCGATGCCAGCTCGAGCTCAAGACCTCGAACGACGCGCCGAGGCGGCCATCGGCCGGCACGTAGTCGGCCTTCAGCCAGATGTCGCTGGCGCCGAAGCTCGTGCTGGTGTTACTGAGCGCGCCGGGACCGATGCTGTTCCAGTCGGCGATCAGCGAGACGCCGACGCCGGACCGCGTCCGCGCCGCATAGCCGGCGCGGTAGTCCGCGATGTCCTGCTGGCCGGTGAGAATCCCGATTTGGGTGCGCGCGGCCGTTGACCGGTGGCCCGTGCTCACGAGGTAGACGCGCAACGTCGCGGGAAGAATGATGACGTCCACGCGCTCGATCGCGGCGAGCGGAATCCGCGCCGGATCGAGATACACGGAGTCACGGCCCAGCGGCCGGTATGGAACGCCGTCCCAGTAGATCTCGAGCCCGGCCGCGCCGCGCCCGCCATACAGCACGGGCTCCGCTTGTCCGAACCAGCCGCCGCGCGCCACGTACACGCCGGGGATGTGCAGCAGCAGATCGCTCAGCGTGCGCGACGTGAGCAACAGGAGCGAGTCGGCGGTGAATGTGTACCGCGTGCCTTTCGGAAGCGGGCCCTGCACGATCGCTTGCGGGAACACCGGCAGCAGCAGCGGCGTGGTGTCGCGCGCGGTCGAGTCGCGGGCAGTCGAATCTCGCGCGGTCGAGTCTCGGGCGGTCGAGTCTCGCGCCGGCCTCGTGCGCTTCGTCGTATCGACCTGAGCAGTCAGCGCGGCCGGCAAGAGCGCCAGGACGAGCAGCGCTGCGACCGCTCGAATCAAGCGCCCGCGCGTTTGAGCAAGAACTCCGTGAACAGGCGCACACCGATCGCCGTCGGTCCCTTGGCATGGCTCGCGCCTTCGCCTTCGAGATAGGCGGTGCCCGCGATGTCGAGATGCACCCAGGGGAAGCCGTCGACGAATTCGCGGAGAAACCATGCGCCGGCGATGGTGCCGGCCGCGCGGCCGCCCGAGTTCTTGACGTCGGCCACATCGGACTTGAGGAGATCGCGGTACTCGTCCCACAGCGGCAGCGGCCAGCAACGCTCGCCGGCGCGCTCGCCGGCGTCGCGGACTTCATCGAGCAGCGTCTCGTCATTCCCCATCATCCCGATGGCGTGGTGGCCCAAAGCGATGACGACGGCGCCGGTGAGCGTGGCCGTGTCGATGACGGCCGCGGGCTTGAAGCGCCGCACGTACGACAGCGCGTCGCAGAGAATGAGGCGGCCTTCCGCGTCGGTATTGATGATCTCGATCGTCTTGCCGAGGTGGCTCTTCACGACGTCGCCCGGCTTGACGGCCGTGCCCGACGGCAGATTCTCGGTCGCCGGAATGAGGCCCACGACGTTGAGCTTCGGCCGCAGCCGACCCAGCACCTCGAACGCGCCGAGCACGGATGTCGCGCCCGACTTGTCGAACTTCATGTCTTCCATGTTCAGGGCCGGCTTGATCGAAATGCCGCCCGAGTCGAACGTCACGCCCTTGCCGATCAGCGCCACCGGCGGCCCGTTCCCTCCGTCGTACTCCAGCACGATGAACCGGGGCTCCTCGGCGCTGCCTTGCGAGACGGCGAGGAGCGCGCCCATCCCTTCCTTCTTAATCTGCGCGAGGTCGAGGATCGTCACGCGGAACTTGTGCCGCTCGGCCAGCTTCCTGGCCTGCTCGGCGAGATAGGTGGGCGTGCAGACGTTCCCGGGCTGCATCTGCAGGTTGCGCGTGAACAGGTAGCCCGCAGCGATTGCGTCGCCGATGCGGCGGCCGGCTTCCGCTTCGTCCTTGTCGGGCGCGTCGAACACGAGCTCCACGGACTCGAGCTCGGGTTTCGGATCCTCAGGCTGCTTCTTGAGCTCGGTGAATTGCCACCCGCCCTGGGCCACGCCCTCCACCGCGATCTGGGCGAGCTCTGCAGCGCCGAGGCCCCCCCGTGCTTCCTTGGCGACGGCGAGTGCGAAGGCCCGAGTGCCGAGGCCTCGAGCCCGTTTCGCCGCAATCGCCGCCGCGCGCCGCACGGCGCTCCGCGTGATCTCGGCCGGCTTCCCGACGCCGACCAGCAGGATCCGCTGCGCCTTGCCGTTGCCGTACACGAGCAGCGTCTCGTCCTTCTTTCCTTTGTAGTCGCCGCTCGCCATGGCGCGCTCGAGCGCCTGCTCCACGGGTGGCGGCGAGCCCTGGGCCACGATCAGCGCGAGCAGCGGCGTTTCGACGGCATTCAGGGCCTTCGTCGTGATTTGCGTTTTCATGCGAGGTGCTCGATGATCGCGTCGGCGAACGCGGATGTGGACACCTCGGTCGCGCCGGGCATTTGCCGCGCCAGGTCGTAGGTCACGCGCTTCGCCGCGATCGCGCCTTCGAGGCCGCGCACGATCGCGCTCGCCACGTCGTCCCAGCCCAGCTCGTCGAACATCATCACCCCCGAGAGAATCACGCTGCTCGGATTGATCTTGTCCTGTCCCGCATACTTCGGCGCCGTCCCATGCGTCGCCTCGAACACGGCATACCCGTCGCCGACGTTGCCGCCGGGCGCGAGGCCGAGGCCGCCGACCTGGGCGGCGGCGGCGTCCGACAGATAGTCGCCGTTCAAGTTCGGCGACGCGATGACGGAATACTCGTCGGGTCGCAGCAGGAGCTGCTGAAACATCGAGTCGGCGATGCGGTCCTTGATCATCACCTTGCCGGCGTCCTCCTTGCGCTTGCCGCCCCCGGCATCCGCTTCGCTTACCGTCTGATCGCCGAAGCGTTCCTTCGCGATCTCATAGCCCCAGTCGCGGAACGCGCCCTCGGTGAACTTCATGATGTTGCCCTTGTGCACGAGCGTGACCGATGGCAGACGGCGGCGGATGGCGTGCTGAATCGCTTTGACGATGAGGCGCTGCGAGCCGAACTTCGACATCGGCTTGATGCCGATGGCCGAGCCTTCGCGGATCTTGGCGTTGAAGCGGCGTTGCAGGAAGTCGATCACGGCGTCGGCGTCGGCGCTGTGCGCCTTGTATTCGATCCCCGCGTACACGTCCTCGATGTTCTCGCGGAAGATGATGATGTTGAGCCTGTTCGGCTCCTTCATGGGTGACGGCACGCCGTTGAAATAGCGCACCGGCCGGATGCAGGCGTAGAGATCGAGGATCTGGCGCAGCGCGACGTTGAGCGAGCGGATGCCGCCGCCCACGGGCGTGGTCAACGGTCCCTTGATGGCGACGCGGTGCTCGCGAATCACGCCGAGCGTTTCCTCGGGCAGCCAGTTGCCGGTCTGGTTGAACGCTTTTTCCCCGGCGAGCACCTCGCGCCACTCCACGCTGCGCTTCCCGCCCGACATTCTTGCGACCGCGGCGTTGAACACTTTCACCGAGGCGCGCCAGATGTCCGGCCCCGTGCCGTCGCCTTCGATGAAGGGAATGATCGGGTGGTCGGGGACGACCCAGCGGCCGTCCTTGAAGTCGATTCTTGCGCTGACGGCGCCGCCGCGGCGCCCTTCAAGCTGTGTGGGCATGGCCCCCATCTTACACAAAAGGGCCCACCTTTGCAGGTGAGCCCCGATGAGCCATTACCCTGTGTATTTACCAGCCCAGCGCGAGCCCCGCGGACAAGACGAGGTCGTTCTGGAATTGACGGCCGGTGCTGAAATTGCCGCCGTAGAAATAGTCTTCGCCCTCGAGCCGCAAACCAACCGACGCCGAGAACGGAATCCGCAGACCGAGGCCGGCGACGCCGCCCCAATCCGTGACGCTTTCGCTTTCGCGGGCCACGTCATGACCACGGCGAATGAGTGCCGGGCCACCACTCAGGAAGATGCCGACCCGCGACGTTGCGGGCGACAAGCCGAGCATCAGCTTGGCGCCGCCGACGAACACCTGCGTGTTGCGATCGCCGTTGATCGTCGTGCCGGTTCCCGAGATGTGCACGCGCGCGGGCGCGAACCCGCCGGTGAACTCGAGCCCGATCGGGCTCCTGCCCCAAAACGTGAGCCGCGCGCCGCCAATGAAGCTGTTGTCGCGGCTGATATCCGTGCCCACGCTGCTGAAATGATTCCGGGTCGGGACATAGGCGCCCGCCCACGGTGTGACGGAGAAGCCGCTCTGCGCGGCCGCGGGAGCTGCGCTCAGCGCGCCGATGACTACGAACGCGAACGCGCCCGCCAGAACTCTCGTGCCTCGAACCATAAGGTGCCTCCAAGTAAGGACGCCGCCCCTTAACAACACTCTGTGGGCGGACTCCTATCACGATCACCCGACGGCGCGCGAGGAACAATCGATCCGCTGGGCGTGGAGCGCACTACAACGGGCGATCTATTTCCGACGTAATCAGAGAGCAGGCGCGGACTAATCCCACTTCATCGGGTGACGAACCGGAACGGCGGGAGGTGGTAATGGGTAGCCGAGCTATGAACTTGCGAACCCTGCGGTACATGATGCTGCGCAGCGCGATCACCTTCGTGGTCAGCGGCTGTTTCTCGGGCGCGGGATCCGGCTTGATCGGGATCACGGGCGGCGATGGTGGGGGCGGCAGCGGCGCGCCGCCGGTGCTCGGCTTCTTCGTTCAGCCCGGCACGGCGGACGAAGGACAAACGATGTCGCCGGTCGAAGTGGTCGCGACCGATTCCCTCGGCTCGACCGATTCGACGTTCACCGGTGCCATCACGATCAGTCTCACGTCCAATTCCACGGGCGCGGCACTGAGCGGCACGACGACGCAGCGCGCCGCCGCCGGCGTCGCGACGTTCAATAACCTGTCCGTCGACAAAGCCGGCACGTACCGGCTCTCGGCGACCACGTCCGGTGCCACCGCCGTGACGAGCAACCCCTTCACGATTACGACGGCGACCGGGCCGTAGGGCTCAGAGCCGATAGCCGGTCAGCGTTCCCGAACCGGTCTGCAGGAACAACATCCCCGCAATGTCGTCGACCGCGTACACGGGCTCGCGCTCCTTGCCGAGCCCGACGCGCGCGCGCGGCATCGCGGTGTCTTTGTCGATCTGGAGCAGCACGTTCCCGTTGCCGTCAGGCGAGCGCGTGAGCATGAACACGGATCCGGGAGTCTGAAGCGAGGCGCGGAAGCGCTTCGACGCCATCGCCCCTGCCTGCTGCGAATAGCCGGTCAGCTGTGCCCCGCCCTGCGAGTATGCCGCGGCCAATTGGCCGGTGAGCCGCTTGGCGGTCGTATCGGTTGCCTGGCGCGACATCTGCGCGAACGCGTCGCCGTACGCCGAGGCCGCCGCGCCGTAGAGTCCGGCGCGCACGGAGTTGATGCGATAGAGCGCGCGCAGCAGCCCGGGCAGCTGCGGCGCGGGGTTGTACACCTGCTGTTTGATCTGCCCGTCGCGCCCGATGAGTACGAGGTTCTGCGACGAGCTGAGCACGAGTCCCCCCGCGCGGACCTCGAGGTTCGTCGGGTCTTCGTTGCCCTGCAGCTTGATCTCGGGGCTCAGCGCGCGATACGTGCCGTCCGCGCGATTCACGGCGTACAGCTTGTGATCTTTGGTCGCGAACACGTATAGCGTGCCGCCATCGATCGCGCGCAGCAGCGGCGCGTTCTTGTCGCCTTCGACGGCGTCCTTGTATTTCGGCTCGCCGCTCGCGAGGTCGATGACGTTCACTTCGCCGTTCGTCGACGCGTCGGAGCGCGACACATAGAGCAGGCCACCGGGAATCAGCTCGGCATAATCGAGCTGCCCTTTGATCTTGACGTCCTTGGGCAGCCGTAGGCTCGCGGTCGCGACGTTCAAGACATTCACGAACGTCTTGGAGTCGGCGTCCACGGCGAGTACGACCGCATCACCCGTGATCATCGCGTCCTTCACCGTACCGCGCATGTGCAACGGCTTTGCGGCGATCATCGTGCCGTCGTCGTAGCGCGCGACGTTGAGTCCCGTCTGCACGACGCCGTTCACGATGCGCACGTTGCCGGTTGCCTGATCCGCCGGCGGCCCTTCGGGCAGCATGATGATCCCGGCGGGATGCTGCACGATGTCGCGGATCCAGCCGTCGACGTTGGCCGGCTTCGCCCAGAGCGCCTGGCCATCGGCGAGCCGGTAGGCCATCAGCCGGTCGTCGTAGCTCACGTAGATGCGGTCGTTCTTCGCGAACGACGGGTACAGCCGCACCTGGTGCGGCACCGCGCCGTTGCGCGCCATCGGAAGGGACGCGGTCCAACGGATCGCGCCGGTCTTCGCGTCGAGCGCGCGTAAACCCATGAGCGTGTGGACGACGATCATGTCGGGCCCCGCCTGGAGCACTTCGAGCGTCGTCGCCGCCGAGGCGGCGCGCACGAGGCCCTGCATCAGGCCGCCCAGCCCGCCGCGCTTGGGTTCCGTCTGCTGGAAGAGTGATTCGCTGATCCACCGTTGATTGCCGGACGCGAGATCGTACAACGCGACGAGCGGCGGCCCGGACGCGCGCTGGCCGTGCACGAGCAGCGTGCCGGTTTGCGGCAATACGCGGCGCGTGACGACACGCGTGAGCGTCAATTTGCGCGAGTCGAACAGCACGGTCCCCGTGACGGGATCGAAGATCATCGAGAGGCCGGGCTTCGCCGCTTCCATGAGCAGCGAGCCCTCGACCATGTGGACGCTGTCCACCGGCAGCCCGCCCAGCTCCGGTTTTTGCCAGAGCAGCTGCCCGCGTTCGATGTCGACCGCGACGAGTGCGCCATCGGTCGAGACCAGCAACGCGCCTGCCGGTGTGACCTGTTGCCAGCGGATGTCGCCGGGCACGTGCACGGTCCAGGCGGCAACGGAGCCGGCGGGTGCTTGGGGCGCCGTAGTTGAAGCGCTGCGGACTGGAGCAGCCTGAAGCAGCGCGAGGAGCAGCGGCAGAGCCATGAATCCTCCTGAGAGGACCCTCATATCCCCCCATGACAGTCTGCCGCGCAAGGGGTTCAGTGCGCGCTGATCGTCAGTGATCCGGAGGGCGCCTGAGAAATCGAACGTCGAGAGTGCGTTGCGTATCGATCTTGGCGCGCCGGCCATAGCGATACGTCGTGATCGCGGTCAACGAGTCCTGAACGGGAACGCCGGGAGCGATGTCGCGAAACCGCGCGCGAAACGTCATCCCGCTTACGTCCGCGCTCAGCGAAGACCGCCCCGGTCGCGTCAGGACCGTTGCCGTGTAGCGCAACGCGTAGCTCTCGGGATCGAGATAGGCGGCGCCCGCCATGTCGGCCGAGTGAATGCGAACCGCGGGCTCGAAATCGATGCGGAGGAGCGGGTGGCCCTCGAGTGTGTCGCGCCCTCCTAGGTGGAAGCAATGATTGGCGACGAACTCCGCGGTGCCGAGGTCGCGGAGCTCGGCGCTGTGGATGACGACGAAGCTGTCCGGATTTCCCCACGGGCCCCACGCCGGCTCGACCACGCGGCCCACGTGGTAGGGATGATCGTTTGCGCTGGAGAGCTCGATTCGTTTCTGCCCGGTCGGTGTCGTATCGCCGCGCAGGCTCACGTCGCGAACGGAGAGCGAGAGTGTGTA
The DNA here is from genome assembly GCA_036522875.1 of Gemmatimonadales bacterium. Taxonomy (GTDB): domain Bacteria; phylum Gemmatimonadota; class Gemmatimonadetes; order Gemmatimonadales; family GWC2-71-9; genus 20CM-2-65-7. The sequence continues at coordinate 156 of DATDEZ010000152.1, read as the reverse complement.
GCGAAACGGATACGAATCGGCGAGCAGCTCGAAGCGGCGCGCGTTTTCCTCGAGCTGATCGAACACCGCGCGCAGCGCCGTGTCGCTCGAGTCGGGAGGTCCCGGAGTGGTGCAGCGACCGGCCGCGACGGTAACGGGGGGCAGCTCGATCGCGAG
>DATDEZ010000151.1:0-19065 GCA_036522875.1 Gemmatimonadales bacterium | reverse complement strand
ACCAACACGGTCGACATCAACGCGATGTTGCCCTGCGCGCGCCCGTGGAGGCCGAGGGTGCCGAAGACCGTCGCCGTATCGATGGTGACAGGCGCCGGAGCCGTGGCGGTCACGGGACGCGGCGTCTTCGTGCGTGCCAGCACGCGATCGAGCCGCGTAGCGAGGTCGAGCGGATTGCCGTCGGCGTGGTAGTGGACGTAGGTGACTTGCGGGTCGCCGACGACGTGATTGTGGATCGCCATGACGTCGATTTTCTGCGCGGCGAGCTCCGCGAGCGTCGCCTTCACCTCGTCCGCGGCAAGCACGAGGTCGCCCATCATGGACGCTCCGCCCGTCGAGTCGGCGGCGAATCCCGCCCACGCGCCGAGCGCGAGCGCCGGCGCGACGGTGACGTCGCCGATTGTGAGGGTGATGTCGCGGCGTGGCCAGCCGTAGCGATAGAAGCCGCCTGTCATCGTTCCGGTCGTCTTCAGGATCTTGCCGACGGAGTCCCAGGGAGCGGCGAGTGGTGCCTGGGCGGCGAGGGCGATTGGAGCGCAGAGCGAGAGCGCAATCAGCGGCAGACGGGCACGCACGAGACACCTCGGTTGTTGGCGGCGACGTAACATACCCCGCCACCGCCTCCGAGGCTGATTCAGGACGAAACTAGAGTTCTACGTACGCGCCGACTTCGAACACCTGATTGGGCGGGATCTTGAAGAAGGCCGTCGCCCGCAGCGCGTTGCGCGACATGAATGAAAAGAGGTGCTCGCGCCACATCGCCATCCCCGGCCGGTCGGACGCGATGAGCGTTTCGCGGCCCAGGAAGAACGTCGTGCCCTCGAGGGGAATGTCGAGGTGGCTTTTCTTGCAGGCCGCGAGGACCTCGCCGATGTCGGGGTCCTGCATGAAGCCGTAGCGGGCGGTCACGGAGTGGAAGCCCTTGCCGCTGCGCCGCACCGTGACGCGCGTATCCGGCGGGACGTGGGGGACGTCCTCGGTCATGATCGTGAGAAACACGATCTTCTCGTGCAGCACTTTGTTGTGCGTGAGATTGAGCACGAGGGCCGGCGGCGTGCCGTCCGAGCTGCCGTACATGAACACCGCCGTGCCCGGCACCCGCACCGGCGGCTCCGCGGCGAGATCGGCGAGCAGCAGCTTCAGCGGCACTGTCTTCTCCATCATGCGCTTGGAGAGGATCTCGCGCCCGCGCTTCCACGTGCTCATCACGAAGTAGAGAATGATCGCGATGGCGAGCGGCACCCAGCCGCCATGCCAGATCTTCAGCGCGTTCGAGACGAGGAACGTGAGGTCGACGATGAGAAATACGCCGGCCACGCTTGCCGCCTTCACGATGCTCCAGCCCCACACTTCGCGACTCATGACGTAGAACATCACCGTCGTCAGCGCCATCAGCGTCGACAGCGCGACGCCGTACGCGCCGGCGAGATTGCTCGACGTCTGGAAGCCGAACACCAGCGCGATCGTGAGCACGGCGAGCATCTTGTTCACCGTGGGAACGTAGATCTGGCCGATCTCGCGCGACGAGGTATGCCAGATGTCCATGCGCGGGATGTAGCCGAGCTGCACCGCCTGGCGCGTGAGCGAGAAGGCGCCCGAGATGATGGCCTGCGAGGCGATGATCGCCGCCGCGGTCGCGAGCGGAATCAGGAAGTACAGCGCCTTGGCCGGCGCCAGCAGATAGAAGGGGTTCGCGGCCGCATCGGGCTGTGAGAGCAGCAGTGCTCCCTGCCCGAAATAGTTGAGCATCAGCGCCGGCAGCGGGATGGTGAACCACGCGAGCTGGATCGCCGAGTGGCCGAAGTGCCCAAGGTCCGCATACAGTGCTTCGCCGCCGGTGACGGCCAGGAAGACGGCGCCGAGCACGATCAATCCCCGACCAGGATCTTCAGCAAAGAATCGGATCGCGTGCGTGGGGAACACAGCACGGAGCACGGACGGGTTGCGCATGATGCTGTTCAGACCGAGCACCGCGAGCGCGAAGAACCAGATCAGCATCACCGGCCCGAAGACCGCGCCTACGCCCGCCGTCCCCCGACTCTGAAACGCGAACAGACCGATCAGGATGACCAGCGTGATCCAGATGACCCAGTGCTGCAGCTGCGGGGTCACGATCTCGAGGCCCTCGACCGCGGACAAGACCGAGATCGCCGGCGTCAGCGCGCCGTCGGCGTACAGCAGCGCCGCGCCGAAGATGCCCAGCACGATCATGATGCGGCGTGGCGACAAGCCGCGCGCGATGCGGTTGCCGTTCACCAGCGCCATGAGCGCGAGCACGCCGCCCTCGCCCTTGTTGTCCGCCCGAATGATCACGACATGGTACTTGATGGTGACGATCAGGATGAGCGACCAGAAAATGAGCGACAGCACGCCGAAGACATTCCCCGGGCTGACCGCGATGCCGTGCTGCCCGTGAAACGCTTCGCGCATCGCGTACAACGGACTCGTACCGATGTCACCGTAGACGACGCCCAGCGCCAGCAGCGCGAGCCGCGCGAGATAGCGACCCTGCGGGTTCTGGGGGGCGTGACCGGTCGTTGTCGGGTTCTGGGGGACTACAGGGGCGCTCATTGCGGGGGGACTTTATGCGCGCGGCTCCAGAAAGGCCAGAGGAGGACCAAACCCAAAGTGCCGGCTGCACTTACGAGGAACGCCATCGCCCCACTCACACGCTGGAAAATGACGCCCAGCGCGATGCCCCCGATGAGTGCCGCCCCACCGGTCAACGCATGATACACACCGAACGCGCTGCCCCGTTTGCTGCCGCCCGTGACGGCCGACACCAGCTTGCGCTCGGGACTCTCCGTCAGGCCGGCCACGACGCCGAGCGCGAGAAACAACACCCACGCGGCAACCGGGCTGTTCGCCCGCCACATCCCCGCGGCCAGAAACACATACGCCACCCACCCCAGCCACATCGTGCGCGACGGCCCCACGCGATCGGCGAGCGAGCCGCCGAGAAAGCTGGTCGAGGACTTCACGACGTGGACGCCGGCCCAGAGCAGCGGCACGAGCGCGACCGCGATGCCCAGTTTCTGCGCGCGGAGGATGATCAACGTCTCGGGCATGCGGACGACATAAAAAAAGGCGATCGCGAGGATCGGCGGCGAAAGGCAGCGCAGGGCGGCGGAGGGCGGCAAACGCGATTCTTCCGTCGATTCACCGCGCGCCCCCTCGCCGCCGCGTACCGCCCATGTCGCGAGCAGCACGACGAGGACGCCCGGCACGATGCTCGCAAGAATCACGGTCCGCACATCCGCGCCCCGCGTCAGCACCACCCACGCAACCAATGGGCCGATCACCGCGCCGACATGATCCATCCCGCGCTGCAATCCGAACGCGCGCCCCCTGATCTCGGCCGGCGTGGCGTCGGCGATCAACGCATCGCGCGGCGGCGTGCGCAGGCCTTTGCCGAGCCGGTCGACGACGCGCAGACCGACCACCTGCCAGGCGGCCGCCGTGATCGCGATGACCGGCCGGACGAGAACGGCGAGCAGGTAGCCACCGACGATCAAGGGGCCGCGCCGCTTGGGGCGGTCGGCCAACCGGCCGGAGATGAGCTTTACGAACGCCGCGGCGGCATCGGCCGCGCCGTCGAGCGCGCCAAGCGCCAGCGCCCCGCCACCGAGCACGCCGGTGATGAACGCCGGGAGCAGCGGGTACACCATCTCACTCGCGAAATCGTTGAGCAGGGAAACCGCACCGAACAGCTTGACCTGCCGGGGAAGCGGCTGATGATCACTCACTCAGGCCGAGTCCCCAGCGGATCAAAGTGACCGGCAGCCCGCCGTACGGCAGCACGGCGTCGTGGAAGCCGCGGAGGGTAAATCCTTTGCCCTTCGCCTTGCGGAAATCGTCGCGCAAACGCAGCAGCTCGCGGCGCCCCACGGCATAGCACAGCTGGTACGCCGGCCAGGCGCAATAGCGGCGGACCTCCGCCTCGGCGTTGCCGCGCTCGATGTGCAGCTCGTTGATCATCTGTTCGACGGCCTGCTGCTGCGTCATGCCGCGCGTATGCAGTCCGACGTCGAGCAGAATGCGCACCGCCCGCCACAGCAGGTGAACGCGTTGGAACAAGAGCTCCTCGTCGGACGCGTAGAAGCCCTCCTCAGCCATCATGTCTTCGCAGTACAGCGCCCACCCTTCGACCGTCAGCGGCGTCCAGAGATTCTTGCGCGTATGCGACCGCTGCTCTTTCGCGATTACGAGCTGCAGATGGTGGCCGGGATAGCCCTCGTGCAGCGCCGTCGCCGCGAGCTCATACCGGCAATGGTCGCGCAGAATTCGCTCCTGCTGCGGCTCGGGCAGGCGCGAGTCGGGCACCGTGACGTAGAACCAACCCGTGCGATCGCGGCTGTAAGCGCCCGGGCTGTCGTAGGCCGCATATGGAATCACCGGCCGCATGAAGGGCGGCGTCGGAATCACGCCCAGCGGCGCCTGTGGAATCGGCGCCAACGCCTTCTCGGCCACGAAGTCGCGGGCGCGCGCCATTTCCCTGGCGTACGCGTCCACCAAATCGCCGGACTGCGGATGGTCGGCGCGCAATTTGTCCACGAGCTCAGGCCAGCGGGTGCCGTCGATTCGGCCCGCGAGCCGCTCGAGGTCGGCTTCGACTTCCTCCTTGAGCCTCATGCCGTAGCGCCACAGCTCCGGCGCCGAGTCGCGCAGCGCGTGCTGGTAGTGGAGCAGAAAGTTGAAATGCTCTTCACCGATCGCGAACTCCTCGCTCCCCATTTCCAGCCAGCGGTCCAGGTTCGTGTCGAACTTGGTCAGCGCTTCGACCGCCGCCCCGGCCGCCGTCTCGAGACGCGCCGCGTGCATCGGGGCCTGCGCGCCGAGCGATGCGGCCATCTCCTTCACGAGCTGTCGGCCGCCCTCCGTCATGCGCTGCGCCGTCTCGACGAACACGCGGACCGGTTCTTCGAGCGTCGCCTTCACATCGTCCAGGAACGCCGGGATGTCCTCGAGCCGGCCGACGGCGGCGGCCGCTTTCTCCGCCGGTGAGCGATCGGCCGAGAGCAGGAGATGATGCAGTCCACCGAGGAGATGCGACAGCCAAAATTCGGGGTTCTTCGATTGCGGTTTCAGCTTGTCGAAGCGCCGTATCGCGACGCGGACTTCGTTGAGCAGCGCGGTGCGGTCGATCTCCTCATCGAGATCGACGGCGTTCACCTCCTCGAGGGCGGACGCAATGGACTTGAGCGCGGCGAGATGCGGAGCGAGCGCGGTCGCGCTGAAGCGGCCGTAGCGGTCATCGTAGCCCGAGACGCCCGCCTGCGTCGCCGCGACGGGGTCCATGTGCCAATGGAGATCGAAGAACGACTTCTCGATGTCCGAAAAACTCATGCGCTCAGCAACTTGTGGCACTCCTCGTCGGACAGCACGCGATTGGTACGCTTCGCCGCGTCGAACAAGGTCCGGCACGCGGCCTCGTCGTTGGCATCGTAGCCATGATGCTCGAGCCAGTACTTCACGTTGGACAGCCCGGACACGGGTGAGATCTCGATCCGTTGCTCGAAGCCGAACTCCTCGGCGGGCACCGAGCTATATACCCGATCGGCGAGCCAGTTGTGACCCTTCTTTTTCGCCTTGATAATCGCGGCCGCATGCACGCCGGTGCCGGTGCGAAAGGCGTCCGTGCCCACGACGGGATAATTCACCGGAATCGGCACGCCGACCGCTTCGGCGACCAAGCGGCAATACTCCGGCAGCTTGCGGATGTCGCCCTGATGCGCGCCGAGCAGCTTGAGATTGACGATGAGCAGGTCCATTTCCGCGTTGCCGACCCGCTCACCCACGCCGAGCGCGGTCGCGTGCACACGATCCACACCGGCCTCGATCGCCGCGAGGCAGTTGATCAGTCCCATGCCGCGGTCACGATGCCCGTGCCAGTCGATCTTCACGCGGTGTTGCTTGACGATTTCTTGTTTGACGAATTTCACCAACGCTTTCACGCCATCCGGCGTGGCATGACCTACGGTATCCGCCAGGCAGATTCGCGTCGCGCCGCAGTCGATGGCCGCGCCGTACAGCGCCTTGAGCGTCTCAGGCCGGGCGCGCGTCGTGTCCTCGGTGACGTACATGACCGGCAGGCCGTGCCCCACGGCGTACGAAACTGCTTCCTCCGACGCCGCGAGGATCCGGTCCAGCGTCCAGTCTTCGGCATACTGCCGGATCGGTGAGGAGCCGATGAAGGTCGCGGCCTCGATCTTGATGCCGAGCTCGTCGGAGATGCGCACGATCGGCTCGACGTCGGCCACAACCGTGCGGGCGGCGCAGTTCGGCGCGATCGGGAGCTTGGCGTCGCGGATCTCCCTGGCGAGCGCCCGGACCTGTTCGACGACACGGGGACCGGCGCCCGGCAAGCCGATGTCGGCGGCCACGATACCGAGGTCGGCCATGAGGTGCAGCAGGCGCTTTTTGACGTCGAGCGAGGGATCGGTCACCGAGGGCGACTGGAGGCCGTCGCGCAGGGTCTCGTCATTCAAGTCGACGCGCGCGCGCCCCCAATCGAACGCGCCGTTTCGGCCGGCGGCGGTATTCCAGTCGTAGATGAGCTGCCGCTCCTCCATGCGTCTAGTGTCGCCCCCTCACTTCGCCAGGTCAAGTTGCACGCGCACCATACGCCATCATACTTTGCGAGCCATGTCGGGGACCGTGGAGCAGGTGCTGTCGCACGAGCGCGTTTGCGCGGCGCGCGCACACATCCATCGTTCCGACGAGGCGACGCTCGCGCGCCAGGTCGCGCTGTCGGCAATCCCCGCCCCCACCGGCGCCGAGGGAGCGCGCGGCGCGCGGGTCGCGGCCATGCTCGACGACGCCGGCCTGGCGAGCGTCGAAATCGATGACGTCGGCAACGTGCGTGGCTGGCACGGAATCAGGAGCACGGATTCACGAGACGGCTGCGTCGTTCTCGCGGCACACCTCGATACTGTCTTCGGCCCAGACCTCGATGTCTCTGTCGCACGGCGCGGCACGCGGCTCCAAGGCCCCGGGATTGCGGACAACGCGCGCGGGCTTGCGGCGCTCGTCGCGATCGCGGACGCGCTGTCCAAGACCCAGATCACCACGAGGCGTCCGGTGCTGTTCGCCGCGACGGTCGGCGAAGAGGGATCGGGCGACCTCCGGGGCGTGCGACATTTGCTCGAGTCGTCCGATGGTCCGAGCATCCGTCCGTCCTCTTTCATTGCGTTGGATGGAGCCGGCATCGAGCGCATCGTGCATCGCGCCCTCGGCGTGCGGCGTTACCGCGTGACCTATGCCGGCCCTGGCGGCCATTCCTGGGCGGCGTTCGGCGTCGCCAATCCGGCCCACGCGGTCGGCCGCGCCATCGAGGCCCTCGCCCGTCTGCCGGCGGACGGCGCGGCGCGCACGGCGCACTCGGTGGTTCGCCTGGGAGGGGGCACGAGTCTCAATTCAATCCCGCAGGAGGCCTGGTTCGACGTCGACCTGCGCAGCGAGGATCCGCGCACGCTCGCGGGGCTCGACCACACCGTCCAAGCCCTCTTCACCGGGGCTCTCGCAGAAGAAAACCGCGCGCGCGTCGAGGGCACGGCACCGCTGACGCTCGACGTCCGTCGCGTCGGCGACCGGCCGTCGGGGCTGACGCCGCGCACCCATCCCCTGGTCCAGACCGCGGTCGCGGCAACGCGCGCCGTGGGGCACGAGCATCAGCTCGCCTGCGCCTCTACCGATGCCAACGTCCCGATCGCCCTCGGCGTCCCGGCCGTGGCGCTCGGCGCGGGCGGCCGTGCCGGCGATGCGCATCTCCCGACCGAGTGGTACGAAAACGACAAAGGCGCGCTCGGCATCGAGCGCGCCCTCCTCGTCAGCGCCGCGATGGCGGATGTGTGCTAGTGTGCCGCCGCGCCTCCGCCGGGCCCGCTCCGGCCGCGGTGCATCAGCGGCAGCAGCAGCAGCGAGAGCACGAACACCCCCCCGAACATCAGGAATAGCTGCTCGAACGACAGCATCATCGCCTGCTGGGTGACGATGCCGTTCAAGACACCGAGCGCCTTGGTTTGCGCGATCGCGGGCACGTCGCCGCGCGCCACCAGAGCGTTGGTGATCTGGCCGAGCCGCTCGCGCGTGACCTCGCTGTAGGGCGTCACCGAGGCCATGAGGTCGGCACGGTGAATCGCCGTGAAGCGCTGCACCAACGTCGCCGAGAGCGCGATCCCCACGCTGCCGCCGAGCTGGCGCATGAGATTGAACAGCCCCGTGCCGTTCGGAATCTTCGCCATCGGCAAGTCGGCGAGCGCGAGATTCGTCAGCGGCACGAAGATCAGGCCGAGGCCGACGCCGCGGAAGATCAGCGGCCAGAAGAAGTCGTGAAAGCCGCTCTCGGTCGTGAAGTGCGCGTGCTTCCACATCGCCAGCGCAAAGATGCCCACGCCCGCGGCAATCGATAATCGTGCGTCGAACTTGCTCTGCAACCGCCCCATGAACGCCATCGTGAAGGCGCTCGCGAGCGCGCCCGGCAGAATGACCAACCCCGTCTGGTTCGCCGTGAAATGCCGGATGTTCTGCAGATAGACGGGCAACACGAACACCGTGGCGTACAGGCACACGCCCAATACCATGCCAAAGACCACGCCGATCGCGAGCTGGCGGCTCTTGAGAATCCGGAGATCGACGACCGGGTGGTCGGTGCGCAGCTCGTGCCAGAAGAACGTGATCAGCGACAGCGCGCTGGTGATCCCGAGCAGCCGCACCGATCCCGAGGAGAACCAGTCCAGCCGCTCACCGCGCTCGAGCATTGTTTGCAGGCAGCCAATGCCGAGCGCCAGCAGGCCGAGGCCGAGCCAGTCCACCTTGTCCGCGCGGGCCTGATGCAGCGAGTCGGTGATGAACGTCAGCGTCAGCGCGAGCGCGAGCATCCCGAACGGGATGTTGATGTAGAAGATCCACGGCCAGCCGTACGTGTCGGTGATCCAGCCGCCGACCGTCGGCCCGAGCGTCGGCCCGACCATCACGCCGACACCGAAGATCGCCATCGCCGTCCCGAATTCCTCGCGCGGGAACTCCTCGTACAGAATCGCCTGCGACGTCGAGAGCAGCGCCCCGCCGCCCAGTCCCTGAATGATGCGCCAGGCCACGAGCGCGGTCAGTGAATGCGCGTTGCCGCACATGAACGAGGCGAGCGTGAACAGCGCGATCGAGCCCGCGAAGTAGCGCCGGCGGCCAAAGTACGCCGACAGCCAGCCGGTGATCGGCAGCACGATCACATTGGCGACGATGTAGCCGGTCGACACCCAGGCGATCTGATCGAGCGTCGCGCCCAGGTTTCCCATCATGTGCGGGATCGCGACGTTGACGATGCTGGTGTCGAGGAGCTCCAGCACGGACGCCAACGACACCGTGATGGCGATCAGGTACTTGAACTTGTACCTGTCCGGCGCAGCGGACATCGGTAAGGCCGCGGCGGTCATCGCTATTTCGTTTTGATGGTCGCGACGACGCTCATCCCCGGACGCAACAGATGCTTCGGATCCATCGCGCCGTCGATCCGGATCCGCACCGGAATGCGCTGCACGACCTTGGTGTAATTCCCCGTCGCATTGTCCGGCGGCAGGAGCGAGAACTTCGCGCCCGTCGCGGGCGACAGGCTCTCCACGTGACCGCGGAAATGCTCGCCCTTGTAGGCATCGACCGTGATATCGGCCGAATCACCGGGCGTCACATCGGCCGTCTCGGTTTCCTTGAGGTTCGCGGTCACCCACACGTCATCGAGCGGTACGACGGTCATGAGCGGCTGGCCGGGCTGCACCAGCTGGCCCACTTCGACGGCCTTCTTGGACACGACGCCGCCCGACGGGGCGATGACGCGCGTGTACGACAGCTGCAGCGCGGCCTGATCGCGCGAGGCACGGGCGGCCGCGACGCGCGCGTCGGCGCCGACCAGCGCGGCCTGGGCGGAGGCGAGCTGCGCCTGCGCCGCGCTGGACGCGGCGCGCGCGGCATCGAGCTGCTGCTGGCTCACGACGTTCTGGATCGCGAGCGGCTCGATGCGCGCGAGATCGGCATTCGCCTTCTGCGCGTTCGCCTGCGCCTGTGCGACCGCCGCATCGGCCTGGCCCACGCGGGTGCGCGAGCTCACCGTGGCGAGCAGCGCGGCAAGATCGGCGTCGGTCTGCTGCAGCCGGGCGCGCAAGTCACGGTCGTCGAGCACGACGAGCGTGTCCCCCGCCTTCACGTTCTGGTTCTCGTCGACGCGAACCTCCGCCACGTAGCCGCCGACCTTCGGCAGGATAGGCAGAATGTGACCGTCCACTTGCGCGTTATCGGTGGAAACGTGCGACCGGCTGAACCACCATTTGCGCGCGCCGAACAGCACCAGGAAGAACAGCACGACGCCCATGATGATGAACACGGTGCGCCGCGAGCTCTTCGGCTTCGCCGGCGTCGCGGGCCGGGAGGGAGCGGAGGGCCGGATCGGCGCGTCAGTTTCGGGTTCGTACGTCGTCGCCATAATCTTTTTCCCTTAGTTAGTGCAGCGTTCTCGCTGTGCCGACCGACCGGGCCAGCGCAATCCGCGCCGCTACCGCGGCGAACCGAGCGTCGATGTCCGCGTCACGCGCGCGCAGCAAGGACGCTTGAGCGTTGATCACTTCGATGTTGCCGACCACCCCGGCCTTGAACCGCTGGCGTGCCTGCGACACCTCTTCGGCGGCGAGCTGCAGGCGCTCGGTGGCGATCATCTGTTGCGCGGCGGCCGTCTTGAGGTCGAGCAGCGCGCCGTCGACGTCCGCCGCCACCTGCTGGCGCAGATCGCGCGCGCGCACGTCCGACTCCCGCGCCACCGCCTGCTGCTCGGCGAGCCGGCCCTCGCGGCGAAAGCCGTCGAGAATCGGCAGCGTGACCTGGAGCGCGACTTGCCGGGTGCCGACGGCATCCGGGACCCGCACTCCGGTCAGCCCGTAATCGGCTTCCAGATCGAGGCGCGGTAGCCGCTCGGCCGAAATCGCCGAGGCGCTCGTGCGCGCCGCGGCGCCGCGCGCCAGCTCGGCCGCGAGATCGGGCCGCGCGGTCACTGCTTTGGCGACCGCCGCCTCGCGGTCGGCCGGCACATCGGCCTGGCCGAGGCTCGCGCTGAGCGTGTCGGTCAGCGCGATCGGCGTAGCGGGGTCGAGGCCGAGCGAGCGCGCGAGATCGATGCGGGCGCGGTCGAGCTGATTCGTCGCGACGAGCAGCTGCCCTTCGGCCTCGACGAGCTGCGCGCGGGCGCGCGTGACGTCGATCGACGCGCTCACGCCCGCCTGCTGCTGCGCGACGGCGAGGCCCACGAGCTCGGCGGCGAGCGATGAGTCGGCGCGGCGCGCCATCACGACGGCCTGCGCCCGTGTTGCGCGGGCGTAAGCGAGCGCGACACTCTGCGCGCTCGCTTCGACCGCGGCCGATTCCTCGGCGCCCGCGGCGCGCACCTGACTCTTCGCGGCGTTCACGCGGCCGAAGTTCGAGAAGTCCACGAGCGTCTGATGGACCTGCGCCCGCGCGTCATACGCGTTGAACGGACCGATGATCGTCGGCAGGCCGGGGAACGAGAGGCCCTGGGCCTTGGTGCTGAAGGATCGGTTGGCCCACGACCCGTTGAGCGACAGACTCGGCAACAGCCCCGAGCGGGCCTGCCGCACTCGCGCCGTGGCTTCCTCGGTGCGGAAGCCGGCGACGGCAACAGCCGCCGGCGCGGAGTCGGTTGCACCCGTCGCCTGGCGGATTGCGGCCGCGAACGACAGCCGGAGCGGCGCGGGCGCCGGCCCTTGAGGAGGGCCCTGAAGCACGAGTGCGAGGAGGAGGCTACTTGCTGATGCCATGGAGATAGAGGTCGATGTGAGTGTCGAGATAGCTCGCGACATCGAAGCCTTCGGGCATGCACGCCGCGAACGCCTTGCGCGACACGACGGCGTGCATCAGCGGCGACATGGCGAGCTTCGTCGCGACGGCGACGTTGACCCGGCGGAACTCGCCGGCCTTCATACCCCGCTCCAGCACCCCGGCCATGAGGCGATGACCGCGGGTGACTACTTCCTCATAGTAAAACCGGGCTAGCTCGGGGAAATTGCGCGCCTCGGCGATCATGAGGCGCGGGATGCTGTGCAGCTCCGTCTCGCCGACGAGGCGCCAGTATTCGCGAACCAGCTGCTCGAAAAGGTCGCGCGCGCTGCCGGTGAACGACTGCGCGAGCGCTTCGCCCTGGGCGATGACGGGGACGATCGTCTCGCGAACCAGCGCTTTGAACAGCGCTTCCTTGTTGGCGAAGTAGAGGTAGATCGTGCCCTTGGTGACGCCCGCCTTGCGGGCGACGTCCTCGAGCTTCGTGGCGGCAAACCCGCGGTCGGCAAAGACTTCGAGCGCCGCCTTGATGATCTCTTCGGGGCGGGCGTTCTTGCGGCGGCGCCAACGGGGTTTGGGACGTCTGGTAACGGTTCGCATTGCGCTCCAGGTATTTACTTACTGAACGGTCAGTAAGTAAACGGAGCGCCCGGCGAACGTCAAGGCCTGCTTATCGCGCGGCGGCGACCTCGCCGGCGTCCATCACTGAATCCCGAATCTGCTTGCCGTCGATGACCTGCTTGTCGCCGATGACGGAGCCCGTCACCGTCGCACTCTTCACCTGCACGCCCTTCCCCAGAATGCTGTTTGAAACGGTGCTGCCGACGATTGTGCTGCCCGCCTCGACCGTCACGTTCGGGCCGATCGTCGAATCCTTCAGCGTGACGCCATCCTCGATTCTGACCGGCTCCTGAATCCTGACTCCCGACTCGAGCTTCTTGGGCCTTTGGCCGCGCCCGTGCTTCAGCAGGTGCTCGTTCGTTTCGAGCAGCGTATCGACCTTGCCGCAGTCGTACCAGCCGCCGACTTCGCTGACCAGGAGCTTCTTGCCTTGGTCCACCATGTACTGGAACGCGTCGGTGAGGTAGAACTCACCGCCCTTCCCCGGCGGGCTCTTCATCACGTGGTCGATCCCCTCGAACAGCGTGCGCCAATCCTTGACGTACTGCAGCCCGATGTTCGCGCGCCGCGAAATCGGCGTGCTTGGCTTCTCGACGATTTTCGTCATGTGGCCGGCCTTGTCCGTCACGACCACGCCGAAGCGCTGGTAGTCCTCGACTTCCTTCGTCCAGATGATCCCGTCGTCCTTGCTGTGCTTCACGATCGACAGGTCCGCGTCGAACAGCGTATCCACGAAGATCACGATGACGGGCCCGTCCACGAACGGCCGAGCCAGGTTCACCGCCCCCGCCGTGCCGTCGAGCACCTTCTGCTCGATGAACCGCGCCGGAATGTCATAGTGCTCGCGGACGTAGGCTTCGACTTTCTCCTTGAGATGGCCCGTGATGATGAGCAGCTCGTCGAGCTGGCCGGCGCGCTTGAGGGCATCCATGACGTAGTCCATCACGGGCCGGCCCGCGACGTTCACGAGCGGCTTGGGCACGCGCTTGGTCAGCGGCAGGAGCCGGGTGCCTTTCCCGGCCATCGGCATGATGACTTTCATTTTCCTTGCACTCGTCCGTAGCGATCCTGAAGCCGCACGACGTCGTCCAGCTCCGGCGTCGACGCCTCGAGCAGATCGGTCACGCTGACGGCCTCGAATTGATGGACCTGTTTGGGAGGAATGTGAAACGCCTCGCCGGCGCGCACGCGGCGCTCGGTCTGTTGCTTGCCGTCGCCGAGGCGCAGGATGATCTCGCCGGAGAGGACGTAGATCGATTCGTCTTTCTTGTTGTGATACTGCAGCGACAACACGTGGCCCGGCTCGATGTGCAGGATCTTCCCGACGTAGCGGTCGGCCTTCGCCCAGATGATCTCGTGACCCCAGGGCTTCTCCACTCTATATGGAAGGTCGCTCACGCGAGCCTCAGTTTGAGGGACGACGGCAACGTCACACATGCGGTCACACATACCCCGCAGCCGACGCATCCTTCCGGCTTCAGCACGGGCCGCCCCGCGTCGTCGAGCCCCAACGCGTGCTCGCCCACGGGACAGGCGCGCGCGCAGACTCCGCACGTCGCGCCCTGAAAGGTGATGCACCGCTCCGGATCGAGCTCGAGCACGCCCATTTTCACGGTGGTCCACGGTTCCGCCGTCAGGGCGCCCGTTTCGCACGCCTTGGCGCACGGCATGTCCTCGCAGACGATGCACGCCTGCTTCGCCGGATCGATGTAGGGCGTTCCGGCGGCGAGTCCGCCGCCGTTCGCCGGCATCTTGACGATCGCATGCACCGGACAAACGTCGATGCAGTCGCCGCAGCGCGTGCATGCCGCGACGAATGCGACCTCGTCCGCCGCGCCGGGCGGCCGAAACCACCGCTTCGGTGCCACCCGCTCTTCGGCGTGCTGCGCGATGTGGTGCAGCGCCTTGCCGATCGTTTCCTGCAGGAAAGCGCGGCGGTCGTTCAAAAGCTCGGCTCCAGGCTGATCTGCCACCGGAAGGCGACGCGTTTGAGAGTCGTCACATCGGCCGCGTAGTCCCAGCGATTGACGACCAAGGGCACCTCGAACCGCATCGTCCACGACAGGTCGTTGATGTGCTGCCGGGTGACGATCCCAACGCCGGCGTCGTACAGCGGCGTCTGGCCGCTGCCGGTCGTGGACCGCACCGCCAGCGTATCGGCCAAGCCCGCATCCGCAAAGGCCTCGAGCGTCACGGCGTTGAGCACCGTGGCGCGCGGGCGGCGGTAGACCGTCTTCGTGCCTTCGAGATTGATGGCAAGCACGAAGCGCCCGCCGAGATCGGGGCTGAAGCCGCGGAGGTTTCCGTCCCCCGGCGATTGATAATGAAAGCCCGGCCGCACGAACAGCGCGCCTCGGCTACGCACCAGCGGATTCAGGAACGTCGTGTACGGATCGGCGCCGGCCAGCATGATGCGCCGTTGCAGCGGCGGCGGGCTGCTGGTGTCGGCCCCGTAGAAGCCGAAGAAGAGCCGGACGCCGAGGGCGGGCGTGCGCACGCTCGCTTCCGCGGTGCCGCGGGCGAATCCCTCGAAATCGAATCGGCTCTTCGACTGGATTCCCGCGCCCGGATTGCGATACAGCACGCCGCCGCTCACACGGGCGCTGTAGCGCCAGATCTGATTGCCCTTCACGCTCGCCTTCGACCACCACGGCCCCAGCTCGATGGTCCCCGCGTTGTCCCACAGGCGGCGATCCACGAAGCCGACGGTGCGCACCGCCATCCAGATGGCGTCCACGCCGACGTGCACGTCCGGCCCGAACCCCAGGTGTTTGCGGAGCGAACGGTCGGTGTGAATCGCCGCGCCGCTCCGGCCTTCGAGACTCCATCCGGCCGCCCATACGTCCGTGCGCGCCACGGGATGACTGGCGGGATTGCCGAGTCGCATGTACAGGCCGAAGCGTTTCGTTGCGTCCGCGGGATAATGCGGGTCCAGCGCGTATGACATCATCATCAGGTTCTTGTCGAACCGGTCGAGGTAGTTCGTCCGCACGCGCATGCCGACGGTGGCGCCGCCGAAATCATTGGACCACGCGAGCGGGAGCCAGCTCCCCACGACGCGGTCGCGACGCGCGACGGTCTTCATGTCGTCGAATCGCCGCAGCCCGCGGCCGGAGCCCCAATAGTTGTTCAACGCGTTCCAGTCGTGGGCCCGCTGCCGCGGGTCGAGCACGAGCCGTTTCGGCTTGTTCCGCGTGATGAACTCGACCGTCTCGTGCTCCGCCTGGCCGCTGATTCGCGTCGCGATGGAGTCGCCGATCGCCACCTCGATCGGCATCCACCCGTCGCCCACGCGATCGATGACCGCCGTCGTGCGCCAGCGGCCGTCGGGCAGTTTCTTGCGCCGGACCTTGCCGAACTTGTAATCGATCAGCGGCGTGCCGTGCAGCCATTGCCCGAACAGCCACTTCAAGTCCTGATGCGACACTGCTTCGGCGACGCCGCGGAACGCGTCCTCGTCGACGTGCTTGAGGCGCCAGCGCGCGTAGTAGGCGCGCAGGATCTGCCGCATCACGTCGTCGCCCACGACGTAGCGCAGCTGCTCGTAGAACAGCTGGCCTTTCTCGTAGATCATCGTGTTGTAGGTGAAGAAGTCGCGATAGCGCTCGCTGACCATCGACACCGGCTCGCTCCAGCGGTCCAGGTCCCAGAGCAGAATGTCGGGCTCGATCCCGGGATACCCGGGCCCATACCCGTGCGTCTCGAAGAACCAGCCGGTCTGAAAGCTCGTGAACCCTTCGTCGAGGTAGCCCTCGCGCCATTCGTTGTTCGCGAGGATCCCCATCGTGTAATTGTGGCCGAGCTCGTGGACGATGAGGCCGAGTCCCGGGCCGCCGTTCATGATCATCATGGGGAATTCGGTGCCGCCGCCCTCGATGCGATGCACGTTCGTGATCTGCGGCCACGCGAACGTGCCGTACAGCGAGTCGAGCCAGGCGAGTGCCGTCTCCGTGCGCTGCACGGCAATCCCGTGACCCCACGTCGCGCTGTCGCCCGGCTGATAGAGGACGCGGACCGCGACGTTTTTGTAACGCCCTTCTTCATACCGGTAGTCTGGATTCAGCGAGAACGCGAAATGGTGGACGGAGTCGGCGTAGAACCTCACGCACTTGCGGCCCTGGACTGCGGTGCACACGTGCGGCGTGCGGCGTGTGGCGTACCAGTCTCTCTGGTAGTCGATCGTGAGACTCGGGTCAGTCTTGGCGCGCTCCCAACCCGGGTCCCCTTCCACCGGGACTCCAGTCGCCCCGATGACCTGGTCGGCAGCGAGGTCAAGTGAGACGTCGTAGGACGCAAACTCACCGTAGAACTCGCCCGCCGGATACAGCGGATGGTCCTCCCAGCCGTACTTGTCGTAGACGACGACCTTCGGGTACCACTGCGCAAAGTCGAACCGCCGCCCCTCGCGCCCCTGCCGCCTCGGCAACGTGGACGGGCGAGCGGTCCAGCTGATCTCGACCTCCATCGAGTCGCCGGGCGCGAGCGGCCGCGGCAGCGCCCAGTGCGCGATCGTCGAGTCGGTCGAGTACGGGTAATCCGGCTTCAGGCTCTGCCCCATGATGCTGGCGGCGCTGATCCGCTCGAACGCGTAATCCGGATCCTTCATGTGCTGAAAGCGCACGCGCCCCTCGGCCGAATCGGCCGCGGACCAGCGCGACCCCGGCCGAAACGCGTTGAGGTACTGGTGGACGTAGAAGTCGTGCAGCGTGTCGGGCGACTGATTCACGTAGCGGACGCGCTCGTGCGCCGTCAGGACGCCGGTCGGCTCGTCGAGCGACGCGGTGATCTCGTACGCAACGCGCTGTTGCCAGTACGTCGTGTCGCGTGGCGCGGCGAGGAGGAGCAGCAGGGCGAGCATGGGCTGGGGAATCTCGCGCAATTTGGTCCCGGCTCGCAAGGAAAGGACGACGGTTCTGACGCGCGGCGCGGCACAATGGTTCTCCACCTTTTCTTGGAGGACTTATGTGGAAGCGTACAACGATCATCACGGCCGTCATGCTCGCCGCGGCCTGCTCGGACCGCGCCATCGCGCCGCCGTCCGAGATGCCCCTGGCGGCGCCGCCCGTCGCCACGTCCGACCGTCTGCCCGTCGAGCTGGCCCGACTCGTGGCGAAGGGGCTGAAGAATCCGGCGTTCCGCGCCTACCTCAAGGCACAGCTCGACGCCTCGCCGTTTCGCGAGCACAAGCTCCAGTTCGAGACGTTTCTGAACGCGAACAGCGGGCACGCGGCGCGCGAGATCGCGAATGAGAGCGGGACGACGCCAGAGTCGGTCGCCGATCAGGCTCGGACGGCGATCGCGCTCGAGGTGTACTTCCCCGTTCCGGCGCACCGCGCGGCATGGACGGGCGACGAGAACGTGCTCGTCGCGACCGCGCTGAAGGACGACGACCCGCCAGTCGCGTTCGATCCGGAAGGCCGGCGCTATACGCTCGACCCGAAGACGCCGCCGGCAACGCCGGTGCTGGCGATCGTTCCCGTCGAGACCGATTTCTCGCGGCCACCTGCGCGTCTTGCCTGCATCCTCGACTGCGACACCGGCGGTACGAGCGGCGGCGGCACGCCGCCTCCCCCGCCCCCACCCGGGCTGTACATGACGCAAAGCCATTTCGTGCAAGATTTTGAAGGCTGGTTGAAGGGCTCGCCCGAATTTGAGGTGCACATTCTCGGGCAGAAGGGCCAGACGGACTCCTTGATCGATTATCAGTGCGCAGGTGAGCACGCCGGCGGGCCGTACGCGTTCGACCAGAACGATCTCGACTGGTCGGGGCGCGTGTTGCTGTTCTCCAAGCAGCAGCTCGATGAGTACAACGCCGCGCATCCAAACCAGAACATGCGCGTATTTGTCGTCGAGGACGATGACACCGCCTGTCAGATCAAGACCGATCCGACTCGCTTTCAGCACCTCGTATCTACGGTGGACAGTGCATATCAAAACCAAACGTCCGGCAACGACTCGAGCACTGTCATCACGAAGTACTTCGGCTATGCCCGTTCCGCGTTCAATATCTGGCAGGCTCTCGCCAGTCTCATCAAGACCAATGATGACCTCGTTGGGAATGGCGTGAAGGATGAGATCGTCGGCGCGTACTACCCCGGATACAACTGGTTCGTGAAAGGTGATAACAACATCACCAACGGCTGGATCAACCTGGTCATGTATTGAAAGGTGATCATGCGCGTCTCCGTGTTGCTCATCGTATGCTCCTGCGCCGCTTCGACTCTGGCTGCGCAGTCCTCACTGGGAACGGAGTTTGCCTCGTTCCGTTACGGTGGATCGTCGCATGATACGGCGGGCACCGTGGGTCGTCCGGGGGGCGGGCTCGCCGGTTCAATCCGTCTCGATCACCGCTGGAGGCGGTGGGGTGCGGCATTGCGGCTCTCGCATGCGAATCCCGGCTTCACGGCCGCGCATGCGACCCTGAACCTCACTGACAAGTCCACCGGCAGCCTGTTCGAGATCGCGTCGTTGGTGAGCACCCGGGTCGGAGGGATCGGGCCGAGCGGAGCGGTGTGGATGGAAGTCGGGCCCGCCCTCCACCTGTGGGATTTCGACGGCGAGTATCGGAAACGGATTGGAGCAACGGCTGCGCTGCTCTACGAGTGGCCGGTC
>DATDEZ010000150.1:0-28821 GCA_036522875.1 Gemmatimonadales bacterium | reverse complement strand
CGGCGGCGGCGGCGGGGGGGGCGGCGTAGTGCCAGAGCTCGCCGCGTTCAGGGCGAAAGTCGAGACGAGCCATGGACGAGCGGGTGGCGCGTACTGCCACGTCCACTGCGGGTCCACGGTCCCCGCGCTCGCCTGCACGGCGTACCCGGCCTGGTTGACCATGTACCGGTCGGATCCCCGCCCATTGTCTCCAGGCACCGCCACGGCGCTGAAACCGGACGGCAGGAAGACACCGGTGAACGCTCCGCCGACGGTGTCCATCGCTCCCATCGTCACCGTGAACGCGAGCGCGCCGGCATTGACGGCGATCGGGGCCGCGTGCGCCACGATATTCCCGCCGGTATCGACGCCGCTCGCGGAATTGTGCGCGCCGAGCGCCAGCGTGAAGTCGTTCTCCACACCCGACCACGCCGAGATCTCGATGCCGCCGTCCGCGACGGGTTGATGCAGATAGGCGCGCACGGCCAGGATCTGTCCCGAGGTCGTGCTCGAGTCGGGGAAATTCTGGACGTTCGTGGCGACATACGTCGCCATCGAATAACCGTTGCGGGTGACGTATTCGACGAGATGATACGTGTTGCCGGCGCGCGTGTTATTGGCGTCGGCGATGAAGTCGATCACGGAGTCCACGATGTTCGTCGAGCCGAGCCAGTAGAGCGTCGCGACAATCGCGTCGCCGTGATGCGGGTTGCCCGCGAAGTCGAACCCCTTCGCCAGCTGTGTTCCCGACTCGTTGAGCGAGCCGTTCACTTTGTTGAGTGTGATCCCGTTTGACTGGAACGAGAACGAGGGCACAGGAATTTTCGGAGTAACCGCTTCGGAACACGCCGCGGCGACCACCGCCGCGGTCAGGGCCCACAAGAGCCGCCGCTGCATCAGAACGCTCCGATATTGAAGGGTGCGCTTTCGACACTGACCACGTTCGGGACGGTCGCGACAAGCGTGTAGCCGCTGCCCGGCTGATCGATGCTGAGATCGGCGAACGTGCCGACGCCGTTCACGATGTTCACGGTCTTCGTTCCCGACAGCGTTCCCGGCGCCACTGTTCCGCCGTTATGCCCGATCGCCACCGTCACCTGCCCAGTGAAGCTCGTGACGCGGTTGCCCATCGCGTCCAGCACTGCCACCTGCACCGACGGCTGAATCGTCATCAGCGGTAACGTGGTGGCCGGCTGAATCGCGAAGCTCAGATGCAGCGGTGGGTTCAAGGCAACGACGGTGCTGAGCCATGTGCTGGCGCTACCGAAGAACCAGTCCCACTGCGGGTCCGTGGTGCCAGCGCTCGATTGCACCAGGAAATCGGCTTCGTTCACGATCTCCGCATCCGACCCGACGCCGACGCGCGTATAGCCGGTCGGCGGATCTCGGCCCGCCAGCGGGTTCGCCATCGTGACGCCATAGGCGAGGGCGCCGGCGCCGATCGCAACCGATCCCGGGCCGAGCGGAAAGATTCCCGATGGACTGGACCCGGACGCCGAGCGGTGGGCGCCGAATGCGTACGCGGCATCGGTATTCACGCCCGACCACGCCGTAATCGTCACGCCGCCTTCGGGCACGGAATCGGACATGTAGGCGCGAACGGCGAGAATGTCGCCCTGCCCCGGATCGACGTTGGGGTCGGGATAGTTCTGCACGTTGATCGCGACGTACGTCGCCATCGAATAGCCGCCCGCGGTCGTCTGGTCGACGCGCGTGTATGTGTTGCCGACGCGCGTGAACGTCAGGTTCGTCAGCACGTCCACGACCGAATCGATCGTCGCGGGTCCTCTCCAAAAAAACGTGGCCACGATGGCGTCGCCGTGATGCGGATTCGTCGGGTTGAAGCCCTTGACCAGGATTCGCCCCGTCTCGCCGAGTGTGCCGTTGACTTGATCGAGCGAGATGCCGGTCGACGGTGCGGTCGGTCCGAGCGCCGCGAAGCGCGGCGCGTCGGGCCGGCTCGCGGCCGGTGACGGTCCCGCGGATTCACTGCATGCCGCCGCGAGCGCGGCCAGCGCGATAGTCACAGGAATGGTTGTCGATCTACGCATGCGTCGTCGCCCCAAAGAATGAGCCGCCAGCGAGTTATCGCCGGTTACGGGGCAAGGTTTGGGCCGTGTGCCGGGTGGGAGCGGTTGCTGCGCGAGACCAGCAACCGTCTATGGCCGCCGCGCAACAACGCGGCGCAGCCGCAACTAGTCCCTGGGTTCGGAGAGCACGGCAACGAGCTCGCGCACGCATCGAGCGATGCGCGCATATACCGCATCGAAGACGTCGCGGCCCTGGTCCAGCGGATCGCGGATCGTTCGCGTCTCGACCGGAAGCGGGTCCATGTCGCCGAGCAACAGCACGTCGCGCGGGCTGCGACCGTACCGCTCGCACAGCAGCCGAGCCTGGTCCGTTTCCATCACGACGACGAGGTTCGCGCCGCGCGCGAGCTCGGACGTGAGCAGCCGCGACCGGTGCGGCGCGAGGTCGACGCCGTGACGCTGCGCCGCGGTGAGCGCGTCGGAGGGCGCCGGCCGGTTGAAGCCCACGAATCCCGCCGATTGCACGGTGATGCCGAGCGGCGCGAGGCCTTGCGCGAGGAGTAGTCCCGCGACGGGGCTGCGGCAGATGTTGCCGTGACAGAGCACGAGCACGCGCTGCGGACGCGGCCGCGCGCGCAATGCCTCGAGCGCTTTGCGCCGCCGTAGCGGATGCAAGAGACGCTCAGGGGTTCGCCGTACACGCCGCAGCAGTTCCGTCATCACGTCACGCTCCGTAAGGCCGACACCTGTGGTTCCCACGCGACAGCGCGGACGCTCGAAATCGCGCTCGCCGCTTCACGTCGCGGCAAAACATACACCAGACGTTATGGCCCGGTTCGTGCCTTAACCCACCGCGTGCGATACCTCGTCACCGGTGGCGCCGGCTTCATCGGCTCGCATCTCGTCGAACGCCTCGTCCAGAGCGGCGCGGAAGTCACCGTGCTCGACGATCTCTCGACGGGCCGGCGCGAAAACCTCCGCAATGTCCGCGATCGCATTCGCTTCATTCGCGGCAACGCCGGCCGGCTCGAAGTGTGCCGGCGCGCGATGCAGGGCGTCGATTACGTCCTGCATCATGCCGCGTTGACCTCCGTCCCGCACTCGACGCGCAAGCCGCACCTGGCCAATCAATCGAACGTGACGGCGACACTGAACGTCCTGATCGCCGCGCGCGAGGCGGAGGTGCGCCGCGTGGTCTTCGCCGGGTCGACCGCGGCGTACGGCGATGCGGCGGAGGTCCCGAATCACGAAGGATTGTTGCCGCGGCCACAGTCGGTGTACGCCGCGGCGAAGCTCGCCGGTGAAGCGTACTGCCAGGCGTTCTGGCACACCCACGGCCTCGAGACGGTGGTTTTGCGCTACTTCAACATCTTCGGACCGCGCCAGAATCTCGAGTCGCAATACGGCGCGGTGATTCCGCTGTTCATCGCCGCCGCGCTGCGCGGCGAGTCGCCCGTCATGTTCGGCGACGGCACCCAAACCCGCGACTTCACATTCGTGTCGAACGTGGTCGACGCCAACTTGCTCGCCTGTCACGCGCCCGCTGAGCAAGCAGCCGGCGGCGTGTTCAACATCGGCTGCGGAATGGCGACGAGCGTGCGCGAGCTGTGGGACATGATCGCCGACCTCGTCGGCGTGGAGATCGAGCCGACCGAAGAGCCCGCGCGCGCCGGCGACGTCCGCCACTCCATGGCGTCCATCGAGCGGGCGCGCGAGCTCCTCGGCTACAATCCGACGATCGACATGGCCACGGGACTGGCGCGCACGATCGACTACTTCCGCGGCCGCGTGCGCGCGCACGACCGCCTGCGGATCGCCGTCTAGGTCAGCGCCGGGAGAACGTCACGATCGTCCGCGACTGATAGCGCTGGCCGGGCCTCAGGATCGTGGGCGGGAAGTTCGGATGGTTGGGCGAGTCGGGGAAATGCTGCGTCTCGAGACAGAGCGCGCCGCGATGCCCGTACACCTGCCCGCCCTTTCCTTTAATAGTCCCATCCAGGAAGTTGCCGGCGTAAAACTGAATCCCGGGCTCCGTCGTGCTGACGTCGATGGCGCGCCCGCTGACGGGATCCACGAGCCGAGCGGCGTGGCTCAAAATCCCCGGCCGGGGCTGATCCAGGACCCAGTTGTGGTCGTAGCCGTGCCCGAAGCCGAGCTGCTCGTTCGCCGCGTCGATCCGCGCGCCCACCGCGGCCGGCGTGCGGAAGTCGAAGGGCGTACCCGCGACCGGTGCGATCTCGCCCGTCGGAATCAGCGTGGAGTCGACCGGCGTGTAGCGTGAGGCATCGAGGCTGAGCACGTGATCGAGAATGTCGCCTTGACCGTGCCCGTGCAGATTCCAGTAGGTGTGCTGTGAGAGATTGAGCGGCGTCGCCTTGTCGGTCGTCGCATCGTAGTCCACGATCAGCTCGTCATGCGCGGTCAGCGTGTACGTCACCTGTACTTGCAACGTGCCCGGATAACCTTCTTCACCGTCGGGGCTCGTGTACCGCAAGCGAACGCCGACCGCGTTGTCGCTGCGCACGGGTTCCGCGCTCCACAGCACTTTGTCGAATCCCCGTAGCCCTCCGTGCAGGCTGTTCGGGCCGTTGTTCCGCGCGAGCGTGTAGGTCACGCCGTCGAGCGTGAAATGCCCGCCCGCGATCCGATTCGCGTACCGTCCGACCACCGCGCCGAAGTACGGCGATCCCGACAGATAGCCCGCGACGCTGTCGAAGCCGAGCACGATGTCGTCTCGACGCCCGTTTCGGTCCGGCGTGTAAATCGCAGTGATGATCGCGCCGTACGTCATCGCGCGTATCTCGACGCCGTGCGCATTGGTCAACGTGAACAACTCGACTGCACGACCGTCAGGCAGCGTGCCGAACGGCGCGCGGCTGACGCTGAGCGACTGTTGGGACATGGCTTGTCCGGGAAGGACCACGAGCAGCGCGGTCAAGGCGATTCGATTCATTGGCGTAGCACGAAGATAACGGTGGGATCCACTGGATAGCGTCCGAAGTGAGCGCCGTAAATCGCCAAACCGCCTGGCAGCGCGTCATCGACCTCCAGACGGACGACGACCTCTCCGGACTGAGCGGCCCGTTCCAGGGCGTCCGGAGGAACGGTGACGCGCACGAGCTCGCCGTAGGAGCCGGCTTCATAGAGATGACCGTCGTGCGGCTGCGCGTGCCAGCTCAGGATGCCGCGCGAGTCCGCCGGATCGTCAGCCAGCCGTCGCCGCCCCGCGAGCACCCCGTTCACGCGAATCGTCACCGCGCTCGGGAACGGCGTCTCCCCGGTCATCGGATAGCTGTTGGGGTTGCGACTGGGATCGTGAAATCCGCCCCCGCGCATGTAGTCGCCGTTCGCTCGGTCGGTCGAATCGCGGTCCTTGCCGTTCAATCGCTTCGCCGATGCTTCGACGATGAACGTCGCGGCGGCGACCGCTTTCACATCGAGCCCGGCGGGCCATGGAATGTGATACTCGAAGAATCCGCTCCCTGCCCCGTCCAGCTTGTGGTCGCCGAGGACGGTCCACTGTTTGAGCGACCAGTGCGCGCCGCTAATGGCGGTGGCCGGGACCCGCGCGAGGCGGGCGTGCTGGCCATTCTGTAGCGTCGCGGTGTCAGGTGCGGACCCCTCGACAACGAACGCCGTGAAGTTGTGGTGCAGGACTGTCCCGGTGGAGTCCTCGACGCGAACGGCCAACACGACGACCGACGGTTCGTTCGGCATCGTGACCGTGAGTGGCGCGAGCGCCTGCGACATCCAGGCCCGATACGGGATTCGCCGGACGAGCGTCGCGTATCGCTTCTCCTCCCCGATCGCGTTCCAGCCGGTCAGCTCCGCCCGCAACGTGAGCGAGTCGCCGTAGGCGGCGCCCGTCAGGAATGACGCGTACAGCGGGACCTCGACGTTCTCTCCGGGCTGCACGGTGCGGCTGAGCTCGGGCTCGCCGACCGCGACGTACACGGACGTATGGAGATCGTGGAGCGTCATGCCCGGCACGATTGCGCCGAATCCCGTTTCCTTGCGCGAGCGGTCGAACCGCCAATAGCCGTTCCACTCATTGATGACGTCGTGGTGCTCGGTGTACAGCCAGCCGGCGAGTTTGGGATGCCGCCGGAAGGCGTTGATGGCACGATGATAGTCCCAGCTCCAGTCGACGTCGCCCGTCGATCCGGCGTACCCCCACACGTTGCCGAACTCCGAATTCAGCATCGGTTGGTGCGCCTGGTGCCACGGCGATTCGAAATTCCAGGGCGAGCCCTCGTACGTGCTGTCGCTGGCGCGCTGGACCCGCGCTTCCCAGCGCCAGCCGGGGAGGTACTCGTGCCAGGAGTTGAGATCCGTCTCGGTATGGCCGTGACCGCAACACGGGGAGTTATCCTCGACCAGCCGCGTCGAATCGAGCGATTTTGCCAACGTGTAGTCGGCCGCCACGCGCGCCCGCGTTTCGGGCAGATAGCGTGCGCTGTCGCCGCTGCCGGTCTCGAGTCCCCACGTCTCGTTGAAGAGCACCCACGCGAAGACGGCGGGATGGTTGTAGTCGCGGTCGATCATGCCGCGCAGCGCGAAGTCATGCTCCTGAAACGCCGCCGAATCGGGCGGACCCCACCAGTTCGGCACATCGGCCATGATCAGGACGCCGAGACGGTCCGCCCAATAGAGTTTGCGCGGCGCCTCGATCTTGATGTGCTCGCGCAGACCATTGAGCCCGATCTGGCGCGCGCGCAAAATCTCGTCCCGAAGCACGCTGTCGGTGGGAAATGTGTAGTAGCCGGTGGGGTGATAGGCCTGATCGAGCGCGAGCTGCAGAAAGATGGGCGTCCCGTTGATCGCGACGTACGCGTAGTTGGTTCCCGGCAGGTCGACGACCGAAATCGTTCGCATCCCGAAGTAGGTGTGCACGCGATCTTCGATCAGGCCGGGCCCGCCGACGCTGACCGTCGCGTCGTGCAGGAACGGATCGTCGAGCGACCAGCGATGTGCCTGGCGGAGCGAGATGTCGAGCTGCGCCGTATTCGCGCCGCGCGGAACTCGCGCCGTAAAAACCGGCTGCCCCGGACGATTCGTGAGCTGCACGCGAACGTCCAGGGCCCGCGGCGCCGGCTCGAGCAGCCGCACGTCCGCGCGTACGCCGGCAAGGTCGCGCCGGGGCGTGAAATGGACCGCGGCGAGCGGCGCCGAGCCGCGCGCCTCCAGGTAGATCGTTTGCCAGATGCCGTGCGCGGGACCGTAGCCCTGCTTGCCCTCGAGCTTGAACGGATGCGGCGTGTCATCGACGCGCAGCACGAGCCGATGCGGTCCCGCGCTGAGCGTAGCGGGGAGCTCGAATGCGAACGGCGTGTAGCCGCCTTGATGCTCGCCGAGTTTCGTGCCGTCGAGCCAGGCGCTCGTACGCCAGTCACAGGCGCCGACGACGACGAAGACGCGCCGGCCACGCCAGCTCGATGGGACGCGGATGTCCCGCGCGTACCACGCGATGTTCCCGCTGTCGGGCACGCCGGAGAGCGACGCGCCCCACGAAAATGGAACGAGGATTTCGCGTGTGCCGGGCAACCGGCCGTTCTGCCATCCCAAGCGCTCGCCCGCGCTCTCGGCATCGAACGCGAACCGCCAACGACCGTTCAGCGTCTGCCACTGCTCGCGCTGAAAGTCTGGACGCGGATGCTCGGGCAATGGCACCTGTATGGCGTGCGCACGACGTGACGGGGCGAGTGCGACGACGGAGATGATCGCGATGAGCAGCGGACGCATGGCGTCGTAGACTAGCGGGCCCCGCTCAGCGCGCAACCGGGCAGGAGGTTCCACACCCGCGCGAAGGGCGACGTGGCGGTTGAAAAAACAGTGAAGATGGATCGCGTACGCAAAAGGTAACGCGGGCTTCGTAACACGCCACGCTCGCAGCAGTTAAGAACGTCTAATAGTGCGTCACCCCCATGACCTAGTCATGTAGCACTCTCGCCACACCCGGAGGCGCGCAAGAGCGGTGTACGAAAACGCGCGCGTGAAAAACTCCGTGAGCTGGTTCGCTCTGGTCGCCTGCGCCGCGACGCCTGCATTGGCGCAGGACGTTCCGACGCAACGGCTGTCGTACGGCGTCGAGCTGGGCTTCGGCTCGGGACACGCCGACCGCGGTTTCATGATCAGCGATCGTCCGGTGGTCCAGCCGGTGACCTGGGTGGACTGGAGCGGCGCGGAGTTCTCCGTGTGGAGCAACTTCCCGATCGCCCAAAACACCGACGGCTCGCGGCCGCGCATCGTCGAAATGGAGTTGGTGCGGGCGCAGCAATGGGGCCACCTGAGTGTCGCGCCGGCCGTCCGGATGTTTTTCTACCACGACGCGTTCAACCGTTACAGCGAGCGGTCGATGGAGGGTTGGCTCTACCTCTCGTACGCGACGGGGCCGGTACGGTGGTTCACGAATCAGAGTCTCGATTTTCTCACCTATCGCGGCGCGTACTACGGCGAGGCCGGCGTCACGACCGAGCGCTCGGCGTCCGGGTCGCTGAAGCTCGGCGGCGCGCTGGCGGCAGGCTGGGCGTCGGCGACGTTCAACGACGCGTACGCGGGGGTTCCGCGCGCGGGGCTTGATCGCCTCAGCGCCAGTGCCTGGCTCACGGTCCATCTCACGCCGCACGTCTACGTGGGCCCATACGTCGAGTACAGCAGCATCGTCAACGAACAGGTGCGTGTCGCATTGCCGCGGCCCACCTACCTGGTCGCCCGGCTCACCACCGGGGCGGAGTTCTGATGCGCGCGTCGGCCCCGCCCTCGGTTCCGAGCCGCCCGCTGCCGGACGTCGCGCCGTCCGCTCCGGGCAAAGAGCGCTCGTCGACGCCGCCGGCACCCTCCAGCCTCGTTGCCCGGTTGACGCAGCTCCGCCGCACGTTGCGGCCGACGCCACACGTGCGTCTTCCCGTGGCAGGCATGAACCTGTTCGCGAAGCTCGAGTATGTGAACCCGGTCGGCAGCATCAAAGACCGCCCGGCGTTCTGGATCCTCAAGCGCGCCGCCGACCGCGGTGAGATCTGCGAGGCGACCACGATCGTGGAATCGTCGTCGGGCAACTTCGCCTCCGCGCTCGCGGCGTTCACCCGGCTCGTCGGCATCCGGTTCATTCCGGTGATCGACCCCAACATCTCGGCCACCTACGAATCGTTCCTGCGGCGCCTCTGTCCGATCGTGGTGAAGGTCGAGGATCGCGACGACACCGGTGGGTATCTGAAGACGCGGCTGGAAATGGTGCGGCTGCTGTGTGACACGGTCCAGAACGCGTACTGGACGAACCAGTACGGCAATCCTGACGCCGTCGAGGCGCACTACGAGCTCACGGCGGGCGACATCTGCGCCGAGTTCGAGTCGCTCGACTACGTGTTCATCGGCGTCAGCACCGGCGGCACCATCGCCGGCGTGTCGCGTCGGCTCAAGGAGCATTTCCCGAACGTCCGCATCATCGCCGTCGATACGCAGGGCTCGGTGATCTTCGGCGACGCGCCCCGCAAGCGCCACATCCCCGGCGTCGGCTCGAGTATCGTGCCGCCGCTGTTGTCGCAGGCGAACATCGACGACGTGGTCCTGATCCCCGAGCGCGAGACCGTGGCGGCGTGCAAAGAGCTGTTGTTTACGCACGGGTTGTTCGCCGGCGGCTCGAGTGGAACGGCCTACGCCGCCGTGAAGCGCTATGCCTCGCGGATGTCCGGCGGGACGAGCAAGGAGCCGACCGTACTGTTCCTGTGCGCCGACCGCGGCACCGCGTACCTCGACTCGGTCTTCGATCCCATCTGGGTGACGAAACTCGAATGACGACCATGGACTTCCCGCTCTCGATCATCAACGGCAAGACGGTCTCCGACATCATTCGCGGCCATCGCGCGGAATGCATCGAGGTGGTGCGCCACGCCTACCTCGCGCACGCGCGGGGACAGTCGGTCAATCCGGACAGCAACTTCCTCCGTTTTCCAGACAAGCCCGACTGCCGGATCATCGCGTTGCCGGCGTACGTCGGCGACGGCTTTCACGTCGCCGGCATGAAGTGGATCGCCAGTTACCCGCGAAACGTCGAGCAGGGCTTCCCGCGCGCGTCGGCGGTGCTCGTGCTCAACAGCTACGACACCGGTTATCCGTTCGCCATTCTCGAGAGCTCGATCATCTCGGCCGCGCGCACGGCCGCGTCGGCGGTGCTGGCTGCCGACTGGCTGGCCGCCGGAGGCTGTCGAACACGTCGCGTCCGCACCCTGGGCATCGTGGGTACCGGTCTGATCGCCCGCTACGTCTACGACTTTTTCATCGACACCGGCTGGATGATCGACGAAGTGCTCTTGCACGACAAGTCGCCGCGCGAGAGCGAGAAGTTCTCGACCGCGTGCCGGACCGATCGGCATCGTGCGGTCACCGTGGTGCACGACGTCGCGGAACTCTTGCCCGCGTGCGACCTCATCGTCTTCACCACCGTCGCCGCGCGGCCGCACGTCACCGATCCGGCCTTGTTCGCGCATAACCCCACCGTGCTTCACATCTCGCTGCGCGATCTCGCACCCGCGGTGCTGCTGCAATCCCAGAACGTGGTCGACGACGTCGATCACGTGATGAAAGCCGACACCTCCGCGCATCTCACTGAGCAGCAGACGGGGAACCGGGATTTCGTGACCGGCACGCTCGCCGACGTCATGCTGGGGCGCCGCTCGGTGAGCCCGGGCCGGCCGATCATCTTCTCGCCTTTCGGGATGGGGATTCTCGACGTTGCCCTCGGGAAGTGGGTCTACGATCAGGCGGTCGCCGCGGGCCGGGATCGTCGCATCTCCGACTTCTTCTTCGAGACGGTGCGATGACCGCCGCCGTTGCCGAGAGCGTCGAAGGAGCATTCGCCGAGCTGCTGGCGGGCGTCCTGTGCGTCGCGCAGGCGCCGGTCGACAGCCATTTCTTCAACGAGCTCGGCGCCGATTCGCTGGTGATGGCGCAGTTCTGCGCCCGCGTGCGGAAGCGCGGCGACCTCCCGGCGGTGTCGATGAAGGACGTCTACTCCCACCCGACGATCCGCGCGCTGGCCGCCGCCGTCGCGGACGCCAGACCAGTGCCCGGCCCTGCCGTTTCGCCCCGTGCGCCGAGCGTCGAGGCGCCGACACCCACGCGCGGCCGCGAGTACGTGCTCTGTGGTTTGCTGCAGATCCTGTTTTACCTCGGCTACACGTACCTGGCGGTCGTTGCCGGCGTCGCGGGCTATCGCTGGATCGCGGCGGCAGCGAGCGGACTCGCGATCTATGGGCGTCTGGTCGCGTTCAGCAGCCTCGCGTTCTTCGTCATGTGCGCGGCACCGATCGTGGCAAAGTGGGCGCTCATCGGCAAATGGGAGGCGCGGCGCATTCGCCTGTGGAGCCTCGCGTACGTCCGTTTCTGGATCGTCAAAACGCTCCTCCGCTCGAACCCCGCGGTTCACCTGTTCGTCGGTACGCCCCTGTACGCCCTCTACCTCAGGGCACTCGGCGCGAAGATCGGGCCGGGCGCACTGATCCTGTCACGGCGCATTCCGACCTGCACGGACCTGCTGACGATCGGCGCGGGCGCCGTGATTCGCCGCGAAGCCGTCTTCAGCGGCTATCGCGCCGAGGCAGGCCGGATCGACATCGGCCCCGTCACGATCGGCCGCGACGCCTACGTCGGCGAGATGTCCGTGCTCGACATCGGCACCGTGATCGGCGACCACGCGCAGCTCGGCCACTCCTCGGCGCTGCTGACCGGCCAGATCGTCCCCGCGCGCGAGCGGTGGCACGGCTCTCCGGCGCAGCGCACCGAGACGAATTATGCCACGGTGCCTCCTGCGTCCTGCGCTCGCGCCCGCCGCGCGGCATCGGGCCTCTTCAGCTTGCTCGGGATCCTGCTCTTGTGGGGCCCGATGGTGGAGGGCGGCCTCAGCCTGCTGTTTCTTGGTGTCGCCGCCCTGGTGCACGGCCTCGTTCTTCAGGCGCTGGTGTTTTCGGTGGCGTTGTTCGCGGGGACCGTGCTCTGCAGCATGCTGGCGATCGCCATCGTGCCTCGCCTGCTGCGTCACTTCGTCGCGCCCGGCGTCGTGTATCCGCTCTACGGTTTCCATTACGCCGTGCACCGCATCATCGCGGCGCTCGGCAGAACGGAATTCCTGCCGCTGTTGTTCGGCGACAGCTCGTACATCGTGCACTACCTCGAGCTGCTCGGCTGGCGGCTCCGGCCGGTCCAGCAAACCGGCTCGAATTTCGGCTCCGAGGTCAAGACCGCGAACCCGTTTCTCACGTCCGTCGGAACGGGCACGATGGTCGCCGACGGCCTGAGTGTGGTGAATGACGAGTTCTCGAGCACGTCGTTCCGGGTGTCGCGCGCGACGATCGGCGCGCGGAATTTCGTGGGGAATTACGTCAACTATCCGTCCGGTGGCCGAACCGGCGACAACTGCCTGCTCGCGACCAAGGTCATGGTGCCGATCGACGGCAAGCTGCGCGAAGGGGTCGGCCTTCTGGGCGCGCCGGCCTTCGAGATCCCGCGCTCCGTCGAACGCGACAGCCGGTTCGACCATCTGCGGACCGGAGACGCGCTGCGCCGCGGGTTGGCGGCCAAGAATCGATTCAACCGCGGGACGATCGGCATCTTCCTGCTTACCCGCTGGCTGGGTCTGTTCCTGATGACCGCGATCGATCTGGTCGCGCTCGAGCTCTGTTCGAACATGCTGGGGCACGCGGTCACCGCCGTGCTCATCGCGCTCAGCGCCGTCGTCGCGGCGATCTATTACGCGTCGGTCGAAGGCCTCTTCGAAGCACTCAGCCCGCCGCCGCCCCGCATTTGCTCCGTCTACGATCCGCGCTTCTGGTGGGTCGAGCGGATCTGGAAGCTGCACCCCATCCACTTCCTCCACCTGTTCGACGGTACGCCGTTCAAGAGCGTGCTGTGGCGGCTGATCGGCGTCCGCATCGGCCGGCGGTTGTTCGACGACGGCGTGTTCATCTCCGAACCGACGCTGACGGTCATCGGCGACGACTGCGCGCTCAATCAGCGCAGCATCGTGCAATGCGATTCCCAGGAAGACGGCACCTACAAGTCCGGTCGCGCTACGCTCGGCGCGGGCTGCACGATCGGCGTGGGCGCGTTCGTGCACTACGACATCACGATCGGCGACGGCGCGGTCGTCGCCGCGGACTCATTCCTCATGAAGGGCGAGGACGTCCCGCCGCGCTCGCACTGGGGCGGCAACCCCGCGAGGATGCTGTGAAAGTCTCGGGGCCGAGCCGGACGCTGCCCGACCGCCGCGCCTACGAGCTGTTCGAGGAGCGCGCGCGCGAGCGCCCCACCGCGATCGCCGCCGAGCACGGTCATCGGCAGCTGTCCTATCGCCAGCTCAACGCGCGCGCCAACCGCCTGGCGCGCGCGCTGGTATCGCGCGGACTCACCCGCGAAGGCGTCGTCGGAGTCGTGACGGAGCGCAATCTCGACTGGCTGACGGCGGTGATCGCGATCTTGAAAGCCGGAGGCGCCTACCTGCCGATCGAGCCGGGCTTTCCGGCCGACCGCATCGCGCGCACCCTCGCGCGTTCCGGCTGCCGCCTGGTAGTGACGGAGCCGGGCAGCACGACCATGCTCGAGCAGGCGCTCGGCGCCCTTTCCGCCATCGACACGCTCTTCATCGATGCGGCCTCCAAAGAGCCCTGGCCCGAGGACGATCTCGCGGTTCCGGTCGCGCCGAACCAGCTCGCCTACATCTACTTCACATCCGGGTCCACGGGGGAGCCCAAGGGCGCGATGTGTGAGCATGCCGGCATGCTCAACCACCTCTTCGCCAAGATCGACGACCTGCACATCGGCGAAGGAACCGTCGTCGCGCAAACGGCGCCCCAGTGCTTCGACATTTCTCTCTGGCAGCTGCTGTCTGCACTCCTCGTGGGCGGCCGCACGATCATCATCGAGCAAGAGATCATCCTCGACGCCGGTCGCTTCCTCGACAGGCTCGTGGACGCGCGCGTCAACGTGCTCCAGGTCGTGCCGTCCTACCTCGAGGTCCTCGTGTCGTCGCTGGCGGCGCAGCCGCGCGAGCTGAAAGACCTCCGCTACGTCGTGGCGACCGGCGAAGCGCTCAAGAAGGAGCTCGTGCAGCGCTGGTTCGCGGTTCAGCCCGGCATCAAGCTCGTCAACGCGTACGGCCTCACCGAGACGTCCGACGACACGAATCACGAGATCATGGATTGTGTCCCCGAGGAGGCGTCCGTCCCGCTGGGCCGTCCGATCAACAACGTGCACGTCCATGTCGTCGACGAGCACCTCGAGCCCGTCGCCCCGGGGGAGAGTGGCGAAATCGTTTTCTCGGGTGTGTGTGTCGGCCGCGGCTACATCAACGACCCGGAGCGAACCCAGCGGGCATTTCTTCCCGATCCGCACCGCCCGGGGCAACGGCTGTACCGCAGCGGCGACTACGGGCGCTGGCTGCCCGGCGGCAAGCTCGAGTTTCTCGGACGCCAGGACTCCCAGGTCAAGATCAGCGGCTTTCGCATCGAGATCGGAGAAATCGAAAACCGCTTGCTCCAGCTCCCGCGCGTGCGTCAGGCGGCGGTCGTGGTGACCGAAGCGGCGGACCAGAGCAAGCATCTCGTGGCCTTCTGTTCGGGCGACGACTTGCCGCCTCCCGACACATTGCGCGAGCAGATCGCCGCGACGCTCCCCGCCTACATGGTCCCGTCGGCGATCCATGCCCGCGACAAGCTGCCGCTGACCGAGAACGGCAAGATCGACCGCAAAGCGTTGACCGCCCTCGCGCGCGATCTGGACGCACGCGCGCCCGAGACCGACGCGCCTGCGACGCCAACCGAGCAATGGCTCGCCCACGCATGGGCCAGGATTCTCGGCATCCCGACCGGTCGGGTCGGCAGGCGGGACAACTTCTTCGAGCTCGGCGGCACGTCGCTGTCCGCCGTCAAGCTCGCGGTGGCCCTCAACCGCGCGCTGTCTTTCAAGGACATCGCGGGCGCTCCGGCGCTCGCCGATCAGGCCGCACTGATCGATGAGCGCGGCGTGCAGGCGGGCCCACGCACCGTACTCGCCGCGAGTGGCAGCTGTGCGACCAGGAGGACGCCATGACGACTTCTTCCGCAGCCGGAGTTCCCGGCGTCGAGATTCAGCCGGGCCGGTCTCCCATTCTGTACGCCGATGCGATAGCCGATCCCGAAGCGCTCCGGGCGTTCGTGGCGGAGCACGGCTCGTTGTACGTTCGCGGACTCGACCTGCAATCGCCCGGACAGGTCGAGGCGACGTTCCGGTCATTCGGCGCGCTCGTAACGGAGCGTGAGGCATTCGCGCCCCGGAAGGAGTACGCGCAGGGCGTCTACTCCGCGTCGCAATGGCCGCCGAACCAGCCGATGTGCATGCACCACGAGCTCAGCTACGTGCTCGAGCCGCCGTCGCTGAT
This sequence comes from Gemmatimonadales bacterium, assembly GCA_036522875.1. Classification (GTDB taxonomy): domain Bacteria; phylum Gemmatimonadota; class Gemmatimonadetes; order Gemmatimonadales; family GWC2-71-9; genus 20CM-2-65-7. The sequence goes on along the minus strand of DATDEZ010000150.1, from coordinate 13,407 downwards.
GCTGTTCGCGTGCCTCACGGCCCCGCTCGCGAACGGCGCCACGACACTGGCCGATGCAGCGACGATCCTCGATGCGTTGCCGATTGATTTGGTCGATCGCTTCGATCGCGTGGGCTGGCAGCTGGTCCGGACCTACAACGAGGACATCGGCGCCTCGCTCCCCGAGGCGTTCGGCACGAGCGACCACCGGATCATCGAGAGCTATTGCCGCGCGCACGCGATCGATTTCGAATGGCGCGACGGCGTGCTGCACACGCGGCAGCTCCGGAACGCCATTGTCCGCCACCCCGTCACCGGGCGGCGCTGCTGGTTCAACCAGATCGCATTCCTCAACGAATGGACGCTGGCACCCGAGGTGCGGGAGTATCTCGTGGACGTCTACGGCGAAGACGGGTTGCCGTTCAACACGCGGTTCGGCGATGGCGAGCCGATCGGCCCCGACGTCGTCCAACAGATCAACGCGGCATACGAGGCGAACACGCGGCGCGAGCCGTGGCAGCCCGGCGACCTGCTGCTCGTGGACAATGTGCGCACCGCACACGCGCGTGAGCCCTTCGAGGGAACGCGCGAGCTGGTCGTCGCGATGGCCGACCCCGTGCGCCTGATCACCAGCTGATGGCCGCCCCGCCCCGGACGATCATGTCCTCGGCCCGAACCGCCGCGGGGGTCGGGCCCGTGCCCGGCCAGGAGCGGATCGACGCCATCGACGTCCTGCGCGGCGTTGCGATCCTCGGCATCCTCATCGTCAACATGGGCTTGTTCAACCACGCGGAGGATCTGCCCGCGCACGGCGTCGTGGACCGGATCATCCTGTTCGTGGCGCAGGAAAAATTCAAGACACTGTTCTCGCTGCTTTTTGGTCTCGGCCTGGCGGTGCAGATGCTGCGGGCGGAAGCGCGTGGCGCGCGCTTCCTTCCGCTATATGCGCGGCGCCTCGCCGTCTTGTTTCTCATCGGCATCGCGCATTCGCTGCTCGTGTGGGACGGCGACATCCTCCACGACTACGCGCAGCTGGGTGTCCTGCTCCTGCCGTTCCGCCATCGCTCGGCCAGGGCGCTGCTGCTCTCGGCTGCGCTGCTGTTCGCGATTCCCGTGGTGTTCTATGGCCTCACGACGTACTCGGCCATCACCGGCCACACGAGTCCTGCCGTCCAGAAGTGGGTTGGCTACGAGGAGGGGGAAGACGGTCAGGACAGTATGGACGATATGCGGCGCATCTACAGCCGCGGCACCTACGGGGAGCAGGTCGCCCTGCGCGCGCGCGAGCTGCCTCGGGACCTGATGCCGGACTCCGACGACGCGTTCATCCTGGCGATGTTCCTGCTCGGGCTCCTCGCGGGCCGCCGCAAGATCTTCCACGACGTCGCCGCCAATCGGGGGTTGCTGCGGCGCGTGCAGCGCTGGGGATTCCTGATCGGCATCGTCGGAAACGCCGCCTTTGCGATCGGCGGATCGTTCGACCCCGATCCCGACTCGGTCGTGCAGAACGTGGGGCGGCTGTGTCTGGTCTTTGGCGCGCCCGCTCTCACGCTTTGGTTTGCATCGACTATCGCCCTCGTGACGCAGGACGAGACCTGGCGGCGCCGCCTCGCCCCGCTCGCGGCGGTCGGACGCATGGCACTCAGCAACTATCTGCTGCAGTCGCTCGTCTGTACCGCGATCTTCTATAGCTTCGGCTTCGAGCTGTTTGGCCGCGTGAGCGCGGCGCTGGGCTTGCTGCTCACGGTTGCCATCTTTCTGATTCAGATTCCACTCAGCGTCTGGTGGCTGCGACGCTTTCGTTTTGGCCCCGTCGAGTGGCTCTGGCGATCGTTGACCTACTGGCAACGCCAGCCGATGCGCGTGAGCGGGCGGCCGTAATGCAAGCGCGCGAGGTGCACAGTTGGGCCATCAGCCTGGAGGCACCGGCCGAGACCCGTGAGGCACTCTTCGCGACCCTCTCGGCGGACGAGCGCAGCCGCAGCGCGCGCTTTCGGCAGGAGCGCGACCGGCGGCGCTTTATCGTCGCGCGCGGCGCGTTGCGCCGGCTTCTGGGCGACTATCTGGCGCTGCCGTCGCGGGAGATCCGCTTCGTCTACAACGAGTACGGCAAACCTGCGCTGAGTGCCGAGCTCGAGAGCCCCTTGCGATTCAACCTGTCGCACGCGGCGGACCTCGCCCTCGTCGCGATCGCGGACGGCGCCGACGTCGGCGTCGACGTCGAGCACGTCTCGGCGGATTCCGACTACCTCGCGATCGCGCGTGACGTGCTCTCGGACGCCGAAGGCGACTATTTGCGCACCATGCCGAGTCACCTGCGCGGCGAAGCGTTTCTCCGGAGCTGGACGATGCAGGAGGCTTACGTGAAGGCGCGCGGCGACGGCTTGTCGATGCCGCTCGCCCGTTTCACGGGAGCGTGGTCGCTCTATCACTTGCAGCCCGCGCCGGGCTACGTCGGCGCGCTCGCGATCGCGGGCGGTGGCTGGCGGCTGTGCCAATCGAGCTGGAATATGAGAGCCCCGTCGACCGCATGATCGGTGGACGGGGCAGTTTCTTTTTTCACACCATGGGCCTGGGTAGAGTTGAACTACCGACCTCACGCTTATCAGGCGTGCGCTCTAACCACCTGAGCTACAGGCCCGCTCCGAGTTGCAAGACGCCAAGACGCCAAGTTGCAAGAGGCGTCTCGGCGCCTTGCACTGCTACTCCCACTCCCGCTTTGGTCCCTTCTTGGGCCGGAATTCGTCCTCGTCGCCGTCGTCGAACTCGTCGTCGAGGTCGTCGTAATCGTCTTCGTCGACATCCTCATCGTCGAGTTCGTCCTCATCCAGCTCGTCATCGAAGTCTTCGTCGAGTTCCTTGTCCTCTTCGAATTCTCCGAACTCCTCGTCGACGTCGTCGCTCCTGCGCTTGAGCGACCAGGCCATCGACGTCTCGCGGGCCAGCATTGCCACCTCCGGCTGAGGTTTGTGCCAGAAACTCCGGGGACCCGACTTACTCCTCCGACAGCGCCCGCTTCTCGCTGCGGGCCAATTTACGACGCTCCGTCGCACCCAGCAGGCGTTTGCGCAACCGCACCGAGGACGGCGTCACTTCGATCAGCTCGTCGTCCTCGATGTATTCCAGCGCCAGCTCCAAGGTTATCTCCCGTGGCGGCTCCAAGATAATCATCTCGTCCGCCGCCGTCGTGCGCATGTTCGTGAGCTTTTTTTCCTTCGTCGCGTTCACGTCCAGGTCGCCCGGGCGCACATGCTCCGCGATGATCATCCCCTCGTACACCGGGTCGCCCGGCTGTACGAACATCGTACCGCGCTCCTGAAGATTGAAGAGGGCATACGCCACGATCTCGCCCTCCCGGTCCGCCACCATGACGCCACGGTTCCGCCCCGACAAGGGGCCGGCCCACAAATCGTACTCGAAGAAGCGGTGGTGGATGATCCCGGTCCCCCGCGTGTCCGTCAAGAACTCCGAACGATACCCCAGCAGCCCGCGCGCCGGGATCTTGAAGCGCATCCGCACCATACCCAGGCCGGGATTCTTCATGTCCAGCATGGTCGCGCGGCGCGGCCCCAGCTTCTCCATCACCACCCCGACATAGCCTTCGGGGCAGTCGATCATCAGCTCCTCGTACGGTTCCAGGCGCTCGCCGTTCGGACCCTCCCGCGGGATGATCCGCGGCCGGCTGACCTGGAACTCGTAGCCCTCGCGCCGCATCGTCTCCATGAGGATGCCGAGGTGCAGCTCGCCACGGCCCGAGACCGTGAACGCGTAGGGAGTGTCCGTATCCTCCACGCGCAGCGCGACGTTGCGCTCGAGCTCGCGATAGAGCCGCTCGCGCAGCTGCCGCCCGGTCACGAACTTCCCCTCGCGGCCCGCGAGCGGCGAGTTGTTCACGAGGAAGTCGACCGAAATCGTCGGCTCCTCGACCGCGATGCCCGCCAGGCGATCGAGATGATCGGGCGCGGTCACCGTCTTGCCGATTTCGACTCCCGCGAGCCCGGCGACCGCGACTATTTCGCCGGCTGCCGCCGTCTCGATCTCCGCGCGCTCGAGCCCCTCGAACGCAAACAGCTTCACGATGCGCGCCTGCTCGAATTTGCCGTCCCCTACGGGACCCGGCTCACCGATCGGCAGTAACGCCACCGTGTCGCCCACGCGCACCTGGCCGCGCTCGATCCGTCCGATCCCGATGCGTCCCAGGTACGACGAGTAGTCGAGCGTCGAGATCAGCATCTGGAACGGCCCGCTCTGGTTCGTCGCCCCTTTGGGCGGCGGAATCGTCCCGAGAATCGTCTCGAACAGCGGTTTCAAGTCCGTGCCCGGATCCTTCAGCTCGAGCGTCGCGGTCCCTGCCCGGCTCGATGTATAAAGGAACGGGCAGCTGAACTGTTCGTGCGACGCGTCGAGATCCATCAGCAGTTCCAGCACCTCGTCGTGCACGCGCATCGGCTCGGCGTCGGGCCGGTCGATCTTGTTGACCAGCACGATCGGCTTGAGTCCCAGCGCCAGCGCTTTCCCGGCGACGAAGCGCGTCTGCGGCATCGGGCCTTCCGCCGCGTCGACGAGCAGCAGGAAGCCGTCCACCATCCGCAGGATGCGCTCGACCTCACCACCGAAATCGGCGTGTCCCGGCGTGTCCACGATATTGATTTTCGTGTCGGCCCACCGAACCGAAGTGTTCTTCGCCAGGATCGTAATACCGCGCTCACGCTCGAGTGGGTTGGAATCCATGACCCGCTCGGCGACGTGCTGGTTGGCGCGGAAGACGCCGGCCTGGCGAAGCATCTGATCCACCAGAGTCGTCTTGCCGTGATCGACGTGGGCGATGATAGCGATGTTGCGGATCTTCACCGAGTTACGGTCCCCTGAATGAGGGGCGCAGTATAAACGGGCGGCATAGGGCGGCACAAGGCGGCAACGGTTGCCGCCCATTGCCGCCCTATGCCGCCCCTGTCGTTAGTCACACGTCGGCTCCCGCTCCACCTGCACCGTGACATGCTGGATCCCCAGGGACCGCATCTGATGCTGGACGGCCTCGAGCACAGGCTGGTTGTCCGTGGGATTCTTCACCACGAGGTGCCCGCTCATCGCCACGACGCCGCTCGTGACGGTCCACAAGTGCAAATCGTGTACCGATTCGACGCCCGGAACGGACGCGATGCGGTCGTGCACGTCGGCGAGCGCGATGTGGGACGGCGTGGCTTCGAGCAGCACGTCGCTGCTCTCCTTCACGAGTCGCCACGCGCTCCCTAGCACGAGTATCCCGATCAAGACGGAGATCATCGGATCGGCCAGGGTCCAGCCGGTCGCGATGACGATCACCCCCGCGATCAGCGCGCCGAGGGATCCGAGCAGATCGCTGAGGACGTGGAGGTAGGCGCCGCGCTGGTTGAGGGAATGCTCGTGACCGCGATGCAGGATGAGCGTGGCGCCAAAGTTCGCGATGAATCCGACCGCCGCGACGCCGATCAGCAGCACGCCATTCACCGCGGGTGGATTGCGAAACCGCTGCCACGCCTCCGCGCCGATGCCGATCGCGATGGCGAACAACACGGCGCCGTTCGCGAGCGCCGCGAGAATCTCGAGCCGCATGTAGCCGAACGACCGTTGCGGCGTGGCGGGACGCTGCGCGATCCAGGCGGCGAACAGGGCCAATGCGAGCGCCGCCACGTCGGCGAGCATATGCGCGGCGTCGGCGAGCAGGGCCAGCGAGCCGGCGAGCCAGCCGCCCACGAGCTCGACCAGCATGACGACGGCCGTGATCGCGAGCGCGAGCGTCAGACGCCGTCGAGTCTCGACGTTGAGCGGCGCGCGATACGTACAGTGGGCTTCAGCGGGAAGCACGGATGTGTCCTCGGCGCAAATCTAATACTATTAGGCCGTGAACGTCCTGGCTCTCCGCCTGCTGGCCATCGTGGCGCTGGTGGCGATCAACGCCTTCTTCGTCGCCGCCGAGTTCGCGCTCGTCGCCTCGCGCCGCACGCGCATCGAGGCCATGATCCGCCGCGGCGACGCCAAGGCGCGGATCGTCCGCAAGGCCCTCGGCAACCTGTATCGGCTGCTCTCCGCCACGCAGCTCGGCATCACGCTGACGTCGATCCTCCTCGGCTTCGTCGCGGAGGACACCGTCGCCCATCTGTTTCGCGGCTGGTTCGCCGCGCTGCCGCCCGCCCTCGATTTCCTCGCCCGCGGCGGCGTCGCCTCCGTGGTCGCCGTGGCCGCGGTGTCCTTCCTCCACGTCGTCTTTGGAGAGCTCACGCCAAAGGCGTGGGCCATCACGTACCCCGAGGCGACGAGCCGCTGGGTTGCGACGCCGCTGATCGCGTTCTCGTGGATCACGCGGCCGTTCAACTTCGTGCTGAACTGGAGCGCCCGTCTCGTCCTGCGGCTGCTCGGCATCACGAGCAGCAATCCGCAGCTCGATCGCGTGCATTCACCGGAAGAGATTCGCATGCTGGTCGAGCAGAGCCGCAAGACCGGCGGCATGGAAGCCGGGGACGCGCGCCTGCTCGAGGGCGTTTTCGAATTCAGCGAGAAGAACGCGCGCGAGGTGATGACGCCGCGCACCGAAATCGTCGCGCTCCCGGCCGGAGCGTCGCTCGCGGAAGCGGCGGACCGCGTCGCCGCGGCGGGCCGCTCGCGCTACCCGGTCACCGGCGACTCGCTCGACGACGTCGTCGGGATCGTGCACGCCAAGGACATCCTGCGCGGCCTCCTCTCGGGCTCGGACGCGCCGGTCCAGGACATCGCGCGGCCCGCGTTCTTCGTGCCGGGCACGCGGGAAGTGGAAGACGTGCTCGCCGACATGAAGCGGCAGAAGGTGCATCTCGCGATCGTCCTCGACGAATTCGGCGGCACCGCCGGCCTGGTGACGATGGAAGACCTGCTCGAGGAGATCGTCGGACCGATCTACGACGAATACGACAAGGCGCCCGCCCCGGCGCCGAGCGCGGGTGCGACGCCCGGCAGCGGCGTGCCGATTCTCAGCGGCAACACCGAAATCGGCGAGGTGAATCGTCTGCTCAAGCTGAATGTGGACGGCGGCGACTACACGACGATCGGCGGCGTGTTGTTCGGACAGCTGGGCCGGCTCCCCAAGGTGGGTGACCGCGTGAGCCTGCAGGGAGCGACGTTCGAGATTCTGAAAATGGACGGCCGGCGCGTCGGAAGCGTACGGGTCTGGCCGGCCACGACCCACGCCGCGGAGCCGCTGCCCTAACGGGACGCGGGCGCCTCCGCCTTCCGCGAGAGCGCCAGCTCCACCGCCAGCTCCAGTGCGGCACGCATCGACCCGGCGTCCGCGATTCCCTTCCCCGCGATGTCGAACGCCGTGCCGTGATCGGGGGACGTCCGGATGAACGGCAGGCCGAGCGTCACGTTGACGCCGGTCCCGAAGCCCGAGACCTTGACCGCCGTCATCCCGACGTCGTGGTAGGGCGCCAGCACGGCGTCGAATTCGCCGCGGAGCGCCTTCACGAAGACGGTATCGGCGGGCAACGGTCCCGCCGCGCCCAGCGCCTGCGCTGCCGGCTTCAGGACGCGCTGGTCCTCGTCGCCGAACAGACCGCCCTCGCCGGCATGCGGGTTGAGCGCGCACACGGCCAACCGCGGTGCCTCGATGCCCCACCACCGCCGCAGCGCCTCGGTGGCGATCTGGCCGGCCTGCACGATCCGCTCCGTCGTGATGGACGCGAGCGCGTCGCGGAGCGAGATGTGCGTGGTCACGAGCACGACGCGCAACCGGCCGGTCGCCATCATCATGGCGACGCGCACGTCGCCGGCAAGATGGGCCAGGAATTCGGTGATGCCGGGGTAGCGATAGCCCGCCGCGTTCAGCGCGATCTTGTGAACCGGCCCGGTGACGATCGCATCGACGTCGCCGGCCAGCGCAAGCCGTGCGGCAGCTTCGATCCCCTCCGCCGCGACCTTTCCCGCCGCCGCGTCGTTGGGCGCGGCGTCTTCCCATCCGCCGACGATCCGCACGTCGGCGTTGATCGGCTGGCGCAGCGCCTTGCGCACGACTTCTGGTCCGATTCCACGCGGATCGCCCACGGCGACCGCCAACCGCGGTCTCGGCGTCGTCATGTTAGAGCCGGATGTCGACGTACGTCTGTTTCTTCAGCTGATCGATGAAGTGCCGGATCGCGAGCTGATCGCTCAGCGATTGCCGGATCTTCAGTTTGACGTCGTCGAACGTGACGTCACCGGCGGGATGGCGTGCGGTCACTTCGGCGACCGCGAACTTGGGCCGCGGGCCGTCCTTGGCGAGCGCGATGACCGGCTTGAGGCCGAGCGTCGTGTCGACGTTCAAGACCTGCGCATAGTCGGGCGGCAGATCGGTGACGGACGCCTCCTCGGCGAGCTTCGATTCCTGCGGGTCGCCGAAGCGATTGGCCAGCGAGTCGAACGTGCCGGGCCCGAGATTGCCGTGCTCGATCGCGTCGTGCAGGGAATCGGCGAGACGATGCGCCCGCTCGACCTGCGCCGGACTGATGTCCGGCATGATCAGGATGTGGCGGGCGAGGACTTCGGCGGGCTGCGTGCGCTCCACCTTGATGATGTGAAAGCCGAAGGGGGTTTCGACCACCGGCGAGATCTCGCCCGGCCGTAGCCGGAACGCCATGTCCTCGAATTCCTTTACCATCACGCCGCGCCGGAACCATCCCAGCTCGCCGCCCTGGCTCGCGGACACGCTGTCGGCCGAGAACCGCTTCGCGGCGTTGCCGAAATCGGCGCCGTGCCGCAGCTCGACGACGAGCGACTCGGCGCGGGCGAGCGCGCGCGCGCGCGCCGCCGAATCCGGCACCGGCTTGATCACGATCTGGCGGAACGAAATCGTGGCGGGCCGCTTCGGCTGCTGTCCTTTGTTCTGCTCCCAGAACTCGCGCATCTGCGCGTCGGTGGGCGGAATCGGCCTGAGCTTCCCCTTCTGCCGCTGCGCTTCGATCAGGCGCTGCGCGTACAGCTCGCGCCGCTGCTGGTCGGCGAGCCAGCGCCGCCACTCCTCCACCGAGCCGAATCGCGCCTGGCGGATCTGATCGCGGAACTCGGACTCGGAGGCGAACTGCTTCCGGACGTTCTGATACGTCTGCTCTACCTGGTCCAGCACTTCCTGGTCCGTGACTTTGATCGTCGTATCGCGCTGCGCCTGCTGGACCAGAATCTCCAGCTCGATCAACCGGTCGAGAATCTGGTGCCGCATCAACTCGCGGCCGGCGGAATCCGCGGGAATCGTCTGGCCCTGCGCCTGCGCCTGGACCATCTCTTCCTGGATTTGCGAGGCGAGAATCGGCTTCGTGCCGACGACCGCGACGATCCGATCGACCGGCTGGTCCTGCGACTGCTGCGCCGCCGCCGTGCCGGCCGCAGCGCAGAGCGCGAGCAGGACGAGCGTCCGCGTCATCGCGGCTGCCGCGCTCCCGGCGCGGGGTGCGTCGTATCCACCGGCGCCGGCCCCGGCGCGGGGACCATGCGCGGCGCGTTCTGCGGTCCACCAGGCGCACCCTGCGCGCCCGGCGCACGCGTCGAATCGCCGCGGAGCTCCTGCGCACGCTCGAGCGCCCGGCGGACGCCCGCTTCATCCACGCTCCAGCGCGCGCGATCGCGCAGGGTCTCCGCGAGGAACGGCGGCACCGGGAAGAAGCGTGCCCGTCCGCGCAACACCTTGTCGAGGTAATCGTTGACGCGCGCCATCGCAAAGTCGACCCGCGCGGCCGGCGTCGGGACCGAGTCCCGCAGCATCACGGGCGAGAGATTGAGAATCGTCCCCAGCATGACGATGGCGGAGTCGTGCTGCGCGCGCACCTGCTGCCAGTCGTCAGGCGTCAGCGTCACCTTCGCGGAGTCCGCTTCCTGAATGAGAAGCTGCCGCTGGGTGATCGCCTTGAGGAACTGGTTGATCTGCTCGTCATTCGCGTTCGGCAACGCCTGCGGAATTTGCGGGTCGAGCGCGGCGAGCCAGCGCACCAGGTCCCGCTCGCGGAGCGAGCCGCCGCGATAGCTGACCAGCACGCGCCCGCTCGTGCGCGCCGTCTCCATGTCCTGCACCGCCGTGCGGACGTACGCCGGAGCGCGGCTCGACACTTCGATGTGCTTGCGGATCGCCAGGCTGTCGAGATACACGGAGTCCGCGCGCCCCACAATCCGATCCTGCAGCGCGACCTTGAAGGAATCCCGCACTTCGGAGAGCGGCGGCCGGCGGATGATGTGGAAGCCGAACGGGCTCTTGATCACGGGACTCACTTCGCCGGGACCGAGCTGCCACGCGGCGTCCTCGAACGCCTGCACGTACGCACCGCGGGTCGAGAGGCCGAGCGACCCACCCTGCGTCTTGGAGCCCGGGTCGTCGGAGTACCGCGTCGCGAGCTGCGCGAAGCGCGCACCGGCGCTGCGCGCCTGCGGCAGCAGCTGGTCCGCCTGCCGCTTCTTCTTGGCCGTGATGCTGTCGGGCGCGCCGGGCGGGACTTGGAAGAGAATGTGCTGGAAGATCCGCTGCTGACCCGCGTTGTAGGCCGAATCCACTTGCTGCGCCGAGAGATCGCCGCGCGCGGTGATCTTGTCGTGGAGGCGATCCCACTTGAGCTGGGAGACCACCGGCCACATCGCCGCCATGACGGTCGCCGAGTCGCGCAGGTCGTGCCCGGCGGCGAGCTCCTGCGCGAACAGCGCGTAATCGACCCAGACGTACGCGACGCGACTCAGCGCGACCGGGTCGAGCGGCACCTGCTTGCTGCCGCCGGCCCATTCGGCGACGCGATCGACGCTCAACGTCTGGTTGTTCGCGCGCGCCACCTGGTCCGCCCGCGGCGAGAATGCATCCCGCAGGGCGTCACACCCCCACGCCGCCAACAAGACCGTGGAAGCCAGCGCTGACAATACCAGACTCGAACGTCGCATCCGTTTTCCTCTTTCTCGGTTAATCGTGATGGTCCCGCAGAACGGCGGTGAGCGCCCGCACCAGACCTGGCCCGATGGACTCTCCGCCGAGCCGGCGGAGCCTGAGGGAGAGCGGCACCGCTCGCCGCACGTCCGCTTCGAACTGCACGGCCTCGAGCGCGACCTGCAACCCCGCCAATCGCGGCGTCGCGTCACGCCGGAACGTCAGCCGCGCTTCATCGCCTTTGATCAGAATCGCTTCGAGGCCCGCCCGCGCGCCAAGCGCCCGCAGCTCGGCGACCAGTAACAACCGCTCGGCATCCGCCGGGAGCGGGCCAAACCGGTCGCGCAGCTCGTCGCGGACGGCTTGAATCTCACCTGGTTGTTCCGCCCGCGCCAGCCGCCGATAAATATCGAGCTTCGTGTCGTCGTCGCCGACATAATCGTCCGGCAAATGCGCGGGCGCGTCGAGCGTGACGTCCGGCGGCGTGAACGACTCGACGATTCCGGCTCCCGGCTTTCCCTGCTTCAACCCGCGGACCGCCTCTTCCAGCCAGCGCAAATACATGTCGAATCCGACCGCCTGCACGTGTCCCGACTGCTCGCCGCCGAGCAGATTGCCGGCGCCCCGCAGCTCGAGGTCTCGTAAGGCAATGCGATAGCCGGATCCCAAGTCAGTATGATGCTCGAGCACCTGCAAACGTTCCTCGGCCTGCGCGTCGACCAGGTCGGGCACGAGGAGGTAGCAGAACGCGCGCCGGTGACTGCGCCCGACGCGCCCGCGCAACTGGTAGAGCTGCGCGAGACCGAGACGATCAGCGCGATCGACGATCATGGTGTTGGCATTCGCCACATCGAGGCCGGATTCGACGATCATCGTCGAGACGAGGATGTCCACTTCCCCGCGCACGAACCGCCCCATCACCGCCTCGAGATCGGATTCGCGCATTTGCCCGTGGGCGACGGCCACGCGTGCCCGCGGCGCGAGCGCCTGCACGCGCGCGGCGATCGTCTCGATCGTCTCGATCCGGTTGTGGACGAAGTAGACCTGGCCGCCGCGATCGAGCTCGCGCGCGATCGCTTCCTCGAGCAACCCGTCGTCCCAGGGCTCGACGAACGTGAGTACCGGCGAGCGATCCTTCGGCGCCGTCTCGAGGAGCGCGAGATCGCGCAGTCCCGCGAGCGAAAGATGGAGCGTGCGCGGAATCGGCGTCGCAGTCAGCGTCAGCACGTCCACGCTGAGCTTCAGGGTCTTGAGCCGCTCCTTGTGCCGCACCCCAAACCGGTGCTCCTCGTCGACGATGAGTAAGCCGAGATCCTTGAATGTCACGTCGGGCGACAGGAGCCGATGCGTCCCGATGACGATGTCGACGTCCCCACTCGCCAGCCGCTGCACGAGTGGCCCCGTCTCCTTCGCGCCGCGGAAGCGGGACAGCACCTCGATCCGAATGGGATAATCGGCCAGGCGTTCCCGAAACGTGCGGCCGTGCTGCTCGGCCAGGATCGTCGTGGGCACGAGGACGGCGACCTGCTTCCCGGCCTGTACCGCCTTGAACGCGGCGCGCACCGCGACTTCGGTCTTCCCGTACCCGACGTCGCCGACGAGCAGCCGGTCCATGGGTCTGGCGCGCTCCATGTCCCGCTTCACCTCGTCGGAGGCGCGCCGCTGGTCGGGCGTGTCCTCATAAAGGAAGGCGGATTCGAGCTCCCGCTGCCACGGAGTGTCGGGCGGGAACGCGTAGCCGGTCGCGAGCTGGCGGCGCGCGTAGAGATCGAGCAGCTCCGCGGCCATCGCGCGAATCGCCGCGCGCGTCTTGTCGCGCTGCCGCTGCCAGCTCGTCGCGCCGAGCTTGTGCAGCCGCGGCGGCGGGGCGTCGCCGTCGCCGCTCGTGTGATACGGCTCGAGCTGATCGATCCGATAGAGCGGCACGTTCAGCCGATCGCCGCCCTCGTACTCGACCACCGCCACATCCAGCATCGCCCCGTCGGCGCCGACGGCGATCGTCTGCAAGCCGCGATAAATGCCGATGCCGTGTTCGAGATGGACGACGTATCCGCCCGGCGTGAGCGGCCGCGACGCCGCGGTGCTGACGGCGCTGCGATAGCGCCGCGGTCGCCTGAGCCGCCGCGCGCGCCGGAAAATCTCGTGATCCGTCAGGACGCGCAGCACCGGCAGAATGAATCCGCCGTCGAGGGCGCCGACCGCCAGGGTCGCCCGATCGGTGCCGAGCAGCTCTTCGAGCCGCTCGAGCTGGCCTTCGTTGTCGCACAAAATGACGGTGGAGGGCGGCTGCGTGACGATGGAGCGCAGACGCTTGATGTCGCGGTCGATATGCTCGGGTGGCGCGATCGGAAAGCGCTGCTCGGTCTCGGCGTCGGACAAGCCGACGCGAGCGAGCGCGGCGAGACGCGTGCGCCACGCGGACGGCTCGATCAGCAGCTCGTCGCGCGAGGGCGGCTCCTCGCCCATGCGCCGCGCGACCTCCAGGTGGTGCGCCGCCTCGGACCAGGCGCGAGTGACTTCCTGATCGACCGCGGATTCCTGATCGATGA
>DATDEZ010000149.1:0-7807 GCA_036522875.1 Gemmatimonadales bacterium | reverse complement strand
TATGACGATCGCTCGGTCGCGGTCGTGAACGGCGAGCGCACGGCGCTCCAGCGCGCGCGTCTCGAGACCCGCGTGCTGGGCCTCGATGGCTCCGTGAGCTTCTCGCGCGATACGATGCTCGATCTTCCGGCTGACAGCGTCACACGCGTCTTGGTGCTGCCGGAGCCCACCGCGGCGGGAGCGTATTTCGTGGACCTGCGATTGAAAGGTGCCGACGGTCGATCGCTCAGCACGAATTTCTATTGGCTCTCCTCGCGGACCGACGTCTTGGCCGACACGTCGACCTGGTACATGACGCCGGTCAAGTCGTATGCGGATCTCACGGGACTGCGCGACATGCCCGCGGCGCAGGTAAAAACGACCGCGACATTCACCGCGCGCGGCGGCAGGGGTGAGGCACGCGTGACGGTGAGCAATCCTGGCCGGTCGGTCGCGTTCTTCCTGCGGCTCCAGGTAATAGGGAAGGGCGGCCAGGAGGTGTTGCCGGTGTTGTGGGAGGACAACTACGTCTCGTTGTTGCCGGGCGAGACACGCGTCCTCACTGCCGGCTACGCGGTGCGCGACCTGGGCGGCGCGCGACCACAGGTCGTCGTGAGCGGCTACAACGTGGCGCGCATGGTGGCCCGTTAGGCGCCTTTCGTCTTCACCTCGTTCCACAACTTGTCGAGCTCTTCCAGCGTGGTGCGGCCCATCTCCAGGCCGCGCTCCTCCGCCAGTTTCTCGACGCCCTGGAAGCGCTTCATGAACTTCGCGTTCGCCTTCTCGAGCGCCGCGCGCGGATCGACCGCGAGTTTGCGCGCCAGGTTCACCACCGCGAACAACAGATCGCCCAGCTCTTCCTCCATGCGCTCCCGATTCCCGGCTCCTTGCTCCTTCTCCAGCTCACCAATCTCCTCCTTGACCTTCCCGAGAGGCCCCGCGGCATCCGGCCAGTCGAAGCCGATGCCGGCGGCGCGCTCTTGCAGCCGGAACGCCATCAGCAACGCGGGGAGCGTCGGCGGCAAACCCGCGAGCGTCCCGCGCTTGCCGCCCGCGCGCGGCTCGCGCCGCTTCACGAGCTCCCAGCCGGCGTGATCGCTCCGCGACGAGCGCGCTTCGCCGAACAGATTGGGATGGCGCCGCCACATCTTTTCTTCCAGTGTGTGCGTCACGACCTCGGCGTTGAACTGCGACCGCTCTTCGCCGATCACGATTTGAAACGCGAGGTGGAGCAGCATGTCGCCCAGCTCGTCGCGCATCGCGTCGGGGTCGTCGGTCCCGATCGCATGATCGAGCTCCAGGACTTCCTCGACGAGGTAGGGACGAAGGGTCTGGGGGGTCTGCGCGCGGTCCCACGGGCAACGCTGCCGCAGCTCGCGCACGAGTCCGAGAGCACGTCCAAGCGCTGAATCGCCTTGCATTTAGCCTCCGGGGCGGGTATCATACCCGCGCCTGTGAGCGTGTCAACGAGCGGGAAGGCCTGGGTCGAAGTGGACGTGGACGCCCTCGTCGACAACGCCCGAACCGTAGCAAAGATAGCAGGCACGCGGCTCCTCCCTGTCGTCAAAGCGAACGCGTACGGGGTTGGAGCCGTCCTGGTATCTAAGGCCCTCGAGCCGCTCGATCCCTGGGGCTACGGCGTCGCAACGATTGAAGAAGGCGCCGAGCTTCGTGCCGCCGGCATCACGCGACCGATTCTCGTCTTCATGCCGGCGCGCGCGCAATTCTTCGACGACTATGACCGCCACCAGCTGACCCCGGCGCTCGGCGACGCCGGCAGCATTCTGGAATGGACGACACGCGGCGATCGCCCCTTCCACGTGGAAATCGACACCGGCATGGGGCGCTCCGGCGTCCGGTGGGACGAGGTCGACGAGCTGGGCGAAGCCGTCGACACGCCGTCGTTCGAGGGGTGTTACACGCACTTCCACTCCGCCGAGCGCCAGGACGGCTCGGCGGAAGCGCAGCTGGAGCGCTTTCTCGGCGCGGTTGCGCGTCTGCCGCGACGTCCGACGCTCTTGCACGTGGCGAACAGCGCGGCGGCGCTGCGCGGCAAGCAGTTCGCGTTCGACCTGGTGCGGCCCGGCATCTTTCTGTACGGCGGCGTGGCCGCCGAGGGGCTGGCCGAGCCGCGACCAGTGGTGAGCGTCCGGGCTCGCGTGCTGAGCGTGCGGCGGATCAAACGCGGTGAGAGCGTGAGCTATAATGCGAGCTGGACGGCCGCGCGCGATACGGTGATTGCAACGCTGCGATGCGGCTACGCCGACGGGCTGCGTCGCACGCTCGGGCCGAGCGGGGCATCGGTGCTGCTGCGGGGCCAGCGCCGGCCGATCGTCGGATTCGTGCAGATGGACATGGCGCTGGTCGAAACCGGAACGCTGGAAGTGCAGGTGGGCGACATCGCGACCATCGTAGGCGAAGACGCGAAGCAGCGCATCACTCTGAAAGAGCTCGCCGACTGGAGCGGGGAGCTCCAGCATGAGTTCCTCACGGGTCTGGGCGCGCGGCTGCCGCGAGTGCGCCGGTGAACTACGGCGCCGGGCGCGCCGCGATTATCGTGCTCGACGGTCTGGGCATCGGGCCGGCGCCCGACACCGGCGCCTACGGTGACGCCGGGTCCGACACGCTCGGCAACGTCGCCCGCGCGGTGGCCGCGGCCGGCGGCCGTCTCGCGCTGCCGAATCTCGCGCGGCTGGGGTTGGGGCACTGTCGTCAGGGCGGCATCGCGGGTCTCAGCAGTGATGGGAGCCCGACGGCCGCGCACGGCGTCGCGCAGCCGGCATCGGCGGGGAAGGACAGCACGACGGGCCACTGGGAAATCTGCGGCGTGCTGCTCGACAAGCCGTTTCCCACGTATCCCGACGGCTTTCCGGAGGCCTTGCTCGACGAGTTCGCGCGCCGGACCGGCCGCGGCTGGCTCGGAAACAAGGCGGCGTCGGGGACGGCGATCATCGACGAGCTCGGATCGGCGCAGCAGCGCACGGGCCAGTGGATCGTCTATACGTCGGCCGATTCGGTGTTCCAGGTTGCGGCGCACGAGGACACGATTGGGGTGGACGAGCTGTATCGTGCCTGCGCGATCGCGCGCGACATGCTGATGGGGGAATACGCGGTCAGCCGAGTGATCGCCCGGCCGTTCGAGGGGAAACCGGGGGACTACCGCCGGACGCCGCGTCGCAAGGATTTTTCGATCGCGCCGGTCGGCACCACGCTGCTGGATCTCCTCGCCGACGCCGGCATCGAGCGCGTGGGTATTGGAAAAGTGGACGACCTGTTCGCGGGCCGGAATATCAGCAGCACGCACACGCCGACGAACGCGGACGCGTATCGATTGATCGAGCAGGCGCTCGAGACGCTCGAGACGGGATTCATTTTCGTGAACGTGATCGAATTCGATCAGACGTGGGGGCATCGCAACGACGTGCCGGGATTTCATCAGGGGCTCAAGGAGCTGGACGCGTGGGTCCCGCGGCTGCTCGCGCGACTCAAGCCCGACGATCTCGTGATCCTGACGGCCGATCACGGGAACGATCCGACGACGCCCTCGACCGATCACTCGCGCGAACTCGTGCCGGTGCTGGTCGTCGGACCCGGTGTCCAGCCGGTCGCGCTCGGCACGCGGCGCTCCTTCGCCGATCTGGGCCAGACCGTCGGCGAGTATTTTGGTCTGCCGGGCCTCGCGGCGGGAACGTCGTTCCTGCACGACCTCGTCACCGCATGACGGCTCTGGTGGAGCGGGCGCGCGCGGCCATGCGGCACGCGTGGGCCCCTTACAGCAAGTTCCACGTGGGCGCCGCGATCGAAGCGGCGGACGGCGCGGTCTACGTCGGCTGTAACGTCGAGAGCGCGTCGTACGGATTGACGATCTGCGCGGAACGCATGGCGCTGGGCGCGGCCGTGGTGGGAGGCGCGCGCAAGCTGAAGCGCGTCGTCGTCACCACGGACGTCGATCCGCCGGCGGCGCCGTGCGGCGCGTGCCGGCAGCTGCTGGCGGAGTTTGGGCTCGATCTGGAAGTCGTATCGGTGGGACCGGCGAGCGAGCGCCGCTGGACACTCGCGCAATTGTTGCCTGATGCCTTCACCAAGGAGACGTTGGACCGGTGAAACGTTGGCTCGCAGCGGCGTTCCTGCTCGTGATGGCGGCGTGTACCGAAGAGTTCACGTCGCCTGGCGACTGCCCGCAGTTCTGTCCCGGCGGGTCCATCGAGGTGCACGACACGATCCTGACGATCATCGAGCGCGACTCGGCGTTCGCCGGGTACACGCCGCGCTATCAGGGCAGCACCATGGCCGCGGCCGAGCTGCCGGCGATTCGGAGCCGGCCCTACTTCACGTTTCCGACCATCGCGACGCGCGTGAAGCCGATCGGCACCGACACGACGACGGTGCCGATCAGCGTCGACTCCTCCCGGTTGCGCCTCGCGATCGTCCGACGCGAGCGCAGTGCGTCGAATCTCGAGGTCAAGCTCTACCAGATCCCGCTCACCGCCGACTCGACGGCGGATTTCGCCTCACTCGACACGTATTTCAACACCGCGGCCATCGACAGCGTCAACGTGAGCGATCTGCTGAGCCGGCCGCTCATCACCGACACCGCGACGATCCGGATCTGGGGCGACACGATTCAGAC
Organism: Gemmatimonadales bacterium; assembly: GCA_036522875.1. Taxonomy (GTDB): domain Bacteria; phylum Gemmatimonadota; class Gemmatimonadetes; order Gemmatimonadales; family GWC2-71-9; genus 20CM-2-65-7. The sequence continues at coordinate 3,198 of DATDEZ010000149.1, read as the reverse complement.
GGACTCCGCGGGCCACGTGCTCGTGATCGCCGGCAGCGACTCGGTGCTGCTCGTCTACTTCTCGCTCGACACGCTGAAAGTGCCGTTCAGCGTTCCCGACTCGGGGCAGTTCGGGCTGGGCGTGCGCGTCGCGGCCGACTCGAACGCGAGCCTCAGCCTCGGCGCCAACGAGTCGGTGAGCAACGGGCCGCTGCTGAAATGGTTCTATCACTACACCGTGCCCGACACCGCATCGACCGTGAAGCACGACAGTACGGCGCGCTCGCCGAAGTTCGACAGCTTCGTGTTCGATCCGCCGACGCCGCCGATCGACTCGAATCTCGCGGTCGGCAGCGGGCCGTCGGAGCGAAGCCTGCTGCGCTTCGCGATTCCCGCATTCCTGCGCGACAGCTTCGACGTCGTGCGCGCGACCTTGAACCTCGTGCCGGTCGCGCCGGTCGCGGGTGCGCCGAGCGACTCGATGCAGATCCTGGCGCGCCCGATCGTTTCCGATTTCGGCGGCAAGTCGACGCTCAGCGCCGTGACGCAGTTGTTCGGGCACGCGACCGTACATCCGGGAGTCACCGACACCGTGACGATGGAGATCACCGACCTCGTCCGCGGCTGGGCGCAGGACACCCTGACGCCGAAGGGACTGTTCCTCGGCCAGAGTCCGGAGGCCGGCTCGTTCACGGAAGTCCGCTTCTATTCCTCACGCGCGACGGTGTTCAAGCCGTCGCTGCACGTGACGTACGTGAAGCGTTTCCCGTTCGGTCAGCCATGAAGACGGCGGGTCGTCTCGGCCTGATGGCGGCGCTGTTCCTCGCCGTCGCACTGCCGAACCGGCTGGCCGCGCAGGATTCCCAGTTCGGGATCCGCGGCCTTGGCACGCCGGGGAAGTGGGAAAGCGTGCGTGCGCGCTCGGCCGGCGGGGCATTCGCGCCGTTCGATCCGTTCTCGCCGCTCATGGATGCGGCGCTGGCGGACGTCCGGCGGACCACCGCCAGCGTGACCAGCGGGACGTCATGGCGTTCGTTCGACGCCGCTGGGACGCAGACCACCCTGCGCGGCACGCGGTTTCCGGCCATGACGCTCGGCGGGCCCCTGCTTGGCAAGGTCGTGATCGCCGGCGGGTTCACGACGTACCTCGACCGCACGTTCGGCATCGTCACCCACGACACGATCGATTTGCGCGGCACGCCCCAGGCCATCACCGACGAAGTCACGAGCGACGGCGCGGTCACCGATCTGCGGCTCGCCGCGGCGATTCGTCCGCGCCGCTGGATCGCGCTCGGCGCCGGCGTGCATATGCTCACCGGCTCGTCGCGCATCATCGCCACGCGCAGCTTCGCCGACAGCGTCAATTTTCGGACATCTTCGTCGCGTGACGAGATCGCGTACGGCGGAAAAGGCGTCTCGCTGAGCGCGCTGTTCGACGTGACGACCGATGTGCGCCTGGCGACGTGGTGGCGCTCCGACTCACGCCTCCGCGCCGATCTGCGCGGGCGCACCGTCGCCGAGAACGACCTGCCCGTGTCGTACGGCGGTGGGATCATGTGGCGCGCGGGCACCCAAGCCATCTTCGCGGGTTCAGCCGCCTGGCACGGCTGGAGCACCGCGGCCACGGGCGACTCGACGGGCGGGCCGAGCGCGCACGACACGTTCAATTGGTCGGCCGGCGCGGAGCTCGGCCCGGCCACGTCGCCGATTCGCCTGGGTGCGCGCGGCGGGCAGCTGCCCTTCGGCATCGGCAAGGCGCCGACGGAAGTCGGGTACTCCGCCGGTCTCGGACGCTCGTTCTCGCAGGGCCGCGGCCGGCTCGACGTCGGGATCGAGCGTCTGCAGCGCAAAGGGACCGGCCTGACCGAGCGCGTGTGGACGCTCCTGCTCGGTCTCACCGTCCGGCCGTGAACGTCTACTTCCACACGTTCGGCTGCAAGGCGAATCAGTACGACACCGAGCGGGTGCGCGCGGCGTTCGACGCGGGCGGCGCCGTGGCGGTGGACGATCCCGCGCTCGCCGATCTCGCCGTCATCAACTCCTGCACCGTCACTCACGAAAGCGAAGTCAAGCTCAAACGTCTCGTCCGGCAGGTCGCGCGCAAGGGCGTGGCGCAGACGATCGTGATGGGGTGCGCGGCCGCGCTCGACGACGGCACGATCGCGGCATTGCCGAGCGTGCGGGCCGTTGTGGCGAACGCGGATCCGGTGCACGTGCTCGCGGCGGCGGGCGTCGATGTCCGGCACGCCGCGGGGCCACGCCCCGGGACAGCGCGGAGCCGCGGCCTTTTGAAGATCCAGGACGGCTGCGACGAGCACTGCACCTTTTGCGCGACGACGCTGGCGCGCGGCGCGAACCGCTCACGGCCGATCGCCGAGCTGGTCGATGAGGCACACGCGTTGGCGCCACATCATGCGGAGATCGTGCTGACGGGCGTGCATATCGGCACGTACGGTCAGGACATGCCGCATGCCGCATGCAACATGCCGCATGCCGCATGCGGCATGTCTTTGGGAGGGCTCCTAGAGCGTCTCGTCGCGGCGGTTCCCGAGGTCCGTTTCCGTCTCTCATCCGTCGAGGCGACCGAAGTCGACGACACGATCGCGCGACTCCTGATCGAGGCGCCGCGCCATCTCGCCGCGCACCTCCACGCGCCCCTGCAGTCCGGCTCGAATCGTGTGCTCAAGCGCATGGGTCGTCACTGGTACACGGCGGAGTCCTACCGCGCGCGCATCGAGTGGTTGGCCGAGCGGCTCCCGGTGTTCGGGCTCGGCGCCGACGTGATCGCGGGATTTCCGGGCGAGACGGACGACGATCATCGTGCGTCGCTCGCATTGATTCGCGACTTGCCTTTCACCTACCTCCACGTCTTCCCGTTCTCGGTGCGGCCCGACGCACCTGCGGCGCGACTCGACGGCGCGGTGCCGCCGGACGTCATCCGCGAGCGTGCCGCCGAGCTACGACGGTTGGGGGAGGTCAAAGGGGCGGGATACCGCGCGCGCCGCGCCGGCCAACTGGCGGACGGCGTGGTGAGCGGGCATCAGCACGGCCGGGTCGAGGTGATGACGCAAGATTATCTGAGCGTCTATCTTGATAGCGAGCAGTGGGACGGCCGTCCCCGCCTCGAGGTGACCGTCAACTAGCCATGCCGCGCATCTACATAGAGACCTACGGCTGCCAGATGAACGTCTCGGACTCCGAGCTGATGTTCGGCGTCCT
>DATDEZ010000148.1:0-31459 GCA_036522875.1 Gemmatimonadales bacterium | reverse complement strand
CGCCTTCGTCACGGTCGACTGGGCAGGAGAGCAGGGCCGCACCGTGCTGGCGGTGCCCGGCCCGATCACCAGCAGGACGTCGGACGGCTGCAACACGCTGATCCAGCAGGGGGCGAAGCCCGCGCTCACCGCTGCCGACATCCTCGAGGAGCTCGGCCTCGCTCACGGGATGCGGGAGTTTGGTCTCGCGCTCTCGACCCCGGCGCCGCGCGTGCCGCCGCTCGATCTCAACGGGCTGCAGCTGGCGCTGTGGGAGCGGATGACGACGGAGCCGCAGCACGTGGATTCGCTGGTCGTCTCGGCGCGCTCTCGGCCGGCGGAGGTGCTGGGCGCGCTCACGGAGCTCGAGTTGCGCGGGCTGGTGCGGCAGGGGCCGGGGATGGTGTTTGGGCTGGTGTAGTGCGGCGTGTGGCATGTGGCATGTGGCGTGCGGCATGCGGCGTGCGGCATGACGGCGTGCGGCATGCGACAGAGAAATGCCGGGGTCGTGCGCTAGATTGGTCGAGTGCACCTCTACATTCACGTGCCGTTTTGTCAGCGCCGATGTTCGTATTGCGATTTCTCGATCGCCGTGCGCAGGCAGATTCCTGCGCGGGAATACGTCGACATCATTCTGAAGGAAGCCAGGCCGGTCATCGATCGAGAATGGCAAACCATCTACTTCGGTGGTGGGACGCCATCATTGCTCCCGCCTGACGCGATCGCGGAGCTTCTGCGCGGGCTGACCTCGCAATGCCACACGCCGCACGCCACACGTGAAATGACGATTGAGTCCAACCCCGAAGACGTCACCCCGGAAAACGCACGCGCCTGGAAGAGCGCCGGCATCAATCGGGTGTCGCTCGGCGCCCAGTCGTTCGACGACACCGTCCTCGAGTGGATGCACCGCTCGCACGACGCCGCGCAGACCAAGCGCGCCGTGCAGATCCTGCGCGAGGCGGGGATCGAGAACATGTCGCTGGATCTCATCTTCGGATTACCGGAGGAGCTGGGACGAGACTGGGAGCGCGACCTCGAGATTGCCTGCGCACTGCGCCCGCCGCACGTGTCGTTGTACGGCCTCACGGTGGAACCGCGGACGCCGCTCGACCGTTGGATTTCCCGCGGCGCGACGCAGGTGCCGGACGAGGAGCGGTACGCCGAGGAGTACCTGGCCGCGCACCGGCGGCTGGCGGGCGCCGGCTATGAGTTCTACGAAGTCTCGAACGCGTCGCTCCCGGGAATGCGCTCGCGCCACAATTCGGCCTACTGGGCCGGGAAACCGTACATCGGCCTGGGCCCAGCGGCGCACTCGTTCGACGGCACGACCCGGCGCTGGAACCTGCGGGCGTGGGAAGCCTATCGGCGCGCGGTGACGGAAGGTCGCTCGCCCATCGAGTCGGAAGAGACGCTAACGGACGAGCAGCGCCGCCTGGAAGCGCTGTACCTGGGACTCAGAACGGTTGACGGTGTTGCCGTTGCCGCCCTTTGCCGCCCTTTGCCGCCCTTCGCCGCCCTATCACAAGCAGGCTGGATCTACCAGGAGGGTGGCAGAATCAAGTGCACCCCTGAGGGCTGGTTGAGATTAGATTCGATTGTGAACGAGTATGACAACGCCACTCACTGAACGCGAACGGGCGGTCCTCGAGGCCGTGATCGAGACGTACGTGCAGACCGCCGAACCGGCGGGCAGCCGGACGATCGCGAAGCGCCACCAGCTCGGCCTCTCGCCCGCGACGATTCGCAACACCATGAGCGACCTCGAGGAGAAGGGATATCTCTACCATCCCCACACCTCGGCGGGCCGCATTCCGACCGATCTGGCGTATCGCGTCTACGTCGACTTCCTGATGCGGCCGCCCACGCTGGCGCCCGCGGAGGCGCAGCACATTCGCGGCGAGCTCGGTGGCGAGCGGGCGATCGACGCGATTCTCGCCCGGGCGGCCCAGGTGCTGGGCGTGCTCACCAACGAGCTCGGGGTCGCCGTCGGCCCGACAATAGATGAAGCGGTGCTGGAGCGGCTCGACCTGCTCCAGGTATCGACCGAGCGCGTGCTCCTCGTGATGGCGCTGAAGAGCGGCTCGGTCCGCACGATCTTCGTCGAAGTGCCGGCGGAGCTCGCGCCCGAGGCGATCCAGCAGGTGACGATCGTGCTGAACGAGCGGCTCGCGGGCCTGACGCTGCGCGAAATCCGCGCAACGCTCGCCGAACGGCTGCGTGACGCGAGCGCGTCGGAGCCGGGATCGACGGAGCTGCTGAACATCTTCGTGCAGGAAGCCGACGACCTGTTCGAGATCCCGACCACGCCGTCGCCCGTCGTGCTCGGCAGCACGCAGCGGCTCGCGGGCCAGCCCGAGTTCGCGAAGCGCGAGCAGCTGCAGGGCCTGATCGAGGTGACCGAGCGGCGCGACCTGCTGCGCGAGGCGCTCGTCTCGCGCGGCGCCGAGGGACTGACGATCACGATCGGCCAGGAGCACTCCGACGCGCGGCTGACGCCGTTCACGCTCGTGACGGCGAGCTATCGCTTCGGACCGCTGTCCGGCGTCATCGGCGTGATGGGGCCGACGCGGATGGCGTACGACAAGATCGCCGCGCTTGTCAATCACACGTCGCGGCTGGTGGGGGAGCTGCTCGAGTAGATGAAGCAGGACTTCTACGAAGTGCTCGGCGTCGCGAAGAGCGCGACCGAAGCCGACGTCAAGAAAGCCTACCGCAAGCTGGCGATGGAGTGCCACCCCGATCGCAACAACGGCGACAAGGCGGCGGAGGAGCGCTTCAAGCTCGTGACCGAGGCGTACGAAGTCTTACGCGACCCGCAGAAGCGGGCGGCGTACGATCGCTACGGGCACGAAGGCCCACGCGCCGCCGGCTTCAGCTCGATGCACTTCGATCTCTCCGAGGCGTTGATGGTCTTCATGCGAGACTTCGGCCTCGGAGGTTCTGGAGGCGCTGGAGGTTCGGCAGGTTTTGCATTCGATAGCCTCTTCGGCGGCGGCACGCGGCGCGACCGCCGGCGCGGACACGACATCAAGGTCGGCCTGAAGCTGACGCTCGCCGAGGTCGCGAGCGGCGCGACCAAGACGGTGCGCATCAAGAGTCTCGACACCTGCCCGGAGTGCGAGGGCTCGGGCGCCAAAGCCGGGACGAAGCCCGTGCCGTGCGGGACCTGCGGCGGCAGCGGGGAAGTGCGGCGCCAGGCGCAGTCGCTATTCGGGCAATTCCTGACGGTGTCGCCCTGCCCGACGTGCGCCGGGGAGGGCAGCGTCGTCCATAGCCCGTGCCTGCGGTGCGGCGGCGACGGGCGCGTGAAGAGCGAGAAGACGATTCAGATCGACGTGCCGGCGGGCGTCGCGGATCATCATTACCTGACGCTGCGCGGCCAGGGCGTACCGGGTCCTCGCAACGGCCCCCGCGGCGATCTGATCGCCGTCCTCGACATCAAGGACGATCCGCGCTTCGAACGTCACGGCGACGATCTGGTCTACGATCTGGCGGTCACCTATGCCCAGGCCGCACTCGGCGCCGAGGTCCAGGTGCCGACCCCGTTCGGGCAGTCCACGCTGCGGATCGAACCTGGCACGCAGACCGGCATGGCCTATCGCCTGCGCAATAAAGGGCTGCCGCGGCTCGGCGAAGGCGGACATGGCGACCTGCACGTGCGGATTCACGTCTGGACGCCGACCAAGGTGACGCCCGAGCAACGCAAGCTGCTGGAGAAGCTGCGGGAGATCGAGGACGCGCCTCCGGAGAAGGAAGAGGGCGGCAAGTTTTGGGAGACGATCCGCCGGGCGCTCGGAGCCCTTGGCGAATGAGCGCCGCAGCGGGCTGCATCTTCTGCAAGATCGCGACGGGGGAGATTCCGGCCACCGTAGTGAAAAAAGGCGATGGCATGGTGGCGTTCAGGGACTTGAGCCCGCAGGCGCCCACCCACGTGCTGGTCATTCCCACGTCGCACGTCGGCTCGCTGAATGAGGCCAAGGATGCCGCGCTACTCGGCAAGCTCGTCGCGTTCGCCCGCGACGTGGCACAGGAGGCGGGGATTGCGACGAAGGGGTACCGGGTCGTGGTCAACACGAACCCCGATGGCGGGCAGACGGTCTTTCATCTGCATCTGCACGTCCTGGGTGGGCGCGCCATGCACTGGCCGCCCGGTTGACCAACCTGTGCAGCGTGGCTAAGTTCGTGTGTCTCTAACCACTTAGGAAAACGGAGTCTTATGCCGGAAGTCATCATTCACGATGACGAGAGCTTTGAGCGCGCGCTCAAGCGGTTCAAGAAGAAATGCGAAAAGGCGGGAATTCTCGCCGATCTGCGCAAGCACCGTCACTACGAAAAGCCGAGTGAGCGGAAGAAGCGGAAGATGAATGCGGCACGCCGGAAGAATCGCAGGCCGCGCTACGCGTAAATGGCTGCTCCGAGCTTAGCAGATCGGCTGCGCGCCGCGATGAATGAATCGAGAAAACAACGCGATCAGGCGCGCACCCTCCTCCTCTCCACGACACTTTCCGAAGTCAAAAATCGCGAAATCGAGCTGGGCCGTCCTCCGACCGACGACGAAACGGCGGAGGTGCTGCGGCGCGGCATCAAGAAGCGCCGCGAGTCGGTCGAGGTGTACGAAAAGGCGGGTCGCCAGGATGCCGCCAACACCGAGTCCGCCGAAATCAAAATGCTGGAGGAATTTCTTCCCGCGGCGGTGCCGCCGGAGGAAATTCGCGCCGCCGTGCGCGAAGCGATCGCGGGGGGCGCGATGGACATGGGCAAGGTGATGGGCGTCGTCATGCCGCGATTCAAGGGACGAGCGGACGGCAAGCTGGTCAACCAGATCGTCCGCGAGGAGCTCGCCGCATCGACCAAGTCTTAGCGACCCTCGAATTCCCCCAGGCTCTCGCGCGTGTGGCCGAGCACGCCGCCGGACCGCTGGGTGCGGCACGCATCACAGCCCGACTCCCCGAGACTGATGCCGTGACGATTCGCGACGCGCTCGCGCAGGTGGCCGAGCTCGCCGCGCTGGTCATCACCGATGAATCGATCCAGGCCGAGCCCGTACCGGACATCACGAAGTCGCTCGAGCTGCTGGGCGTGCCGGGCAGCGTGCTCGAAGCACTCGCGCTCACGGAGCTGACGGTCGCGCTCGCGGCGATGCGCGTCGTCGCGGCCGATCTCAAGCGGCTGGAGACGCAACACGCCGCACGCCGCACGGCGGCGCTGCGCGTAGAGCCACCGCCGCGGGATCTCGAAGCCAAGCTCACGCAGTCGATCTCTCCCTCGGGTGAGGTGCTCGACAGCGCGTCGAAAGATCTCGCGCGCGCGCGTGCCCACGTTCGCGAAGCTCGCAAACACGTCATGGATCGGCTGGGCGCTATTCTGGGCGGGCTCGACCAGACCGATCGCGCGCCCGACGCCGCCGTGACGCTGCGCGGCGGCCGCTACGTGATTCCGATTCGCAGCACGGCGCGCTCTCGCGTCGGCGGGATCGTGCACGACGAATCCGCCACCCGCAGCACGCTGTTCGTCGAGCCGCCGGAAATCATCGAGCTCGGCAACGAGTTGCGCGCGGCCGAGGCCGCCGAGCAGCGCGAAGTGTTGCGCGTGTTACGCGAGCTGACCGACCTCCTGCGGCCGCACGCCGCGACGATCGCGGCGGGCTTCGAGATGTGCATCGCGTTCGACGATCTCTGCGCGCGGGCCAAGTACGCCGTGGAGGTAAACGGCTTCGTGCCGGAGATCGGCGGCCATGTCAAAATCAGAAACGGTCGCCATCCATTGCTGCTCCCCTCGTCCTCACCCCCTGACCCCCTCTCCGCACCGGAGAGGGGGAACGTCGTCCCCTTTGATCTGGACCTCTTCCCAGACGAATTCACGGTCCTGATCTCGGGTCCCAACACGGGTGGCAAGACCGTGTTGATCAAAGCGGTCGGGCTCCTCGTGCTGTTGACGCAGAGCGGGATCGTCCCACCGCTGGGGCCGCACTCGTCGCTGCCGGTCTTCACGAAGGTCTTTGCCGATATCGGCGATCGCCAGTCGATCGCGGCGAGCCTTTCGACGTTTTCCGCGCACGTGGCCGTGCTGCGCGAGATCCTGGACGGAGCGGACGCGACGTCGCTCGTATTGCTCGACGAAATCGGCAGCGGCACCGATCCGGCCGAGGGCGGGGCACTGGCGTCGGCGACGCTCAAGACGCTCACGCGCCGGCGCGCCATCACGCTCGCCACCACGCACCTCGGCGCCCTGAAGCAGCTCGCGGCCGAGACGGTCGGCATCGTGAACGCGTCGCTCCAGTTCGACGCGGAGACGCTCACGCCGACCTATCGCCTGCTCAAAGGCGTACCGGGACGCTCGTACGGCCTGGCGATCGCTCGGCGGCTCGGCATCGCGGCCGACGTGCTCGCCGAAGCCGAGCGCGCGGTCCCCGACGCGGAGCGCACGCTCGACAAGCTTCTCGCGTCCGTGGAAGCGCGCGGCCGCGCCATGGACGACCGCGCGGCGGAGCTGGAGAATCGCGCCGCGCAGCTCGAGCTCGAGCGACAGAATCTGGCTGAGCTCGAAACTCTGGGCGCCGAGCTGCAGGCAAAGGAGAAGGCGCTCGACAAGGCGGCGCGGGAGCAGGCGCGAGCCTATTTGCTCGAGGCTCGCAAGACGGTCGAAGCGGCGCTGGCGCAGGCCCGCGCAGCGGTGACCGAGGCGACGGCCAAAGAAGCGCGGCGGATCGTGGAAGAAGCGATCGAAAAGACGGGAGACGGGAGTGAGGAGCCGGGATCCGGCTGGGTCAATCTGGAGGAGCTCCGGCGACGTAAGAACGTGCCGTCGCCGCAAAAGGCAGTCGATCGCACCACCACGACTACCGCGGAGTCCGAGGTCTCGTTGCGCGGCCTGACGGTCGAAGAAGCCGAGCCGCTGCTGCAGCGCGCGATCGACGATGCGGTGCTCGCGGATCTTCCCTATCTGCGGATCATCCACGGCAAAGGCACCGGCGTGTTGCGCGATTTCGTGCAGGCGACGTTGAAGCGCGATCGGCGCGTGAAGCGGTTCGCGCTCGCGCCGCCCAACCAGGGCGGCCACGGCGTCACGGTGGCGGAGTTCGCGTGATTCCCGACGACGTGATCGAGCAAGTCCGCGACGCGGCGGACCTGATCGGGATCATCGGCGAGCATGTCCAGCTCAGGCGCACCGGCGCAGACTACCGCGGCCCCTGTCCCTTCCACGGCGGCACGCATCGCAACTTCGCCGTCATTCCGAAGAAGGGGATGTTCTACTGCTTCGTCTGTCACGAGGCGGGCGACGTCTTCACCTTCTTCATGAAAAAGCTCGGCATGGATTATCCGACGGCGGTGCGGGAAGTCGCGCGCCGCGTCGGCATCACGATCCCCGAGCGCACCGGTCCCACCGGTCCCGACCCGCGCGAGCCGTTGTACGCCGCGGTTGCGACGGCCGCCGATTGGTTCGCGCGCCAGCTGCGCGACAGCCCCGAAGGCGAGCACGCGCGCAAATACCTCGAGTCGCGCCACGTTACCATGGAGCAGGCGCAGGTCGCGGGTCTGGGGTTCGCGCCGCGCGGCACGGCGTTCCTCGACGCGATGAAAGGATTGGGGTTGCGCGAAGAAGTGTTGCTCGAGGCAGGGTTGATCGTTAAACGGGAGGATGGCTCCAAGCTCCCGCGGTTCCGTGGCCGGCTGCTCTTTCCGATTCACGACTTGCGATCGCGCGTCGTGGCGTTCAGCGGACGCGTGCTCGGCGAGGGAGAGCCGAAATACTTGAACTCGCCCGAGACGCCGATCTTCCACAAAGGCCAGCTGCTCTACAACCTGCACAGCGCGAAGCACGGCATGCGCAAAGCCGAGCGGGCGATTCTCGTCGAAGGCCAGTTCGACGTCCTGCGGCTCGCGCTCGCCGGACTCGAGGAAGTCGTCGCGCCGCTCGGCACCGGCCTGACCGACGATCAGGGCGCGCTGCTACAGCGTCACACGCCGCACGTGATTCTGCTGTACGACTCCGACGATGCCGGCCTGCGCGCGACGTTCCGTGCGGGCGACGTGCTGCTGCGCCATAAGCTGCGCGTGAGTGTCGCGACGCTCCCGGACGGCGAAGATCCCGACACGCTCGTCCAGAACAAAGGCGCGCCGGCGCTCGAGCAGGCGTTGAAAGACTCCGTGGACGTCCTGGAAAGAAAAATCCAGATCCTCGAGCGCAAAGGTTTCTTCGGAAGCTTGCCGGGCCGGCGCAGAGCACTGGATCGGCTGCTGCCGACGATCAGGGCGGCGAGCGATCCAATCACGCGCGATTTGTATATCTCGCGCGTCGCGGAGGTGGCGGGGATTCGCAAGGACGTGTTGCAGCGAGAAGTGGACCCGAAGGAGCAGACGCCTGCCGCTCTCTACCGCCCTCTGCCGCCTTCTACCGCCCTGCCGTCCAACGCCGAGAAATCTCTCTTGCTCCTCATGATGGCGGGCGAGCCGTGGCGGGCTCGCGTCGTCGAAGCCGTCGACCCCGAGGAATTCGAGTTCGCGACCTATCGCGCGCTGTTCGAGGCGCTCGCCGATGACGCGCCCGATCGTCTCGACGAAACGGCGGCCCGTGCCTACGAGTCGCTGCAGGCCGAGGGGCTTGGCGCCGAAGAGCCGGACATCGTGTTCGAGCGCGCCGTGAACCGGCTCGAGGCGCGGCGCCTCGACCGCGAGATCGAGCGGATCAATCGCGCGATCCCGTTTGCCACCGAAGCCGAGAAGGCCACCCTGGCGCAGGACAAGATGCGCCTCGCCGCCGAGCGCAACGCGAAGCGGCCGACGTACGGAATCATTCAGTCTGCAAGGAGGAAGGGTGCACCCGGATCTTGAAGCGTTGCTGTCGTTGCAGGAGAAGGACGTCGCCGTCGCGAGCTGTGATGCGCGACTGAAAGCGTTGGAACCGGAAGTACGGGCGCTGGACGAGCAAATCGCCGCCGCCGAGCGGGTCGTGGACCAGGCGCGCGCGGGGATTCAGGCGGCGCTCGATCGACGGGACGGGCTGGAAGGGAAAATCCAGAGCTACCGGACCATGCAGGAACAGCGGCGCCAGCGGCTCGAGTGGGTGCGCGGCGCGAAAGAGGCGTCCACGCTGATGGCCGAGCTCGACCTGGCCCGCACGGTGCTCGCGAAAGAAGAAGCCGAGTTCATGCGCTCGGGCGACGCGGTCGGCGAAGCCGAGCGCAAGACCGCGGAGGCCGAGAACGCGCTCGAGAAGGTGCGCGAGGCGCAGGCGTCGCAGCGCGAGACGCTGGAAGCGCGGCGCCAGGCGATCGCCGCCGAACGCGAAAACGCGACGCTCGAGCGCGAGCGCGCCAGCAAGGACGTGAAGCCGGCGTTGCTCGCCAAGTACGACCGCATCCGCCGCGGCAAGGCGCCGCTCGCGGTGTACCCGCTCCACGGCAGCTCGTGCGGCAACTGCTTCACGGCGGTGCCGACGCAGCGCAAGGCGCTCATCCAACGCGGCGCGACCATCGAAGGATGCGAGGCCTGCGGCGTGTTATTGTACGCCAAGGAATGATTCCCGCTCGCTGGGTCGTTACGCCACACGCGAATCCCGACGCGACGCGCCTGCTGGCGTCCGAGTTGCGGATTCCCGAAGCGCTCGCCGCCATTCTGGTGCAGCGCGGGCTCGCCTCGCCCGACTCGGCCAAAGCGTTCCTGCGTCCCGACCTCGAGCGTTTGTCCGATCCGCTCTGCTGGGCGGACATGCCCGTCGCGCTCGATTTGCTGGCCCGCGCGGTCCGGGAGAAGCACCCGATCCTGGTGCACGGCGACTACGACGTGGACGGTCAATGCGCCGCGGCGATGCTGACGCGGATCCTGCGCAGCGCGGGCGGCGTCGTCCATCCGTTCGTGCCGCATCGCATCCGCGACGGCTACGACTTCGGGCCTGCCGGTCTCGCCGAAGCGCAGCGCATCGGCGCCAGGCTGATCGTGACGTGCGATTGCGGAATCACTGCCGTCGCCGCCGTCCGCGCGGCCCGTGAGGCGGGGATCGACGTCATCGTGACGGACCACCACCTGCCCGGTGAAGAGCTGCCGCCCGCGAACGCCGTCCTCGACCCGCGGCGGCCGGACTGCAAATCGGAAGACAAGAACTTCTGCGGCACAGGCGTGGCGTTCAAGCTGGCGCAGGCGCTCGTCGGCGTCCTCGGCCTGTCGCCGAACCTGCCGCTGCATTTCCTGGATTATGTGGCACTCGCGACGATCGCGGACGTGGTGCCGCTCATCGGCGAGAACCGCATCCTCGTCCGCTACGGCCTGAAGAAAATGGCCGATACCCGCTGGGTCGGGCTGCGCGCGCTGATCGAGACCGCGGGGCTGGGCGGCAAGCCGCTCCGCGGCGCGCACATCGGCTTTATTCTGGCGCCGCGCCTCAACGCCGCCGGCCGCATCGGCGATGCCAACGACGGCTTGCGCCTCTTGCTCACCGAGAACAAGCAAGAAGCCGCCGCGCTCGCGCGTGAGCTCGAGACGATCAACGCGCGCCGCCAGGAGATGGATCAGGTCATTCTCGACGAAGCCGTGGAGCTCGTCGAGAAGACGCTCGATCCCGCCGACGCGGCGATCGTGCTCGGCGCCGACAACTGGCATCCGGGTGTCATCGGGATCGTCGCCTCGCGGCTCGTAGAGCGCTACGGCCGGCCGACGTTTCTCGTCGGCTGGGACCCCTCGACCGGCCTGGGCCGCGGCTCGGGGCGGAGCATCGCGGGGTTCGACTTGCACGGCGCGCTCCACAAGGTCGGCATGCATCTGGAGAAGTACGGCGGCCATACGATGGCCGCGGGCTTCACCGTGCGGCGCGACAAGTTCGAGGCGTTTCGAGTTGCCTTCATCGCGGTCGCGGGTGCGCTGCTCACGCCGGACGATTTGGCGCCGAGCCAGCGCGTCGATATCGAGCTGCCGCTCGCGTCGGTGAGCGCCGAGCTCGAGAAGTTGATTCGGCATCTCGAGCCGTGCGGGGCGGGGAATCCGGCGCCGGTGTTCGGCGTGCGGAACGCCCGGGCGGTCGGCGCGCGGCGCGTGGGCTCGAACCACCTGCGCTTCACGCTCGACGACGGCTCGGCCGTCCTGCCGGCGATCGGCTTTCAGTGGGCCGACGCGGTGCCGCAGGACTGGCTTGGCCAGCCGCTCGACGTCGCGTTCCGGCTCGAGCGCGACGAGTGGCAGGGACGGATCTCGATTCAGGCGCGGATCGCGTCGTTGGCGCCGGCGAAGTGAAACCAATTGCGGAATGCGGATTGTGGATTGCGGATTGTGCTCGCGACATTTCCTTGTCAATCCGCAATCCGCAATCGCCAATCCGCAATCGTTGATGTGCTGCGGATAATCGCCGGCGAATTCAAAGGACGTCGGCTCAAGGCTCCTGCCGGGCGCGCCGTCAGACCCACCGGCGATCGGGTGAAGGAAGCCTGGTTCAGCATTCTGCAGCAGTCGTTACCCGATGCGCGGGTGCTCGATTTGTACGCGGGATCGGGAGCGTTGGGATTGGAAGCTCTCTCGCGCGGCGCGGCGGCGGTCGAGTTCGTCGAGACGCACAAGGCATCGCTGGCGGTACTGAAGGACAACATCACAGCCCTCGAGGTGGAGGATCGCGTGACGATTCACCGCATGGACGCGGTGCGGTTCGCCGAGCGGCTCCAGCCTGCGCAGTACGACGTGGCGTTCGCCGACCCGCCCTACGCGACCGACGATGCCGAGCGCCTGGTGGCCCTGTTTCGCGCCACGCCCTTCGCGCGCGCGTTTTCGGTCGAGCATGCCGCGAACCGGCCCATCACCGGCGACGACACTCGGCGCTATGGGGATACTGCGGTCACATTCCTGTACGCACCTTCTCCGTCCGCCGTCCTGCGCCGCCCTGCGCCGCCTGCTCCATGAACCGCATCGCCGTCTATCCCGGCTCCTTCGACCCGATCACGAAGGGACACGAGGACCTGGTGCATCGGTCGCTCGAGTTCGTCGATCAGCTGATCGTCGCCGTCGCCGTCAACGCGGCCAAGCAGCCGCTCTTTTCGCTGGACGAGCGCGTGGCGCTCATCAAGCAGGCGGTGCCGGACAAGCGCGTCGAGGTGCGGTCGTTCGAGGGGCTGCTCGCGGAGTTTGCGAAGTCTGTCGGCGCCTCCGTGATCGTGCGCGGGCTGCGCGCCGTGTCCGATTTCGAGTATGAGTTCCAGATGGCGCTGATGAATCGCAATCTCGCGCCCAAGATCGAGACGGTCTTTCTCGTGCCGGCGTTCGATCTGACGTACCTGAGCTCGAGTCTCGTGCGCGAAGTCGCGCGCTTCGGCGGCGACGTCTCCTCGCTCGTGCACCCGGCGGTGCAGCAGGCGCTGAAGCGCAAGTTCGGCACGTGACGTTTTTGGACCGCGTCTTCGCCCAGGCGCGGGAGCTCAGACCTCGTGTCGTACTTCCCGAGGGAGACGACGAGCGCGTGCGGGAAGCGGCGGGCGTGCTCGAGCGCAAGAAGCTCGCGCAGGTCCAGCTGCTCGACCGGACCGTCTCCCATCTCCCGACGCCGGAAATGGTCCAGCTGCTTCGAGCGCGACGGCCGGAGCGCTTCAGCTCGGACGACGCGGCGATCCAGGCGCTCTCGCATCCGCTGACCTACGGCGCCTGCCTGGTCGGCACCGGCGCGGCCGACGTCATGGTCGGCGGCGCGCATTATCCGACGGCAGACACGGTCCGAGCCGCGCTGTGGGCCGTTGGCCCCGCCGCGGGTATCACCACCGTGTCCAGCGCGTTCTACATGATCAAGGGGAGCGACATCGTCACGTTCGCCGATTGCGCCGTGTGTCCCGATCCCTCGCCCGAGCAGCTCGCCGAGATCGCGATTGCGTCGGCGCGCGACCGGCGGCGGATCGTCGGCGACGAGCCCGTCGTGGCCTTTCTTTCTTACAGCACGCACGGCAGCGCGCAGGGGGACCGCGTCGACCGGGTGCGTGACGGTGTTGCCGCCCTGCGCCGCCGGTCGCCGTCCTTCGTCTTTGACGGCGAGCTGCAGGGCGACGCGGCGCTGGTGCCGGACGTGGCGGCACGGAAGGCGCCGGGCTCGCCCGTCGCCGGGCGGGCGAATGTGCTGGTGTTTCCCGACCTCGACTCCGGCAACATCGCCTACAAGCTGGTGCAGCGACTCGACGGCTGGACGGCGCTGGGGCCGATTCTTCAGGGATTGGCGAAACCGATCGCGGACCTGTCGCGCGGCGCGACGGCCGATGATATTGTGAGCACTGCGGCCATCGCCATTCTCCAAACGCGGAAGGGGTAATGGGATGCGGTTTACTCTGAAGAAAGACAAGAGCGGCGTCGTCGTCGTGGGTGTCGAGGGTCAGCTCATCGTCGGCAATCGCCAGGAGCTGAAACAGAAGGTCCTCGACGCGCTCGAAGAGGGCTCGCGCAAATTCGTCATCGATTTCAGCAAGACCGGCTACATCGACTCCTCCGGCCTGGGCGTCCTGGTCTCGCTGTCGAAGAAGATTCGCGAGCAGGGCGGCGAGCTACGGCTCGCCGGCCTCAACGCCGATCTCCAGACGCTGTTCGAGCTGACGAAGCTCGATACGCTGTTCGCCATCACGCGCACCGCCGAGGAGGCGCTGGCGGCGTTTTGACCCTGCGCCTGGATGTCACTCCCGACTCGATGAAGCTCGACGTCCCGAGCGATCTCGGGATGGTGGGTGACGCCGTCGAGCTGGTCGCTACGCATCTCCCTCCCGGCACGCTGTCTCCCCGCCGCATCAGCTTCAACCTTCGCACCGCCCTCGCCGAGGCGCTCGGCAACGCGATCCGCTACGGCACGGGCGAGGACCCGCGCCGGTCCGTCCGCGTGCGAGTCGAGATCGGATCCGATTTCGTCCGGATCCACGTGCTCGACGACGGTGCCGGTTTCGATCACGGCCGCCTTCCCGATCCGACGCATCCCGACAACGTCGCGCGCGAGTTCGGGCGCGGGCTTTTCGTGATCCGCCATCTCGTCGACGACGTCGAATTCAATGAGAAAGGCAACGGCATTTGCCTGACGCTCCGGGCGGGGTGACTCGGCTGGAGCGTCTCCTGCCGGTGCTCGCGGCACTTTCCGGGACAACTCTGCGCTTGTGGCGGGCCAAGACTCCCGGGGGCCGGTTGCTGCCGGTCGGTGGTGGGTTGGGCGAGGGAAGAGAAGAGCCGCTCTGGACGCCGACGCCCAACGGCGGCGGCAAGCTCGACACGCCCGACGGCCCCGCCTGGTTCCAGCGGATCCCGAGTGCGAGCGATACTTGGCTCGAAGTAAAAGGAGAAGGCGAGCACGCCGCGGTCGAGCTCGCCGAGGTGATCGGCGCCGTGCTCGAGGCCGAGGAGGAGACGGGCCAGGTCGCGGCCGAATTGTCGGGTCGGTACGAGGAAATCGATCTGATCTACACGATCAGCGAGATCCTCGGCCACACGATCCGGCTGGAAGAGGCCGCCAACCGCATTCTGCGCGAGGTGTCGGCGGTCGTGCGGGCGCGGCGCGCGACGCTGCTCGTGCACGACCCGAGGGCCAACGTGCTGCGCCTCGTCGCGGCGCGCGGGGTCGAGCTCGGTGAGGTCGAGCCCATCGAGGTGGACGATCCGCGCTCGATCGCCGCGCGCGTGTTTCGCGAGATGCGAATCATCAGTTACGACCCCAATGACCAGCGCGCGCAGCGGCCGGCAAACCCGATCGAACGGCAATATCGCGGGCAGGCGTTTCTGTCGGTTCCCGTGGTCTATGCATCGCCGGGACGCGTGCCCACCCCGATCGGCGTGATCAACCTGACCGACCGCACCGGCGGCGACGCGTTCACGGCCGGCGACCGCAAGCTCGTCGCCGCAATCGCGAACCAGATCGGCGCGGCGATCGAGAACGCGCGCTTGATCGAACGCGATCTCGGGCAGCAGCGCGTGCGCCGCGAGATGGAGCTCGCACACGACCTGCAGCTCAAGCTGCTGCCGTCTCCCGCCGTCATCTCGGCGAAAGCCGACGTCGCGGCGCGCTGCCGTCCCGCCGAGTCCGTCGGCGGGGACTTCTACAACCTGTTGAGCCTCCACGGCGACCGCGTGGGCGTCATGGTGGGCGACGTCTCGAGCCACGGATTCGGCGCCGCGCTGATCATGGCGCTGGCGATGGCGGCCTCCGGTATCCACGCCGAGACCGCCGAGTCGCCGCATGAGGCCCTGCGGCGGCTCGAGATCTCCCTTGCCGAAGAGCTCGCGGAGACGGAGATGTTCTTGACGCTCTGTTACGCCGTCGTCGACCCCGCGAACGGAACGCTCACGTACGCGAACGCGGGACACCCGCACGCCTTTCTCGTCTCCATCGCCGACGGTTCGGTCAAGCGGCTCGAAGCGACGCGGCCGCCGCTGGGGCTCGGAAACGGCGGGCAGGAGCGGGTCGAGCGATTCGAGCGGGGCAAGGCCATTCTCTGCCTCTTCACCGACGGGCTCGCCGATGCGCGCGGCCCGAGCGGCGAGCGGTTTGGAGAGCCGCGGGTGCTGAGCCATGTGACCAACCTGCGCGCGCGGCCGGCTCGGCACATTCTCGAAGCGGTCTTCACCGACATCGCCGCGTTCACCGGCGGCGCGCCCGCGAACGACGACCGCACGCTGGTGCTGCTCAAGTTTTGAGACGACTCGGCCAGCATTTTCTCGCCGATCCTCGCATTCTTGGTCGTATCGCCGACGCCGTCGAAATCGAGCCCGGCGAGACGGTGCTGGAGATCGGGCCGGGGAAGGGCAGTCTCACCGCGGCGCTGCTCGAGCGCGGCGCCAAGGTCATCGCGATCGAAAAGGACCGCCGGCTCGCGGCCGAGCTCGAGCGTGAGGGGTTGAGCGTGATTCAGGGCGATGCCCTGAAGACAGAGTGGCCGCGCGTCGCGAAGGTCGTCGGCAATATCCCGTACTACATCACGTCCCCACTGATCGAGAAAGCACTGACGCCGCCCCTGCCCGAGCGCGTGGTCTTTCTCGTGCAAGCCGAAGTGGCGGAGCGGTTGGCCGCGCGGCCCGGAGGCAAGACGTATGGCGCGCTGTCGGTGGGTGTCCAGGCGGTGTGCCGGGTGGAGCAGCTCTTCACGGTCGCGGCGGGAGCGTTCAGCCCGCCGCCGAAGGTTCGCAGCGCGGTGGTGCGGCTGACGCCGCTCGCGGCGCCCCTGATCACGCGTGACGAAGCCCCGCGGTTTCGCGCGTTCGTGACGGCGTGCTTCAGCAAGCGCCGCAAGCAGCTCAAGAATGCGGTGCCAGGGCTCACCGGAGCCGAGATCGCGGAGTTGGGGATCGATCCGGCGATCCGGCCCGAGCGCCTGGCGCCTGAGACGTTCGTGCGGCTGATGCGCCGGGCCTTGACGTATCAAGAAAACTTGATACGTTAGGGTCATGGCCACTATCGCTCCGTCTCGTCCGAAGGCCGTTCAGGTGGCGCGCTGGTTCCACGCGCTCTCCGACGAAGCGCGCGTGCGGATCGTCGAAATGCTGTCGCACAAGGAGCGCTGCGTCTGCGAGCTGGAGGAGGTACTCGGCATCGCGCAGTCCAGGCTGTCGTTTCATCTCAAAGTGCTGAAAGACGCCGGGCTGCTCGCGGATCGCAAAGAGGGACGCTGGATGTACTACAACCTGCAGCGCGACACGCTCGATCAGATCGCCGCCTACACGAAGTCCGTCAAACCCGGAAAGCACGCCGGCAGCTGCACGATGGCGTGCTGCGACTAGAGGACCCTATGCCCGATCCGAACATCAAGGACACGGTGAAAGAGAAGTACGGCGAAGCGGCGCTGAAAGTCATGGCCGGCCAAAAGGGGAGTTGCGGGCCGAGCGGCGCGTGCGGCTGCGATCCGATCACCGACAACCTGTACGAGCGCGGTCAAACCGACGCGCTGCCCGAAGGCGCGGTGCTCGCCTCGCTCGGCTGCGGCAATCCGACCGCGCTGGCGGAGCTCCATGCCGGTGAGGTCGTTCTGGACCTCGGATCGGGCGGCGGCATCGACGTGCTCCTCTCGGCCAAGCGCGTCGGTCCGACGGGCAAAGCGTACGGTCTCGACATGACCGACGAAATGCTGACGCTCGCGCGCGAGAACCAGGCGAAAGCCGGGGCGACCAACGTCGAGTTCCTCAAAGGGGAAATCGAGCACATCCCGCTGCCCGACGCCGCCGTCGACGTGATCATCTCCAACTGCGTGATCAACCTGTCGGCCGACAAGGGACGGGTGTTACAGGAAGCGTTTCGCGTGCTGAAGCCGGGCGGCCGCCTCGCCGTTTCGGACGTGGTGTGCCGCGGCGAGATCCCGAGTGCGGTGCGCCGCAATATGGAGCTGTGGGTGGGGTGCGTCGCCGGCGCGCTAGCGGAAGACGAGTATCGTCGCCTCCTCGGGGATGCGGGATTCGCCGAGATCGACGTCGAGCCGACGCGCATTTATGAATTCAAGGATGCGGGCATTAATGAAGTGTTGTGGCGAGAAGTGAGCGGCCGCGTGATGGGAGCGTTCATTCGGGCCCGCAAACCCTTGCGCTGAGGTCCCCCATTGTGAAATAGTTCACAATGCGGAAGATCTCCGATAGCACGATCCGCCGGCTGTCCGTGTACCTCCGATTTCTCGAGCAGGCCAAAAGCCCGACGATTTCGTCCGGTGAGCTCGCCCGGCTCGGCGGCACCACGTCCGCCCAGGTGCGCAAGGACCTCTCCTTCTTCGGCTCGTTCGGCAAACGCGGGCTCGGCTACGCGGTCCCCGAGCTCACGCGCCGCATCCGCGACATTCTGGGACTCGAGCGCGGCTATCGCGTCGTGCTGGTCGGGGCGGGGCGCATGGGCGGTGCCCTCGTGCAGTATCACGGCTTCAAGCAGCGCGGCTTCCACATCACGGCGATCTACGATCAGGACGCCCGCAAAATCGGCTCGCGCTGGAATGGTCTCGTGGTCCGCGACGTCAAACATCTCGAATCCGACCTGAAGAAAGATCCGAGCGACATCGCGATCGTCGCGACGCCCGCCGAGTCGGCGCAACTGGTGGTGGACCGGCTGGTGCGCAGCGGCGTGAAGGCGATCCTGAACTTCGCTCCCGTGCCGTTGAACGTTCCTCACGATGTCGAAGTCAAGACCGTCAACATGGCGCTGGAACTGGAGACCCTGAGCTACTCGCTCGCCAACCGTTAGCTTTCTCCCCCATGCCCCGGGTTCACGTCACCTCCGAAATCGGCGCCCTCCGGTCGGTCCTGGTGCACACGCCGGGGAAAGAGCTGGTCGCCGTCACGCCCGGGACGCGCGAAGACTACCTCTACGACGACATCATCGATCTCGAGATCGCGCAGCGCGAGCACCGCCGGCTCGTCGCGGTCCTGGAGCGCTTCGCCGAGGTCCACGAGGTCCGCGATGCGTTGGTCGAGATCGCCGGCCGCCCCGAAGTTCGGGAGTTCATCACGACCCGCGCGCTGGAGGTCGTTGCGTCCGACGTGCTCGCGACGCAGCTCGCGAAACTCTCCTCCGAGGACTTCGTCGCGCTGATGGTCGAAGGCGCGCTCGAGGACGGCGGGCCGATCGCCCGGGCGCTGAACGAAGTCGCGTACGCGCTGCCGCCGCTCCCCAACCTGTTCTTCACCCGCGACGTCGGCATCGTGATCGGCGAGCACGCGGTCATCGGCTCGATGCGCCACGGCGTCCGCTGGACCGAGGAGCTGCTGATCAAGGCGCTGTTCCGCTACAACGAGCAGTTTGGCAACGCCGGCATTCTCTACGACGGCTCGGACGAGAAGCGGCTGAACTACACGCTCGAGGGCGGCGACGTCCATCCGATCCGCCCCGATCTCCTGCTGCTGGGCTTCAGCGAGCGGTCGAGTCCAGCAGCGCTCGATCTGCTGTGCGAATTGGCGTTCACCCATTGCGGCGTCACCGACGTCATCATCGTCGTGTTGCCGAACGAGCGCACGGCGATCCATCTCGACATGATCTTCACGCAAGTCGACCGCGACCTGTGCCTCGTCTTCCCGCCGCATTTCATCGGGCCCGAGCGGCTGGCGGTGCTCCACCGCCGCAAGCGCTCGAAAGGCGTGAAGGAAGTCCCGAACTTCTTCGCGGCGATGCAGGCCGTCGATCACCCGCTCGAGCCGATCTTCTGCGGCGGCAACGCCCGCACCGTCCAGGAGCGCGAGCAGTGGGCGTCCGCGTGCAACTCGTTCGCGGTGCGGCCCGGCGTCGTGCTCAGTTACGACCGCAACGACGCCACCCTCAGCGAGCTGGCCACGGCGGGGTTCCGCATGATTTCCGCCGTCAACCTGCTGACCGGCGACGAGACCCTCGACGACAACGAGCGGGCCGTGATCTCGATCGACGGCGGCGAGCTGGTTCGGGGCGGCGGCGGCCCGCGCTGCATGACGCTGCCGCTGCGGCGCGACGATCTGTGACCGGGCTGGCCGCGGTTCCGTCGTCGTCGCTCACCTCGCGGGCGATTTCGTTCCTGCAAGGCGGCCCGGCGGCGAGCCTCGCGATCGTGCGCGACGTGCTCGGCATCGCGCAAGCCAACCGTCACACCGCCGATCGGATCGCCGCGGCGCTGCTCGCGCCCGATCCGCGCTTCGGCCGGACCGCCGACGGCCGCTGGACGCTCGCGACGCCGCCGGCCACGGCGAGTCCCGTGCTGGAGCATTGCCGCTGGGCCGTGGTCGACGTCGAAACCACGGGCGTGCGCGCGTTCCGCGGCGATCGGATCATGGAGATCGCCGTCGTCGGCCTGGACGGGGCGGTGCTGTTTCATTCGCTGGTGAACCCCGGCATTCCCATTCCGCAGTTCGTGGCCGGCCTCACGGGGCTCGAGGAGCGCGCTGTGCGTCACGCTCCGCCGTTCGACGCGATCGCCGAGCAGCTGCTCAAGGCGCTCGAAGGCGCGGTGTTCGTGGCGCACAACGCGCGCTTCGATTGGGCGTTCGTCTCGACCGAGATCGAGCGCGCGACGGGGCTGCTGCTTCAGGGTCCCCGCATCTGCACGGTGCGGCTCGCGCGCAAGCTGTTGCCCGACCTGCAGCGGCGCAATCTCGACACCGTCTGCTATCACTTCGGGATCGACATCGAAGGTCGCCATCGCGCCACGGGCGATGCGGTCGCGGCGGCGCAATGTTTGGCCCGCCTGTTGGGAATCGCTAAGCAATGGGGAGCGGTGAGCCTGGCTGATCTGGAGCAATTGCGGATTGGCGAATGCGGATTGCGGATTGACAATGCAGGTTCGCCAATCGGCAATCCGCAATCCGCAATCCGCAATCAATGACACACACCACCTTCCGCATCGGCCGCCTCACGTGCCACGCGCTCGAAGGCGGCCTCCAGCACCTCGACGGGGGCGCGATGTTCGGCGTCGTCCCGAAAGCGCTCTGGGCGCGCCGCGCGCCGCCCGATGAGCGCAATCGCATCCCGCTCGCGCTGCGCTGCCTGCTCGTCGAGCACAACGACGGCCTCGTGCTGATCGACACCGGGATCGGCAACAAGGAAGACGCAAAATTCACCGACATCTACGGTGTCGTGAACGCCGGCGCGAACGGCCGCACCAGGCTCGAGGACGCGCTCGCCGAGCTCGGACACCGTCCTGATGAGATCCGCTGGGTGATCAACACGCATCTTCATTTCGACCATGCGGGTGGGGACAGGTACCGGCCGGCGGCGGAGGATGGTGAACGTACTGGAGGTTCTGAACTGCGTTTGTCGTTTCCGCGGGCCAAGTACGTCGTGCAGGCGCGCGAGCTGGAGTTCGCGCGACACACGAACGAGCGCACCGCCGGCAGCTATCTCGCGCACAACTTCGAAGGTGTGCCGTTTCAGCTCATCGAGGGTGAGACCGAGATCCTGCCCGGCATTCGCAGTCTGCCCACGCCGGGTCACGTTCCCTACCACCAATCGATTCTCATCGAAAGCGGCGGCGAGACCGCCTGCTTCGTGGCGGACCTGGTCCCCACGGCGGCGCATCTGCCGCTGCCCTGGATCATGGGATACGACCTGGAGCCGCTCGTCACGCTCGAGACACGCCGCCGGATCTACCAGCGCGCGGAGGCGGAAGGGTGGCTGCTGGTGTTCGAGCACGATCCGACGACGGTCGCCGGGCGGCTCGGAAAAGAAGGAAAAGCCGTCGCACTTGTGGACGCCGTGCCGCTCCGCTAAGTTGCGCTCCACAATATGGTAAGCGGGCGCGCGAGCGCCCCACCCGCATGCCTCTCCACGGAGAGTGCTCCAGGGTCCGTCCTCGCCCGGTGACCCTCGTTCCGCTAGAGCGGGGGAACGCGCGGTGAGTTTTATCGGACCCGGATGGTGGGTCCTTTTTTTACGCCGTCACGAGGAGTAAGCCGCCTGCCTCCATTAGAGAACAACAGCAAAGCACCACGCACGCGCGTCAACCGGCAAATTCGCATCAGTCCCGTGCGCGTGATCGCGGACAACGGCGACCAGCTGGGCGTGCTGTCGATCGATGAAGCCCTGGCCGCCGCGCATGAGCGGGGCCTGGATCTCGTGGAAGTCGCGCCGCTCGCCCGGCCGCCCGTGGTCAAGATCATGGACTACGGCAAGTTCAAGTTCGAGCAGGCGAAGGCGGCGCGCGCCGCGAAGAAAAAGCAGCACGTGATTCATCTGAAGGAAGTGAAGTACCGGCCGGGCATCGACGACCATGACTTCGACTTCAAGACGCGCCATGCGCGCGAATTCCTGTCGGAGGGCAACAAGGTCAAGGTCACGATGATGTACCGCGGCCGGCAGATGGCGCACATCGAGCTGGGCAGGGAAGTGCTGGATCGTGTCGCGCAGGAACTGAAAGACATCGGGAAGATCGAACAGGAACCGAAGCTCGAGGGCCGCAACATGTCGATGGTCCTCGCACCCAAATAGGAATACGGCAATGCCGAAGATGAAATCCAAGCGCGCGCTCAGGAAGCGGATCCGCCTGACCGGTACGGGCAAGCTGCGCCGGTACAAGGCCTACAAGCGCCACATCCTGACGTCCAAGCATCCGAAGCGGAAGCGCCACCTGCGGAAAGCCGCGCTCGTGTCGCACGCCGAACGTCGCCTCAAGCGCCTGCTGATGGCGTAGGGAGAACTCATGCCTCGCGTCAAGAGCAATGTCGCGCGCCTGAAGCGCAAGAATAAGGTGATGAAGCTCGCCAAGGGCTATTGGGGCGGGCGGAGCAAACTCTGGAAAGCGGCGAAGGAGGCGACCGAACGGGCGGCGAAGTACGCCTATCGCGATCGCCGCGCGAAAAAGATCGAGTTCCGCCGGCTCTGGATCACGCGGATCAACGCCGCGGCTCGGCTGCACGCGCTGTCCTACAACAAGTTCATGAACGGGCTGCGCAAGGCCGGCGTCGAGGTGAATCGCAAGATCCTCGCCGACCTGGCCGTGCGGGATCCGCAGGCGTTTGAACAGCTGGCGGAGGTCGCCAAGAAGGCTCTCTAATCCATGAGCGACCTCCTGGCAGCCCTCGATTCGCTGCGGGAGCGTCTGAACGAGATTCCGCAGGCGGATGAACGCCGGCTCCAGGAGCTCAAGACCGAGCTCCTGGGTCGCAAGGCCGGTGCCCTCACTGAAATCCTCAAAGCGCTCCCCGGGCTCGCGCCCGAGGAACGCAAGCGTGTCGGCGGGCAAGCCAATGCGCTGAAGCGCGAAGCCGAGCGGGCCATCGAGGCGCGCGAAGCGGCGCTGAAGCGCGGTGCCGCGAGCCTGCGCGACGTCGACCTCACGATGCCGAGCCGCCGGCAGTGGGTCGGCGGCGTCCACATCGTGACGCAGGTCGTCGACGAGATCTGCGACGTGCTGCGCGAGCTCGGCTTCACGCGCGCGCTCGGCCCTGAGGCCGAGACCGAACGCTACAACTTCTACGCGCTGAACTTTCCGAAAGACCATCCGGCGCTCGACGCGCAGGACAGCTTCTACCTGGGCGGGGACGTCGTGCTCCGGACGCACACGTCGCCGGTGCAGATCCGCACGCTCGAGCAATATCCGCCGCCAATCCGGATCGTCGCGCCGGGCCGCTGCTATCGCCGCGATCCGTTCGATGCCTCCCACTCGCCGGTGTTCGAGCAGATCGAAGGCTTTGCCGTCGACGAAGGCATCACGTTCGTCGACTTGAAGGCGACGCTCGCCGAATTCGCGCGGCGCATCTTCACGCCGGCGACCAAGGTGCGCTTTCGGCCGTCGTACTTCCCGTTCACCGAGCCGTCCGCCGAAATGGACGTGCAGTGTCAGATTTGCGGCGGCTCGGGCTGCGCCGCCTGCAAGGGCACGGGCTGGATGGAAATCCTCGGCTCCGGGATGGTGCATCCCGCGGTGCTCGAGAGCTGCAACGTCGACAGCGAGAAGTACACCGGCTTCGCGTGGGGCATGGGGCCGGAGCGCATCGCCATGCTGCGGTATGGTATTCCGGACATTCGGTTGTTCTTCGATTCCGATGTGCGCTTCCTGGAACGATTCAGCGGGATTCCATGATCGTCTCACGCCGCTGGCTGGAGGCGCTGCTCCAGCGTCCGCTCGAAGGGAAGGACATCGCCGACCGGCTCGCCCGTCACGTCGCGCCCGTCGACGGCGTCCTGCCGATCCATAAGGATCTGCGCGACGTGCTCATCGCGCGCGTGCTCGAGGTCAAACAGCACCCGAACGCCGACCGGCTGTCGCTCTGCCAGGTCGATGCGGGCGGCGGCCAGCCGCTCGAGGTCGTGTGCGGCGCGCCGAACGTGCAGGCAGGGAAGACCTATCCGTTCGCGCCCGTGGGTGCGACGCTGCCGGGCGGCCTGAAGCTCGATCGCCGGAAAATCCGCGGCATCGAATCGAACGGCATGCTCTGCTCGGCCAAAGAGCTCGGACTCGGCGTCGATCACGCCGGCATTCTCGAGCTGAGCACCGACGCGCCGCCGGGAACGCCGTTCCTCGAGGCCATCCCGATCGCCGACGAGCAGATCATCGTCGACGTGTCGGCGAACCGGCCGGATCTGCTGTGCCACAGAGGCGTGGCCCGCGAGCTGGCGGTGAGTTTGGGCGCGACGGTGAAGCTGCCGGAGATTCAGGGCGGTTTGGCGGTTAAGCGGTTAGGCGGTTCGAAGCCAACCGCCCAACCGCCCAACCGCCTAACCGCCACAGTCGACGGAGTCACGGTACGCCTCGACGATCCCGAGGGCGCCCCCCGCTACATGATCGCCGTAATCCGGGGCGTGAAGGTTGGGCCGAGTCCCGCGTGGCTCGCCAATCGCCTCCAGGCCGTCGGTCAGCGGCCCATCAACAACATCGTCGACGCGACGAATTACATCCTGTTCGAGATCAATCAACCCCTCCATGCTTTTGATCTCGCCAAGCTGAGGGGACCGGCGGTCGTAGTGCGTCGAGCAAAACCGTCCGAACAAATCGTAACATTGGACGGCGTTGAACGAACGCTGACGGTTGAGATGACGGCGATCTGCGACGCCGAGCGTCCGCAGATCGTCGCGGGCGTGATGGGAAGCGCCGAGTCGGAGGTCACCGCAGGAACGACCGACCTCGTGCTCGAGGCCGCTTACTTCCAGCCGACCCGTGTCCGGCGCACGCGGCGCGCACTCGGTCTCTCGAGCGAATCGAGTTACCGCTTCGAGCGCGGCATCGACATCTTCGGCCTTCCCGATGCCATGGCGCGCGCGATCGATCTGATCACCGCGATCGCCGGTGGAGAGCTGCGCGAGCCGCCGCTCGACCTCTGGCCCGAGCCGCAGCAGCAACGCTCCGTCTTCCTGCGTGAGGCGCGCGTCGGGCACCTCCTCGGCACGGCCATTCCGCGCAAGGAAATCGAGCGGTTGCTCTCGGCTGTCGGATTCGTGGTCGCGCCGAAGGAGGAGCGGTTTGCCGTCCAAGTCCCCGGCTGGCGGCCGGACGTCTCCCGCGAGGTCGATCTGATCGAAGAAGTCGCCCGGTTGCGCGGCTACGACTCGTTTCCCGACGAGCTGCGCCCATACCGGCCCGGCACCGTCCCCGATGCGCCGGCCGATGTCACGCTCCGGCGGATTCGCGACATCCTCGTGCGGAGCGGCGGCGGTCTCCTCGAGGCCCGCACGCTCCCCCTCGGCCCCGCCGACAGTCCCGAGGCCGTCCCGGTCAAGAATCCGCTGTCGGCCGAGGAGGCCTATCTCCGCTCGCGGCTGCTGCCGGGGCTCGTCCGTCGAGTCGAATACAACTGGGCTCAGGGAAATCGCGACGTGCGGTTGTTCGAAGTAGGAACCGTTTTTCGGCCGTCCGACCCACCGTCCGCCCGTCCGACGGAAGAGCTCCACCTCGCCATCGTGCTGACGGGCGCCCGCCACCCGGCATTTTGGGGCGATGGGAGCGAGGTTGCGAAACTACCTGATATGGACATATGGGACCTAAAGCGCCACTTTGAGTTAGCTGTGGCGGCAGCCGCGCCAGGGTGCGACGTGCAACCGGCCGCCAGTGGGTCGGGTTGGGTCGCGCGGCGAGGCGCAGAGTCGGCCGGTCAGGCGACGCCGCTCGAGGCTGATGCCCCGAGGTGGGCGGGTGCGTTGTTCGGCTTAGAGGTGGCGATCCAGGTGGCGACGCCCGAGCGAGCGATCTATCGGCCGCTCCCGACGCAGCCGCCCGTCACGCGCGATATCTCGCTCGTCGTCCCGGCGGCTGTCTCGGCGGCAGACCTCGAGTCGCTGTTGCGCCGCGAAGGTGGAGCGCTGCTCGAGCGGCTCGACGTGCTGGACGAGTATCGCGGAGCAGGATTACCGGACGGAACGCGCGGGGTGACGTGGCGGTGCACGTTCCGTGATCCAGGAAAGACGCTTACGGAGCGCGAGATTGACGCGCTGCTCAGCCGGATGCTGAAGGCGCTGGAGGCTCAATTTGACGTACGGCGGCGGGGTGGGAGCACCAACGGGACTACCACAACCGGATCTGCGTGAAGCCATCGATCAGCTCGAGACGATGGTCCGCGAGGTCGCCGAGGAGCTGGCCGGGTGGCGCTCGCGCGCGCAGAAGGCGGAATCGGAGCTCAAGTCGCGGGGCGGTGGCAGTCCGGTCAAGAACACCGAGCTCGAGTCGGAGAACAAGGCGTTGCGGCAGCGCGTCGAAGGCGCGCGCACGCGCGTGCACGATTTGATGCAACGGCTGTCGTTCCTGGAGGAGCAGGCCAGAGACAACGGCGGGAATCACAAGTGACCGCCAAGAAGCACGCCGTCCGCGTGATGATCGGCGGCGAAGAATACACGGTGCGGTCCGACCTATCGCCGGACTACACGCGGGAAGTGGCGGCGTACGTCGATCAGGCGTTGAAGAAAGTGTTGAGCCAGGGACCGTTGGTGGAGACGCACAAGGCGGCGATTCTGGCGGCCCTGGATATCACGAACGAGCTGTTCCAGGCGAAGCAGACGGAGCGGGAGGTCGCGGCGCGACTGGCGGCCGTGGCAGACGATCTCGCGAAGATGCTACCGCCGGCGAAGCGGAAGGCGCTCGCGTAAGACAAACCGCGTGCTCTCGAGCGAGAGTACGAGTCAGGGATAGATCGCCATGGCCGAAGTTTCGTCGATCATTGCGGCCGTGCTCAGCGGCGTGCTCGTCGCGGCACTGGTCTTCTACGTCTGGGGCCGGCGCGTCGAGCGCCAGGCGACCGAACAAAGCCAACGTCTCGTGCTCGCGGCCAAGGAAGAGCTCATGGCCGTGCGCGAAAACCTCCATAAGAGCCTCGATCAAAAGCTCTCGAGCGTCGACGCCCGCGATCGCGACCTGCACAAGATGGAGCGCCAGCTCGAGGAACGCTCGCGCGCGCTCGACCGGCGCGAGGGCGGGATCGGCGCGCGGCTCGAGCAGGTCGCCGGTCTGTCCGCGCAGGAAGCCAAGCAGGAGCTGATCGGGCGGCTGGAAAGCGAAGCCCGCGACGAAGCGGCCGCCCTCGTCCGCAGCATCACCGAACAGGCGAAGAAGAACGCCGACCGCGAGGCCAAGAAGATCATCGCGATGGCCATCCAGCGGATCGCCGCCGAGCAGACGGCCGAGTCGAGCGTCTCCGCCGTGATCCTGCCGTCCGACGAGATGAAGGGCCGCATCATCGGCCGCGAGGGCCGCAACATCCGCGCGTTCGAGGCCGCAACCGGTGTGGACGTGATCATCGACGACACGCCGGACACCGTCGTCGTCTCGTGCTTCGAGCCGGTGCGCCGCGAAGTCGGCCGGCTGGCGCTCGAGCGCCTGATCGCCGACGGCCGCATTCATCCGGGTCGCATCGAAGAAATCGTCAAGAAGGCGAAGGCGGACGTCGACACCAGCATCGTCGAGGCGGGCGAGCAGGCGGTGTACGACACCGGCATCCGCGGCATGCACGCCGAGCTGGTGAAGCTCGTCGGCCGGATGAAGTACCGGACGTCGTACGGCCAGAACATCCTCGAGCACTCGAAGGAAGTCGCTTATCTCGCCGGCATGATGGCGGCCGAGCTGAAGCTCGACGTGAATCTGGCCAAGCGCGGCGCGCTGCTGCACGACGTCGGCAAGGTGCTCACGCACGAGCACGACGGCACCCACGTGCAGCTCGGCGTCGAGCAGGCCACGAAGTACGGCGAGCACCCCGTCGTGATCAACTGCATCGCCGCGCACCACGACGACGTGGCGCACGAATCGCCGGTGAGCGTGATCGTGCAGGCAGCCGACGCCATTTCCGGCTCGCGGCCCGGCGCGCGGCGCGAGGCCTTCGAGACCTACGTCAAGCGCCTCGGCGACCTCGAGAAGCTGGCGTCGGACTTCAAGGGCGTGGAGAAGGTGTTCGCGATCCAGGCGGGGCGCGAAGTGCGCGTCGTCGTCACGCCCGAAACGGTGGACGACGCGGGCGCGACGAAGCTCACCGACGAAATCGCCCGCAAGATCGAGCGCGAGCTCCAGTATCCAGGACAGATCAAGGTGGTCGTGATTCGCGAAACACGGGCGGTGGGCGTTGCCCGCTAGGCTCATCGACGGGAACGCGATCGGCGCCGCGATGCGGGCCGAGCTGGGTACCGAGATCGCCGCACTGAAGCACCAGGGCGTGACGCCGGGACTCGCCGTCGTGCTCGTCGGCGACAATCCCGCCTCGCAGGTCTACGTGCGCATGAAAGGCAAAGCGTGCGACGACGCCGGGCTCTATCACGAAACCATCAACCTCTCGAAAGAGACGACGGAAGCCGAGCTGATGGCCCTGCTCGAGCGGCTGAACGCGAACCCGCAGATCCACGGGATTCTGGTTCAGCTGCCGCTGCCCAAGCAGATCGACACGAATCGCGCGCTGCACCGCATCAATCCGCGCAAAGACGTGGACGGTTTTCATCCTGAGAACGTGGGCAAAGTCGCCGCGGGCGACCCGAGCGGCTTTCGCCCCGCGACGCCCTACGGCGTGCAACAGATCTTGCTCCGCACGGGCGTGCAGACGAAAGGCGCGCATGCCGTGATCGTCGGTCGCTCGAACATCGTCGGCCGGCCGATGGCGTCGCTACTGCTGCAGGACGGGCCCGGCGGCAACGCGACGGTGACCGTGTGTCATTCGCGCACCCGCGGCATCGATCAGCACACGCGCTCGGCCGACATCCTCATCGTCGCGATCGGCAAGCCGGAGTTCGTTACGGGCAACATGGTGAAGCCGGGCGCCGTCGTGATCGACGTCGGCGTGAACCGCGTGGACGACGCGTCCAGGAAGCAGGGCTACCGTCTCGTCGGCGACGTGAAGTTCGACGAAGCGCAGCAGGTCGCGTCCGCCATCACACCCGTCCCCGGCGGCGTCGGACCAATGACGATCACGATGCTGCTGTACAACACCGTGCAGGCGGCCCGTCAGTGGGCGCGTCCGTAGATCTCTTCAGCGCGGCCTCGGCCGAGGGCGCGTGGACCGTCGGTGAAGTGACGAAGCGCGCGCGCGCCGTCATCGAGGCCGGCCTGCCGCCGCTGTGGGTCCGCGGCGAGATCGCGGGCTTCAAGGCGTGGCGCAGCGGGCACTGGTACTTCTCGCTGCGCGACAAGACGGCGCAGCTGCGGTGCGTCATGTTCGCGAAGCAGAACTTCCGGCTGCCGGCGCCCACCGACGGCATGCAGGTGTTCGTATTCGCGCGGCCTTCGGTCTACGAAGACAAGGGCGACTTCCAGCTGACGGTCATGGAGTTGTTGTCCACGGATCAGGGCGGCCTGTGGAAGCTCGCGTTCGAGAAAGCCAAAGCGGCGCTGACGAAAGACGGCCTGCTCGATCCCGCCCGCAAGCGCCGCCTGCCGTCGTTCCCCAATCGCATCGCGGTCGTCACGAGTCCCGACGGCGCCGTGTTGCGCGACATCCAGTCCGTCGTCGCGCGTCGCTGGCCGCTGGCCGAGCTCATTGTCGTGCCGGCGCAGGTCCAGGGCGCGAAAGCCGAGGCCTCGGTGTGCTCGGCGCTGCAGCGCATCCGGCGCCTGCCCGTGGACGTGCTGATCGTGGCTCGGGGCGGCGGCTCGGTCGAAGACCTCTGGGCGTTCAACACCGAGCGCGTCGCGCGCGCCGTCGCCGCCATGCCGATGCCCGTGATCTCGGCGATCGGCCACGAGACGGACGTGACGCTCTGCGACCTGGTCGCCGACCTGCGTTCGCCAACGCCATCGGCGGCCGCGGAAGCCGCGACGCCCGATAGAGACGAAATACGCATGAAATGCGACGTAATAGGACAACGTCTAACACGAGCGTTGAGAATAGCGTCGCGACACGTCGTCGAGCGGCTCGACCGCACGGGCGATCGTCTCACGCGCTGCATGGAGTATCGGCTCGAGAAGTCCGGCGCACGGCTCACGGCGTACGGCGCACGTCTTGATGCCTTGAGCCCGCTGAAAGTATTGGCCCGGGGCTACGCCGTTGCCCGTGACGACCAGGGCGTCGTGCTGAAGCGCGTCGCGCAGCTCGAGCCGGGCAAAGAGTTCCGGCTGCGCGTCACCGACGGAGAGGTCGATGCCCGGGTTCAGTGAGCAGATGGAGCGGCTCGAGGCGATCGTCCGCAAGCTGGAAGCGGAGGACCTCGATCTCGACGAGGCATTGAAGCTGTTCGAAGAAGGCGTCGAGCGGCTGCGGGTCGCGCGCGAGCAGCTCGCGCAGGCGGAGCTCAAGGTCAAAAAAGTCCTCGAGATTGAAAGCCCTCCCCGCTAGCTATCTGGCCGACGCGCGCCGCCGCGTCGACGCCGTGCTCACCGCGTGGGCGGAGCAGGCCCCCGCCGATCCCGTCATCCGCTACAGCCTGTTGAGCGAAGGCAAACGCCTCCGCCCGACGCTCGTCTTCGCGGCGCACGAGGCGCTGCACGGCGCGTCCGCTCCCGGCGTCGCGGAGCTGGCGGCGGCGGTCGAAGTGGTGCACGCGTATTCCCTCGTCCATGACGACCTGCCGTGCATGGACAACGACGACCTGCGGCGCGGCCGGCCGACCGCGCACCGCGCGTTCGACGTGCCGCGGGCGACGCGCGCCGGGTACGACATGGTCGGGCTGGCGGCACGCGTCCTGGCGCACGGTCTCAAGTCGCTGGCGCTGCCGCCGGCACGCAGCCGCGCGATCGCGCTCGAGCTGTTTCGCGCCGCGGGCGCGGGCGGCATGATCGGCGGGCAGGCACTCGACCTCGAGGCTGAGGCAAAGGCGCTGCCCGTCGACGCGCTCACGGAAGTGCATCACCGCAAGACCGGCGCGCTCATCGCCGCCGCGTGCGTGATCGGCGGTCTGGCAGCGGAGAGCACACCGTCGCAAGTGGAAGGATTGCGGTCGTACGGCGAAGCGATCGGCCTGGCGTTTCAGATCGCCGACGACGTCCTCGACGCGACCGCGACGTCCGACCAGCTCGGCAAGACGGCGGGCAAGGACGCCGCGCATGCCAAGGCCACCTTCGTAACGTTGCTGGGCGTGGGCGCCGCGCGGGCCGAGGCGGAGCGGCTCGCGGCGCAGGCGGTGGACCATCTGCGGGATGCCGGGTTAGTTTCCCCCATACTGGTGGAGCTGGCGCACTACATTGTGACGAGGCCAAATTGATTGCGGATTGTGGATTTCGGATTGCGGATTCGAAATTCGAAGCGTCCAATCCGCAATCCACAATCCACAATCCGCAATTGGGAAGACCGTGCTCCTAGATACGATCCATAGCCCCAACGATGTTCAGAAGCTCGAGCCCGACGAGCTCCAGCAGCTCGCCGACGAGGTGCGCGAGCGTCTCATCCAGGTCGTCTCACAGACCGGCGGGCACATCGGCGCCGGCCTCGGCGTCGTGGAGCTCACGGTCGCGCTCTGCGCCGCGTTCGACTCGCCGCGCGACAAGATCGTCTGGGACGTGGGCCATCAAGGCTATCCCTGGAAAATCCTCACCGGCCGCAACGACCGGCTGCACACGCTGCGCCAGCGCGGCGGATTGTCGGGCTTCCTGCGGCGCAGCGAGAGCGAGCACGACACGTTCGGGGCCGGGCACGCCGGGACCGCGCTGTCGGCGGCATTCGGTATGGCGACCGCGCGCGATCTCAAGGGCGATGATTACGAAGTCGTCGCCGTCGTGGGCGACGGCGCGATG
>DATDEZ010000147.1:0-15550 GCA_036522875.1 Gemmatimonadales bacterium | reverse complement strand
TACGCGCGTGCATCTCAAGGACGTGCTGAAGCATCGCGGCCGCAGCGGTGACCAAAGCGTCTACACGAATCTGTTCCTCGGCGACAACAACTGGGCGGCGATTCGCGCGGCGCTCACGAAGGTCGGGTACGACGGCTGGCTCGTCGCCGAGATGGAAGCGCGGTATCGCTTCGCGCCGGATCAGCAGTTCTACGACACGGCGCAGGCGATCGATCGATTGATCGCGGGACGACTGTAGATGGAGATGAGTCGGCGAGAGTTTCTGGGATGGGCGGCAGCGGCGGCGCTGCCCATTCAGATGAAGTGGGGGCTCAAGTACTGGATGGTCGATCCCGCGGGCACGCTCGCACTCCCGGAATCGCTCCTCGGTTACCGCCGCGCGCTCCCCGCCGACCAGGAAGTCAATCTCAGCGTGAGACAGGCGCCACACGGTGGGCTCGTCGTCTTTCCAAGTCGGGCGGATCGGTCGTTGCGATCGCAACTCCCCGACCTGATCGGTCTGCATCTGTCGCGCGGCTCGACTGTGATCCTGGAGTCGGGCGCCGGATTCTTGAATCGTGTCGACTACCGCGTGTACCGTCGTTGGATGCGCGAGCGGTTGCGGATCGAAGTCACCGATCCCGTGGATCTCTGGTCCGGCGCCGCGCGGGGTGTCCCGTACATCGAATACGATTGGCCAATGCGGGCGAGCGTACGCGACTACAGCAGGGTCGTGCCCCTGGCAGATCAGCCGGGCGAGGTCATTGGTTGGGCGGGTGGCATCGCGGTCGCACTCAAGCGTCGCGTGGGGATGGGAACACTCGTCTACCTCGGCTCACCGCTCGGTCCGGCGCTGTGGGCCGACGATCAGCAGGCGCGGCGCTTGCTGCTGCAGCTGCTGGCCACCTAACCGCCCTGGTACACCGCGAACGCCCAATGGCGCGGCCGTGGAAGCCGCGGACCGCGCCATCTCAGCCGCCGCAGCTCGCCCGCGATCAGGATGTTCATCAGCCCGTGACCGATCAGCACCACGTCGCCGTGCTGTGCCGCGAGCGCGGCGAGTTTGCGGGCGCCGACTGACGCCCGCTGCCGCGCCGCGCTGAAACTCTCCACGCCGCCCGACCATCCGGCAAACCATGCCGAGCGCGTAAGCCAGGTCCATACGCCTGGCCGAAACCGCAGCCGTGACGTGAGCGCGCATGGCAGCGCCGGCTCGGCAAAACATTCGTCGATCATTGGATGAAGCCCCGGCGCCACGAGCCGCGCGGACTCGATGGAGCGGCGGAGCGGGCTCGCAGCGACGCAGCGGACGCCGCGCACGCGCGCCAACAGCTCCTCGCTCGGGCGCTGCGCGGGCACCAGCGCTGCGTCCCGCTCGCCCTCGAGCCAGCGCGGGAGCGCCGCGCCGGCGATCGGCGTCCTAAAGTCCCAGTCCGGCGTGCCGTGGCGAACGAGCGTGATCGTGGGCAAACCGTCTCCCGAGCCAGGCGACGAGTAAGGCCGGCAACAGCACGACGAGCGCCTCCTGCTGCAGCTGGCCCGCGAGCGCGCCATCGGGACTTCCCAGCGGCGTCCACAGGAAGCGAAATCGCTGTCGCGTGAAGGGCGCGAAGAACTCGATACCGTACGAGTAAGTCGTCAGCGCGTCGAGACACGCGTGCGAGAACGCCGCGAGCAGCACGACGAGCAGAATCGTCCTCCCGTGCGCGGCTCGTGCCTCGCGTGGAAAGCACAACCACAACGCCAGCACGGCGGTGAGCGATGCGAACAGCAGCGAATGGGTGATGGCCCGATGACTGAAGAGCGACGTGGTCGGCAGGTCCCACGGCCAGTCGATGTCGGGCAGCGCGGCGCACGCCGCCGCGACGATGCCCACGCGGCGCGCCGGCACGTCGATTCGCGCCCACGAGGCGATGGCATACCCGACCGCAAGATGCGAAACGGGCGTCGGCACGGTCTACGCGCTCGAGGACTCGGGAAGCAGGTCCATCAAATGCTGCAGGTCGTATCCCTCTCGGCGTTTCCGCAGCTCGAGATACACGGTGGCAACGAGCGCGCCGCGGAACGGCATGAACAGCGCCGCCCATACGCCAGCGGCGACGACATACCAGATCGAGCCGTTGGGGACGCGCAGCTCGTAGAGCGCGCGGGGAATGGCGATGGCGATGATCGCGCCGAGCAGCCAGAACAATCCGAGCGACAGCAGAATCCCGCCGAGCGATCGCAGCGCGAGGGCTCGGCTCCGGACCAGGCTGTCCCAGGGGCCGAGGTCCTCGATGACGTTGATCGCCGGCGCCGCGAAGTACACGGCGAAGAAGTAGATGCCGGGAATCACGAACGCGACGGTCCCGGCGAGGATCATCAGGATCCGAATCCATGACGACACCACGATGCTGCCCAGGCGATGAACGATGCGTCGCCACACGTCGGCGATATCGATCGTCTGGCCGTGCACCACGTCCCACGCCCCGACGGTGACGAGCGCCTCGATGACGCCGAGCAGGCCATACAGCGCGATGCTCAGCGACGCGCGGATCCAGAAGCCGAGGACGCGCTGATT
The DNA here is from genome assembly GCA_036522875.1 of Gemmatimonadales bacterium. GTDB lineage: Bacteria > Gemmatimonadota > Gemmatimonadetes > Gemmatimonadales > GWC2-71-9 > 20CM-2-65-7. The sequence continues at coordinate 13,011 of DATDEZ010000147.1, read as the reverse complement.
CGTGAGAAGGATGATGCCGTGATAGAGCAGCAGCGGGAGCAGCGCGAGCCGCAGGAGCCGCCAGAAGTTCCGGCGGCCCAGCACCAGCGCCTGATCGATGCATTCGATCGCGGCGCGGGGTGGCAGATGCGTCACGAGCGAATTCTCACGCGGTCGAGCACGAAGCGAATCGCGTCGATCACCAGCTGCGGCTCGCTGTTCTGAATGTCGTGGCCGCTGCGCGTCGTTTCGATGTGGATGCCGTTGCGTGAGCGCCGAAACCACTCATCGTGGAGCGCGCGCCAGACTTCGTGCCCCCGCGCGGTGCCGTTGACGTACGGCGCGGTCGAGTCGGAGCGCATGCTCGTGATCACGGCGATGGGAATGTCCGGCAACGGCGTCATCCCCTCGACAGCTCCGGCCAGTTGGATCCGCACCGTCTCCCGTATCTCGGCGGCCTCGGGACCGGGCGGCAACGTGCGCAGCAGCGAATCGTAGTAGGCGCGAAACGCACCGGGATACGTGCCGTCAATCTCGCCCCAGCGTTTGACCTGTTGCTCGTGCGTCCCGTCGACCAGTACCAGGCCGGCGACATCGGCCGGATAGCGCGACGTGTAGAGCCGCATGAGCATGCCGCCGTACGAGCGACCCACCAGGATAAAGGGCGGCGCCACCGGCAGGCGGTGGAGCAGTGCGTGGAGGTCTTCGACCGCGTGCGACGCGCCATAGCCGTCCGGGCTCGCGTCCGAACGACCGAAGCCCGCCCGCGAATAGACGATCGTGCTCGTGAGCTCGGCGACAGAAGTGGCGACCGGAATCCAGGTATCGAGCGAATCAGCGAGGCCGACCTCGAATACCACGGTCGGGCTTCCGGTGCCGCCGCGAACGACGTCGAGCCGCCGGCCGCCGATATCGACGAGCGCGTGCGTCTGGCCGAGGGCGGCGCGTGGAGCGAGCGCGACGGCGAAGACGACGGCCAGCGTTAACCACGGCGACCGATGCGTCAGCGCTTGTCCCGGTACTTCACGTAGATGATGCGGTTGGACGGCTTACCTTCCACGCCCTCGAGCTCGGTCATGCCGATCTTGTCGGCAATGGTACGCGCGGGATGATTGGACCGATCGATGCTGGCGATGACGCGCTCGAGCTTCGCGGTCTCGAACGCCCAATCAAGGACGAGCTGGCACGCCTGCCGCGCAACGCCGCGCTGCTGCACTTCGGAGCGCATGGCACACAGAAGCTCGAAATCGTCCGCGCCGGCGGCCCGCGACTTCACCAGTCCGGCAAAGCCGAGGGCGGCGGGACCCTCCGTGACGGCGAAGACGTGATTGGATCGATCCCGCGCCGAGACGGGGAGCGTCCCGATGTGCTCCCAGACGTCTTCCTGCTGTTGGAGCGAGATCAGCAGCGAGTCGTGCGATGCATCCAGCGGACGCAGCTCCACGTCGTTTTTTCCTGAATGAGTTCTTTCAGAATGCTATCACGGATGCCGCGCGCCGCCAGCGTGGCGACGCTTGGTAAGCTCATACACGACGCGCTCCCGGCCTTTGGGGTCGAGCTTCGTCCCCGCGTACACGGCGCCGATTTTCTCGACCGCTCGGCGCGAGCGGCGGTTGTCCGGGCCGATCACGAAGATCACCCGGTCGACCGTCTGGAACGCGTGCGCGAGCATGAGCCGCTTCATCTCGCCGTTGTACGCGCCGCCCCAGCAGCGGCGGGCCAGGAAACTCCAACCGATCTCGACCACGCTCTGGTCGGCGTCGAATCCGTCATAGCGCGATGAGCCGACGATCTGCCCGCTCGCGCGCTCGATTGCGACGAGCGCGCCGCCCGAGCTCAGGGCGTCGGCGAAGAACTTCCGGAAGACGGGCTCCTGATAGCGATCGAACTCGGGGTGCTGCTCCCAAATGAGGGGGTCGGACGCGACGGCGAACAACGCAGTCCAGTCGTCCGGGACAAGCGGCCGCAGCTCGAGCAGCGAGCCCACGAGCGTAGGTTGCCGATCGAGGACGAGTTTGGCGGGAGCGGTCATTACCGTTCGGGCAGCGACTCCGCCAGGGCCGGCGCTGCGGTGAGCGCCGCGCGCGCTCCCATGATCGTCAACGCCGCCGAGATGACGGCACCGCCGATTCCGATTACGGCCGCGACGAACGCCGTGAACGCGGCGGGGGTCCGACCAGGCTCGAACGGGCTCACACCAATCGCCCCGCCCAGCACCAGCGCGACGATGAAGCCGTAGCCCATCGCCAGCAGCGCGCCGAACAGCACGGTGGCCTCGCGGCGCGCCAGCACGAGCACGGGCACCACGGACGACATGACGAGCAGCCAGATCCCCATCATGATCAGCGCTTCGTGCGCGGTGTGCCACACCCGCACGGCGTCGCCGTTGATCGATTCGACCACGGTCGGGAGTCCGCTCAACAACCCGACCATGAGGACGATCGCGCCATGAAAGACGAGCCGCAGTCGACGAACATGGGTCATACGGTCTCCTCAGGCAGCCGTGAAGTGCGGATTCTCGATCAGGCCGATGACATTCCCGAACGGGTCTGCGACCGACGCGACGCGAATACCGTCGCCGACATCGTGCACCGGCGAGCGGACTGTCGCTCCGGCTTTCTGGAAATGCGCGAGCGCCTGATCGGCGTTGGGGACGCCCCAGTAGGCGACCGAGCCGCCCGGCCCGGGCTTCGTCTTGGTGTCGGGATCGAGGCCGAGCTCGTAGCCGCCGACGTTGAATCCAACGTAGAACGGCTCGTCGAAGTACGGGTTCACGCCGAACGCGCCGCTGTACCACTGCTTCGCGCGCTCGAGGTCGGGAACGTGGTAGATCACCGTGCGTAGACCCAACGCTGCCGCCATGTCTGTTGTCCTCCGGCTGGTGGTGCTCAGCCGCGCGCCCGTTCATGGATGATCGACCACAGCGTTCCGAATTTGTCGCGCACCTGCCCAAACCGCGATGCGAAAAACGTCTCGGCCAACGGCATCCCCACTTCGCCGCCATCGGACAGCACGGCCCAGACACGCTCTGCCTCGGCGGTCGAATCGAGGGCGAGGTACAGATAGGAGCTGCGTAACGGCTTGAAATGCTGGGGCGGGACGTCGTTGCCGATGAGCTCGACGCCGCCGATGTCCATGCGCACGTGAATCACGGCGTCCGGCCAGCTGGCCGGCGGCTGGACGCCGGCCGGGAGGTCGCGCACGCGCATCAGCATGGTGATCTTGCCGCCCAGGTGCTTCTCGTAGAAGCGAAACGCTGCTTCGCAGTTGCCGCCGAAATTCAGCTGCGTGTACAGTTTCATTGCCCTGTAGTATCGCGCCCTCGGGGCGTCCGTTCCACCTGAGTCGCATCACTCATGATTTCATGCGCGCTGAATCTTCACGGCGGTACCATAGCACAGGACTTCCGTCGCCGATCCCTGCCGTCCGACTTCGGAGCTCTCGTACTGGATGCCGATGACGGCGTCCGCCCGCAGATCGCGCGCATGCTGGAGCAGCAGATTGAACGCGTGCTCGCGCGCCTGCTCGCACATCTCGGTGTACGCGCCGATCTGCCCACCGACAATCTGCTTGAGGCCGCCGAGGATGCCCTGGCCGATCGTCGGCGAGCGCACGACGATGCCGCGCACGATGCCCTGGTACTCGGTGATGCGGTACCCCTCGATCGTCATGGTTGTCGACGTCAATATCGTGTCTGGCATTCCATCTCCTCGAGTGAGTTGGTCGATTACGGTGAGACGCGCACGATCTGAATCATGCCGTGCGAGATCTGCGAGACGCACAACGCGACGTATTCGCCCGAGACCAGCGACACCGTCGTCTCGACTTCACCGCCGGGCAGCAACCCGACGATCGCCGTGACGTCTTCGTCCGGCCGTGGCGTGTTGTCCTGCGGCTTCCAGCGCAGCGATTCCTCGCCGGTGTGTCCGGGCAGCACGTGCACGAGCCGGAACTCATGCATGACGGCGCCTTCGTTCACGACGCGCAGCACGCGCTGGCCCGCCCGCAGCGGCGCGGAGAAAGCGAATGCGTAATCGCGCTCGCTCACCACGACGTCCGCGTGCGGCAGCGCGACGACGCCTGCCCCCGCCACCGCGCGGACGACGAGCGGACGGAACATGCCCTTCTCGAAGTGGCGGACGCCGTGCTCGTCCGCCACGTCGCACATGAGCAGGTATTGCCCGGGCGCGAGCACCAGCGTGGTGTTGGCGGTCGCGCCGGGCGGCGGAAAGCCGGGACCGCCGATGAAGTGCACCCACGCCGGGCGGTTGTGGCCTTCGCGACGCGCGCGCAGCAGATCACTCGCGGTGTACCCGGAATCGAGCCTCAGCAGGACCGCGATGTGGCCGCCCTGGAGCACACGCAGCCGCAAAGTCGTGAGTCCGGCGGGAATCGTATCGGGCGCGCGGAAGTAGAAGTCGCCGGCGACGATGTCGACCACGTTGCCAGGAAGCGTCGCAGGATGCGGAGGTAAGCCGGCGAGCAGCGGCAGCAAGAGCAGGAGGCGCGTGCGCATATCGACCTCGGGTTCGAGTCCTTCGCTAGTCGCCGGCGAGCTGCGCGACGGCGCGATCCGCCTCGCGAATCGAGTTCCGATGATCCATCGCCCCAGCCAGATCGGTGTTCGCGAAGGCAATGCGGCCATGCGGAGCACTGCGGAGGACGTCGCGCGGGGCCGGCTGGCCGTCCGTCCCAAAGAAAAAACCCGGCTGCGGATTCACGTAGGCATGACCCCAGCGGTTGAGAATGAGGCCGGCGATATCGCGCCGCGGATCGAAGCCGCCGGCGGCAAACATGTCGCCGAGCTGGGCGCGAAAGGCGCGCTCGTAGCTCGAGAACGACGTGCTCAAGAGCTGCGCGCGACCGCGGCTGCCTTGCTCGCCGACCGGCACACCGGGCTCCGCGAACAAAACCTTGATCGTCAGCACCGTCGGCGAATCCGGCGTCAGCACCGGACGGAGACCGCCCACGGTCGCCTGCTTGCGCACCGACAGGTAATTGCCCAGACCCTCGAACCAGCGGCAGCCGGACATTCCCATCTTATAGAGGAAGCGCCAGTTCCGCACCGCGATATTGGCCATCAAGCAGGGCGAGCGATAGAACTGCGCGTACGCGGCACGGTGACCCTCCGGTAAGTCGCCGACGATGTGCTTGGTCGTCCAGCTGCCGCCCGCCATCACGACGGCCCGCGCTTTCACGCTGAACAGCCGATTGCCTCGCACGTACGTGATCACGACGTGCGGCGCGTTCACGGGATCGCCCGCGTGCGCGACGCGCACCACGGTCGCGTTCAGGCGAATGCGCGTCGCCTGGTGGGCGCGATCCAGCGCCGCGAAGCGGACGGGATTTCGCCAGACGGCATCGACGGTCCGCGGCCCGGCGAACGCGTCGGGAAGCAGCGTCTTCACCATCAGCCGTGCGAATCCGGAATTGCCGTCGGGGAACATCTGATCGCCGAGGGTCTCGTCGCCGTCGCCGGGAAACTGCGTCTCGATCGCGTAGTCGCAGTAGGCCGACAGCGCGTCGGGACCGAGACCGTAGCCGCCGCCTTCGACGGGCGAGAGATAGGCCCGAACCGTCTCACGACTGATGTGGTGGCGCGCCATCAGATGATCTTCCAGCGTCATGCGGTCGAGCTGGCGCGAGATGGCGTCGCCTTCAGTCGCCGGACGCTGCTGCGGCTCCGGCGTCCCGTGCTGCCACTCGAGTAACTCGGCCTTCACGGCGTCGGGCAGCGGCGCTCCGGCCAGGTTGCGGCCCCAGGGGTCGAGCACCCAGACGCCGGGCCGTTGGCCGAACCGCGGGCCGAAATAGAAGCCGTAGTTCTGCGGATCGGCATACGGGCTGTGCTCGAGCGGCATCTCGGCGCACGTCTGATAGTCGAACGCCGATCGATCCATGCCGATCAGATTGTAGAACGTCTCGGTGTAGCCGCCCCGCTGCGGCACGAGGAAAATCGCCGAGCCTTGATGCGCGACGACGGTCTGCCCGTCGACGCGAAACTCGTTTCGCTTGGCCTCGCCGCCGAAGATCGCGTGGTTGTCGAGCACGAGGCATGTGCCGCCCCGGTTCTTCTGGAAGAACACGGCGGCCGCGAGACCGCTGATCCCGCCGCCGACCGCGACGAGGTCGTACATCTCACCGGTGGCGGTGGCCGTGGCGATCCGTCGCTCGAAGTCGCCGTCGCGCATGCGGTGCGCCGTCATCATCACGTCGTACATGTTGCCGTGGGCGCGCGCGTACTCGCCGACGCCGCCGTACCCGTCCCACGCGTTAGCGGGCGAAACTGCGGGCACCTGACTCAAGCCGCCCGCGAGCAGCATGCCGTTCAGGAAATCGCGGCGCGAGATCGGCGCATGCAGGCCCAGCCGATCGTCACCGTTCACGGTGCAATGATCCCGATGGTCCGCAGCCAGTGCTCGACGAGCTCCGGCCATGCCGTGATGGGATCGTCGGTGCGGCGCAGTCCGAACGCGTGCCCACCGTTCGTGTAGAGATGCATTTCGACCGGCACGCCGGCGTCCTTCAGCGCGACGTAGTACACGAGCGACTGGTTCACATTGTCCACGCTGTCCGTCTCGGCCTGCAGCAAGAAGGTCGGCGGCGTCGCGCGCGTCACGTGAATGTCGGGATTGAAACCATATTGCCCACGATCCGGCCACCAGAGGTGACCGGGATAGACGGCGACCGCAAAGTCGGGGCGGCAGCTCTCCTTGTCGGCCGCGTCAACCGCGCGATACAGGCGCTGCTGAAAGGCGTTGCTGATCGCGGCGACGAGGTGGCCGCCCGCGGAGAAGCCGAGCACGCCGATCTTGTGGGGATCGAGGTGCCACTCGGCGGCGTGCAGGCGCACGATTCCCATGGCGCGCTGCGCATCCTCCAGCGCCGGCGCCGGTTTTGGATTGATCCGGCAATTGCAGTCGCGCTGCCATGAAGGGCCCGAGTGCGGCACCCGGTACTTGAGCAGGATGCAGGTGATTCCCTTCGCCGTCAGCCAGTCGCAGACCTCGGTCCCCTCGAGGTCCATCGCGAGAATCTGGTAGCCACCGCCCGGAAAGACGACGACGGCCGCGCCGCTGTTCGTTCCATTCGGCGAATAGACCGTGATCGTCGGGTGCGTCACGTTCTGCACGTACGTGTACGGCTTGCCGGCGACGAGGTGGTCGCTGCCGGTCACGGCGACGGTCTCCGGTTTGGCGATCGGGAACGAATCGGGCACCGCGCCCGGCCACAGCGGGATCTGCGCGTGCCCGGGCGCGGGCTGCCACGCCGGCGACTGCGCGACCGCGAGGGACAACACCGCAGCGACGAATGTCATCACCAATCTCTGAGCGTTACGGCATTCCCGAGTTGCTGACGAAGGCGAGCCGCTTTCCGTTCGGCGACCACGACGGCACGTTGATCGTGCCCTGCCCGCCGTAGACGTAGGCGATGACGCGCGGCGTTCCGCCGCCGATCGGCATGAGGCGCAGCAGCACGTGCTTATAGAAGGGATGATCGTTGGCCGCGACGTCGGGCCCGAACGAAATGAACGCGATCCATTTGCCGTCGGGCGAAATGTGCGGAAACCAGTTGTGGAATCCGTCATTCGTGATCTGCTCTTGCGCGCTGCCGTCCGGGCGCATTCGCCAGATCTGCATGCGGCCGCTGCGCACCGAGCTGAAGTAGATGTAGCGGCCGTCCGGGGAGTATTCCGGGCCGTCATCGAGCCCGGCAGACGTCGTGAGCCGGATTTCCTCGCCGCCAGCGGCGGGAATCTTGTAGATGTCGTACTCGCCGTTGCGCTGGCCGACGTAGACCAGCCAGCGGCCGTCCGGCGACCAGCCGTGCAGATACGACGGTCCCTTCGCGGTGATGCGCCGCGGCGTGCCGCCGCTCACCGGCACCGTGTAGACGATCGACGCGGCGCCGCTGTCGTCGGGCAGATGATTGCTGATGGCCAGCATGCGACCGTCGAACGACAGCACGTGGTCGTTGTTGTTGCGTGTCGCGAAGCCGGTATTGATCGCGGCAGCCGTTCGTGACGCGAGATCGAAGCGATAGATTCGCCCCTCCTGCACGTAGATCAGCGCCTTGCCGTCGTTCGTCCAGTTGGGCGCCTGGAACGACCCGCGGTACCGCTCCACGATCGTCGCGTTGCCGCTCGCGATGTCCAGGATCTCGAGATTGCTGCCGAGGTAGTCGCGGTACGGCACGAGCGCGGGCCCGGCGGGGATCGTGATCCGCACGTTGCCGAACGCGGCGCGTTCGACCACGCTGTCGTTGTGGGCGCAAACGAAGAGACCGACGTACACCGTATCCGGTAACGACACGCCGCTCAGCGTGTCGGTCGCGAGCGTATCGCCGAAGCGCGCGACGGACATGATGTAGACGCTGTCCCGGCGCTCGAGCTGAATCACCGCATCCGCGTCGGGCAGGCTGTCGCGCGACTTCCGCTCGTCGGTCATCCCCCCCGCGATGCGGCGATACTGTAACGACATCAGGCCGTCGCCGTGCAGCGCGGCGGTCACGTGCGTACCGCTGGAGTCGAGGGTCGGGCGGATGGTCCAGCCGATCTTGCGATGGGCCTCGACGCCGTTGCCGAGGAAGCGTGCGCGGGTCGAGAGGATGAAGTTGCCGGTCAGGCGCGTCCACAAAAAATGGAAGGCATCGCGGCTGCCCCACATGTTCTCGCCCGAACCGCTGATCGTGTACTGCTGCGTCGCCGAGTCGTACGTGACCGCGCCGGCCCGCCGGACGCGGCCGACGTCGGCATGTGCGTCGAAGACGCCGAGCGGGCGCTGCGCGAGCGCAACCGCGGTGCAGGTCGCGCTCAGCAGGAGGGCCGGCAGGAGACGCTTCATGTTATCGCCACAGGGTTACGATGAGTGATATCACGAGCAGCTTCACCAGCCAGTCGCCCGCGTGAATCGCCGCCACTTTCCAGGGCATGTTTTCCCACAGCACGGAGCCGACGAGAATCACGACCGGGAAGGCGACCCAGTACAGCAACCCGAAGTGGATCGCGCCGCGCCAGGTGTGGACGCCGAGGTGCGACAGGAACAGGGAGACCGCAAACGCGAGGACGATGCATCGGACGAGCTCCACGAGCAGTTTGCCACCGGGCATCTTCGCGCCGGCCATGGCGGCCTCGGGATCCAGCCCGCGGAGCCGCATCCACGGCTTGAAGAACAGCAACGGACTGTACCACAGCCAGCCGAGGATGAACACCGCAACGGCGGCGACGAAGACGGCGAGATAGTTCACGTTCGCCATGGCTCACCTTTCGAAAATGGATCGGGTGCGCGACGCCTGCAGGCCTCAGCCCCGATATACTACAGCGTGTACCGGCGCGATCGCCAACACCAAGCCGGTCATTCGCCGAAGCGCACGCGGCGCGTCTCGATTTCCTGCCCCGTCGGGCGCGCCAGTGAGCCGTACAGCTCCGGCCGCCGCGCCCGCAGCCACCGGCGCCCGGACGCCGTGGGGATTAGCGACGCATCGAGATCCGCGACGACCATGTCGTCGGCAAACGAGCGCGTCTCGCGAATCACTTCGCCATAGGGATCGAGCACCATCGCGTTGCCGGTGCGGATCTCGTCGTCGTCCGGGCCAATCCCGTTGCTGAACAGCAGGAACATGCCGTTGTCGTGCGCTCGGCTCGGCAGCCAGCGCATGAGCCAGCCGCGCCCCTTCGGCCCGCGCAGCTCGGCCTCGCAGGCCGCCGGATCTTCCTTGCGCCGCGCCCAGATGGCGGCGTCGATGGGCTTCATGCCGCGCGGACTGACCGAGTTGCAGCCCCCCGTCTGATGCGGCGCGAGCAGAATCTCGGCGCCGAGCAGCGCGGTCGCGCGCGCATTCTCGACGATGTTGTTGTCGTAGCAGATCAGCACACCCACGCGGCAGCCGTGCGGCGTGTCGAACACCGTGTAGCGATCGCCTGCCGAGATGTCCGCGTGCTCGAACACGTGCAGCTTCCGATGGACCGCCCACGTCCCGTCCGGCATCGCGACGACGTAGGCGTTGTAGATCCGGTTGTCCGGCGCGCGCTCGAGCAGTCCCGCGCCAATCGTCATGCCGTGGTCGCGTGCCAGCTGCATGAGCGCCGCGGTGCACGGTCCCTCGGGAACGGGTTCGGCGAGCGCTGCGAACGCCGCGCCCGAGAGCTTGCGCACGTGCCAGTAGCCGGTGAGACACATCTCCGGAAAGGCGATCAACTCGACTCGCGCGCGCGCCGCCGCGTTAACGAAATGTCGGACGCGGTCGAGGTTGTACGTCTTGTCACCGGCGGCGGGCTGGAATTGGACGGTAGCCACGCGGATGTCGCGCATTATCTTGGGTCTCCGAAATGGTCCTGCGCTGGGTTTCTCTCGCCGCGAAGATAGCCGCCCTGGCGGCGATTTACGTGGCTGTCGGACATTGGGGCCTCCAGTTCGATCCCGTCAATCGCTTCGCGACCGTGGTCTGGCCTCCGGCCGGGCTTTCGCTCGCTGCGTTGCTGCTATTCGGTCCGGAGATGTGGCCCGGCGTCGCCGTGGGCGCTGTGGTCGTCAATCTCTGGGCCGGCGCCACCGTTCCCGTCGCTGCCGGCATCGCACTCGGCAACACGCTGGAAGCGCTCGTCGGCTGGTATGCGCTGCGACGCATTCCCGGCTTTCGCTCCACGCTCGATCGTCTCACCGACGTGCTGGGCTTCATCGGCCTGGCCGCGATCGCCAGCACGGCCGTCAGCGCGACGATCGGCGTGACCAGCCTGTGGCTGGGCGGGCTGCCGGCGAGCCGCTTCGCGGAGACGTGGTTCGCCTGGTGGCAGGGCGACGCCATCGGCGATCTCATCGTCGCTCCGTTCTTGTTGAATTGGACGCTCGCGCTGGGTCGCGAGGTCCGGCTGACACCGCAACGCGTCGTCGAAGCGTGTGCGCTCGGCGTGACGCTGCTCGGATTGAGCGCGTTCCTGTTTCAGGGCGATCCGGCCAGCACGAGCGGTCTGGCTGCTTTCCGCCAACCCACCACGCTCCTGCCGCTGCTGATCTGGGCGGCGTTGCGATTCGGGACTCGCGGCGCGACGGGGGCGACGTTCGTCGTGTCGGGCGTGGCCATCTGGAGCACGGTCCGCGGGCATGGACACGAGAGCCTCGCCGTGTTGCAGGCCTTCATGAGCGTGCTCGCGGTGACCTGCCTGGTCCTGAGCGCGGTCACGGCCGAGCGCGCGCGCGCCGATCGCGAGCGGACCGAGCTCTATCACCGGGAGCGCCTCGTCAGAGCGCACGCCGAGGAGATGGAGAGGTTGCGCAAGAAGGCGTAGATTGGCGCCCTATGAACCGACTCATCCGCGCGCTCGCGCTCGCCACATCGCTCGCCGTCAGCACCGCCGCCGCCCCCGCCCAACAACCTCGCGTTCTCGTCTTCTCGAAGACGGCCGCATATCGACACGCCTCGATCCCCAACGGGATCGCCGCGATCAAGCAGCTCGGCCTGCAGAACGGATTCGCGGTCGATGCCACCGAAGATGCGACGGCCTTCACGCAGAAGAACCTCGCGCGCTACGCCGCCGTCGTTTTTCTGAGCACCACGGGCGACGTGCTCGATGCGGCGCAGCAGGACGACTTCGAGCGCTACATCCAGGCGGGCGGCGGGTACGTCGGCGTGCACTCCGCCACCGATACCGAGTACGACTGGCCGTGGTACGGCCGGCTGGCCGGCGCGTACTTCAACGGTCACCCGGGCAACCCCAACGTGCGGCATGGCAGCTATCGCGTCATCGACTCGACGCACGTCTCGACGAAGGGCATGCCCGCGCGGTTCGAGCGCGACGACGAGTTCTACAACTTCAAGTCGATCGATCCAACCATCCACGTGCTCGTCGAAATCGACGAAACGAGCTACCAGGGCGGCACGAACGGCGAGCATCACCCCATGAGCTGGTACCACGACTTTGACGGCGGGCGCGCGTGGTACACGAACATGGGACACACCGAAGCGACGTACACCGAGCCGCTGTTTCTGCAGCATCTGCTCGGCGGGCTCAAGTACGCGATGGGAACCGGGCAGATCGATTTCAGCCGCGCGCGGCCCGAGGAAAACCGGTTCACGCGCGTCGTGCTGGCCGAGAAGCTCGACGAGCCGGTGGAGCTCGCGGTGCTGCCCGGAGATCGCGTGCTGTTCGTCGAGCGGCACGGCTACGTCAACCTGTACACGCCGTCCGACAAGCAGGTGCATCGCATCGCGACGATTCCCGTCAGCACGAAGTACGCCGATTCGAGCCAGGCGGAAGATGGATTGCTGGGCGTCGCGGCCGACCCGCACTTCGCGACGAACGGCTGGCTCTACATGTATTACTCGCCGGCGGGACCGGAATCGAAGAACGTCCTCGCCCGCTTCACCATGAACGGCGACTCGCTCGACCTCGGTTCGAAAAAGATTCTGCTCGAGGTCGGGACCCAGCGGCTCGCGTGTTGCCACACGGGCGGCTCCATCGCGTTCGACCGCCAGGGCAATCTCTACGTCTCGACGGGCGACAACTCGAATCCGTTCGCGTCGGGCTACGCGCCGATAGACGAGCGTCCCGGCCGGATGCCGTGGGACGCGCAGAAGTCGTCGGCAAACACCAACGATTTGCGCGGCAAGATCCTGCGCATCCATCCCGAGCCGGACGGCAGCTACACCGTCCCCGCGGGCAACCTCTTCCCGCCCGGCACGCCGAAGACGCGGCCCGAGATCTATTCCATGGGCCACCGCAATCCGTACCGGATTTCCGTGGACCAGCACACCGGGTTCGTCTACTGGGGCGACGTCGGTCCCGACGCGAACGTCGACTCGGTCGGGCGCGGGCCGCGCGGGTACGACGAGATCAATCAGGCGCGCAGTCCGGGCAACTTCGGCTGGCCGTACTTCGTGGGCAACAATCAGGCATACTACAAGACGACGGTCATCGACTCGACCCACACCGAAGGCGGCCCGCAGTTCGATCCGGCGCATCCGGTCAACCATTCCCCGAACAACACCGGTCTCACCGACCTTCCGCCCGCGCGCGGCGCGTTCATTTGGTATCCC
>DATDEZ010000146.1:0-7263 GCA_036522875.1 Gemmatimonadales bacterium | reverse complement strand
AATCCGGTTTGCGTCGTCGCCTGCAGCATGGCGATCACTCCGAGCGTCACGGCAAACATGCACCGGCCTCCCTGAGCAGCTCGCGCAACAGCGAGCGGTGGCAGTGGGATTCGTCTTCGCAGTAGCAACCGACGGAAAAGTTCGCGTGCGCCGAGAGCGCCGCAAGCAGCGCGATCAGGCGACTCGCCGCCGGACGCTTCATCTCGGCGCGATAGCGCCGCGCGTACGTCCCCCAGCGCGCGTCGGTGATCGGTCTTGCCTTGATCCACGAGAACAGCGCCGGGCTGGGCGCGAGCTCGGGGACCCACACGTCGTAGAAGTCGCGCGTCGCGTATTGCGCCTTGGGTACGCCGCGCGGCGGCCGGCGCACGGTGCCGAGGCGCAAGCCTTCGTCCGCCAGGCGCGGCGTGCCGAGGCGGACGACGCGAATCATGCGCCCGCCTCCGCGTCCGCATTCGAGATGTTGATCATCAGGCGCCAGTCGCCGCCGGTGAAGATCCATACGCCGACGCACTTGCCGACCGCGACGGTGTCCGGCTGCGATCGGTCCATGGTGACGCGATACGACCCGCGGACGACCGCGAGATCTCCGGACTCCGCGATTGTCACTTCGTCCATGCTGAAAGAGGGATCGAGCCGGGGATAGCGCGCCAGCAGACCGCGATAGAACTCGCGAATCGCGTCCCGACCGACCAGCGCGGCCTGGCCGGGCAGGAGCTCGGTCGCATCGGGCGCATAGATCGCCAGCATGCCGTCGAGATCCTGGCGGCGCGCCGCGTCGAGCCAGGAGTCATCGAGCGCGCGGATGCGCTCGACATGGCGGCCCGCGGCGAGCTGGTCCATCAGCGGCCCCCGCGGTCAATGCGGGTCGTACACGCCCCAGGCGCCGCGTAACACGTCGCTGATTTCTCCGATGGTCGCGCGGGCGCGCACGGCGTCGACGATCGGCTCCATGAGGAGCGCGGACGGTGTCCGCGCCGCCTGGTCCAGCACCTCGAGCGCGCTCTTCACCCGTCCCCCGTCCCGCTTCGCGCGTACGGCGGCCACACGTTTGCGCTGCGCCGCGGCCAGGGCCGAGTAGTCCGGCGCCGGAATCGGCGGACTGGGCTCGCCCGTCACGTACTCGTTCACGCCCACGACGACCTGCTGTCCCGCCTCGATGTCGCGCTGCTGCGCATAGGCGCTGCGCGCGATCGCTTCCTGAAAGTATCCGCGCTCGATCGCCTTGACCGAGCCTCCACCAGCCTCGACAACGTCGACCAACTGCTTCGCCTCCGCCTCGAGCTTGTCCGTGAGTGTCTCGACGTACCAGCTGCCGCCCAGCGGGTCGACGACTTCGGGGACGCCCGTCTCATGGGCCAGCAGCTGCTGCGTGCGCAGCGCGAGCGTGGCGCTGCGCTGGGTCGGCAACGCCAGCGCTTCATCGTAGGAATTCGTGTGCAGCGACTGCGTGCCGCCCAGGACGGCCGCCATCGCCTGAATCGCGACGCGCACGACGTTGTTGAGCGGCTGCTGCGCCGTGAGCGTCGCGCCGCCGGTCTGGGTGTGAAAGCGGAGCCGTGCCGCGGCGTCCGAGGCGTTGAACGTCTGCTTCATCAGTCGCGCCCACAGCCGCCGCGCCGCGCGGAACTTGGCGATCTCCTCGAACAGATCGGTATAGGCCGCGAAGAAGAACGACATGCGTGGCGCGAACTCGTCGAGCGCGAGGCCGGCGGCCAGCGCGCGGCGCACGTACTCGATGCCGTTGGCGAACGTGAACCCCACCTCCTGCGCGGCCGTGGCGCCCGCCTCCCGCATGTGATAGCCGGACACCGAGATGGGATTGAAACGCATGTTGGCGCGCGCGGTGAAGCGGAAGATGTCGGCGACGAGTCGCAGCGACGGTTCCGGCGGATAGATGTACGTGCCGCGCGCGATGTATTCCTTGAGGATGTCGTTTTGCAGCGTGCCCTCGAGGTCGGCGCGCTGGACCCCCTGCTCTTCGCCGACGGCGACGTACATCGCCAGCAGAATCGCGGCCGTCGCGTTGATCGTCATCGAGGTCGAGACGCGATCGAGCGGGATTCCGTGGAACAGGCGCTGCATGTCCTCGACGCTGTCGATCGCGACGCCGGCGCGCCCCACCTCCCCTTCGGCCATGGGATGATCGGAGTCGTAGCCCATCTGGGTGGGCAAGTCGAACGCCACGGAGAGCCCGGTCTGCCCTTCATCCAGCAGATGTCGAAAGCGGGCGTTCGTTTCCTCCGCCGTCCCGAAGCCGGCGTACTGCCGCATCGTCCACAGCTTCCCCCGATACATCGTCGGATACACGCCGCGGGTGAACGGCACGTCGCCCGGTGCGCCGACGTCGCGCGCGGGATCGCCGCGCCAGTCCTGCGGGCCGAAGGAGGCCGGGTCCTTGCTCACGCGCCGGAGAGCACCGACCGCGCGAACGCCACGTCGCTCCGCGAGCCGATGATGAGCGGCGTGCGCTGGTGCAGCTCGGTGGGCTTGATGTCGAGAATGTCGGTGGTGCCGTCGATCGCCGCGCCGCCCGCCTGCTCGACGACGAACGCGAGCGGCGCCGCCTCGTACAGCAGCCGCAGTTTGCCGTGCGGCGTCTTCGCATCGGCGGGGTACAGGAAGACCCCACCCGACATGAGATTGCGATGAATGTCGGCGACCAGCGAGCCGATATAGCGCGCGTTCTTCGCTTCCACCCGGCCGTGATCGCCGTTCTTGAACGCGCCGACGACGCGCTGCATCCCGGGCTCCCACTTGTTCCAGTGACTCTCGTTGACGCTGTAGTACTGGCCGACGTCGGGGCACCGGATGTCAGGATGCGAGAGCAGGAACTCGCCGATCGTGGGATCGAGCGTGAAGCCGTGGACGCCCTGGCCCGTCGTGTACACGAGCATCGTGCTCGAGCCGTACAGGATGTAGCCGGCGGCCACCTGCGCGCGCCCCGGCTGGAGGCAATCCGCCAGCTCGCCCGGCCCCTTCGTGCTGGCGCGGCGGCGGTGAATCGAGAAGATCGTTCCGATCGAGACGTTCACGCCGATGTTGCTCGAGCCGTCGAGCGGATCGTACAGCAGCACGTATTTCCCGCTGCGGCGATCCTCGCGCACGTTCACCGGAATGGGATGCTCTTCTTCCTCGGACGCGACGATGCAGACGCGGCCGGTGTGCTCGACGCTGTGGCGTACCGTGTCGTGCGCGAAGAGGTCGAGCTTCTGCTGCACCTCGCCCTGCACGTTGATCGCGCCGACTTCGCCGAGGATATCGGTGAGGCCCGCGCGGCGGACCTGGCGGGAGATGATCTTGGCGGCGAGGCACAGATCATACAGCAGGTTCGACAGCTCCCCGGTGGCTTCGGGGTGCAGGCGCTCCTGCTCCATGATGTAGCGTTCAATCGTGATGACCGACGTCGGTGACTGCGAGCGTGCCATGGTTTGACACCGTGAAAGTGATCGTGCCCCGCTGATCGGTGCGGAAGACCGTGACGCCATGTGCCCGAAGCCGCGCAAGCGTCACGGGCGCGGGATGCCCATATCGATTCTTCGCGCCCACGCTGATCACGGCGTCCGCGGGCTGGAGCTCGTCGAGCCAGCGGTCCGACGTCGCCCCGCGCGAGCCGTGATGCCCCACCTTGAGCAACATCACTCGGCCGACCTGCCCCGCCAAGTGCGCCTCGGTCGGCAACCCCGCGTCTCCCGCGAACAGCAACCGGCTCGAGCCGTACGTCACCAGCAGGACGACGGACTCCTCGTTGATGTCGGTCTGACCGGCCGCCCACGCGGAGTCGGGACTCACCACCTCGATCGACACGCCGTCCAGATCCATCCGATCACCGCGGCGTGCCGGACGCCAGTCGGCGCCGTCGGCTTCGACCGCGCCGAGAAAGCCGAGGTAGCCGGGATCCGGCACCGGCTCGCCGGGCTCGAGCACGAATGCCGGATCGAACGCGTCGAGCACCGCGGGCAACCCGCCATAGTGATCGAGATGCGCGTGCGTGGCCACGATACCGGCGAGCTGCGTCGCGCCCTCGTGCCGCAAGAACGGCACCACCACCCGTCGCCCCGCGTCGCCCTGCGGCCCGCGCGGTCCACCGTCGATCAACAACCAGCGGCCGGCCGGACTACGCAGCGCAATCGCGTCGCCCTGCCCGACGTCCAGGAAAGTTACGGTGAGACAAGAACAAACTGAAAGGCGTGTAAAGGCGTGATACAGCGTAGTGAGTGAAAGGAGCGCCCCGACGCTCGCGACTCGAGCCCCGATCAGCCAGCGGCGGCGCGGCGCATTCCAGAGCCACCACGCCAGACCCAGCACACCCAGCCACAGGAGCGCGGCCCGCGGCCCGGCGATCATGATGAAATGACCGCCCGGAAGCGCCGCGGCGCCCTTGGCGACGAGGTCGAGCAGCGCGAGACACAGCCCGGCGCCGGCCGCCAGCCAGCCGGACGACATCAGCAACGCCACCATCAGACCAGGTACGGCCAACCCCGCGAGCGGAATCGCCACGAGATTGGCCAGAATCCCGACGGGCGCCACGGTGCCGAACGCGTAGGCCGTGATCGGCGCGCTCAGCACGGTTGCCGCGGATGCCGGCGCGAGCACGCGCACGAGCTTCGGCATGCGTTCCGTTGCGCGGCCGGCCCAGATGACCGCGGCGACCGCCGACACCGAGAGCCAGGCTCCGACCGACATGATCGCCCAGGGGTCGACGATGAGTACGCACAGCGCCGCGAGCGCCACGAGCCCGCGCGGCGTCACGACGCGCTGGCGCAGTTTCGCGATCTCGAGCAACGCGAGCATCGCGGCCGAACGCGTGGCAGGCGCGGGAAAACCGAGCAGCCACACGTACGCCACCATCACGCCTGTGCCGGCGAGAAATCTCGGCCATGCTCTGAGCCGCAGCCGCGCGAGCAGCACGGTGAGCCAGGCGGCGAAGAATCCGACGTGCAGCCCCGAGATCGAGAGCAAGTGCGCCAGACCGGAGCGCGTGTAGCGCTCGCGCAGCTCGGCATCGAGGTCGGTGCGGCGCGCGATGACGAGCGCATCCACCAGCGGTGCGCGGGAGCCGAACAGCCGCCGGCTGCGCTCGGCGATGCGATCGCGCAACGCACCGCGACCGCGCGGCACGGCATCGAGCTCCCGCACGCGCCGCGCGACGAGTACGCCGCGGCCCGCCTCGCCCAGAAAGCGTCCGGCAACGACCCACGTGGTGCCGCCATGCGCCGGATGACTCTCGGGCCAGCGGACGGTGAGTCCGCCGCCGCAGATGCCCGCGCTCACGACCGCGTCCGCGACCCCACCGGTCTGCTGGACGGGGTCCGTCAACACGACGATTGCCGCGTGCGTGCCCGGCGCCGCGGCCCAGGTGCCGGCGCAGGAGGCGCGTTGCTCGCGCCGCGCGGCGCCACCCCACGCGATCCCCGCAACCAGCATGACGCCGAGCGCGGCACCGAGCGGAGCCGCGCGATACAGTAACACGGCGCCCACCATCACGAGGCACACCGCTACACGCAGATCCACGCCGTTCAACGCCGCCGCCAATCCGGCGGCGAACGCGATGCTGAGAGAGAGGATTGGCGGCCGCATGGCCGCCCTAGACTAGAGCTGGGTGGGTTTTGCGCCGCAGCGCGGCGCGAGCGCGACCTTGCGGAAGCCCTCGAGCAACGCGACGTCGAGCTTCGCCTTTTCCTGATCGCTGCCCAGCGTCAAGCCGGTGAGAATCTCGCCCTGGCGGGTGGAGACATAGTGCGGCGAGAGGCGATTCAGCGCGTAGACCTGTACGTCGCCCTGACAGGTTTCGCAGCCGCAGAACCGCGGCAAGCCGCCGCGCAGGCTCTCGTATTCGCGGCGCACGACCTCGGCCGTCACGTTCGTTACGGCCACGCCACGACCGTTCTATCAGGGACGGAAGACTCGAGCGGCCAGGCCGTGAACGTCGAACCGGTGGTGCCGGTGAAGCGCACGCGCCGGTACGTCCCAATCCACTCGGCTGGTCCTTCGAGCAGCGCGATCTTGTTCGTCCGCGTGCGCGCCTGGAGCAGGTCACCGCGCTTCGCCGGTCCCTCGACGAGCACTTCGTGCGTCGTGCCGACGAGCGCGATGTTTTTTTGCCTGGCAACCCGCCGCACCAGCGCGATGAGCCGCCCGATCCGTTCGGTCTTGACGTCCTCGGCCACGTGGTCCTTGATGCGGACAGCCGGCGTGTCCTCGCGGACCGAGTACTTGAACGTGTAGGCATCGTCGAACGCGACGTGCTCGACGAGCGACAACGTCTCCTGGAATTCGTCCTCGGTTTCGCCCGGGAAGCCGACGATGATGTCGGTGGACAGCGCGATCCCCGGGACCGCGGCCCGCAGCGCGCCGACGACGTCGAGATAGCGCTCGCGGTTGTAGCGGCGCAGCATGCGCTTGAGCACGCGCGAGCTGCCGCTCTGCACCGGCAGGTGCACGTGCTCGCACACGGCCGGCGTCTCCGCCATCGCCGCGAGGACGGGCGGCGTGAAGTCGGTCGGATAGGGCGACGTAAAGCGCACGCGGCGGATGCCGGCGACGCCGCCGACCGCGCGCAGCAGATCGGCGAAATCGTGCTCGCCGTCGTGATAGCTATTGACTGTCTGCCCAAGCAGCGTGACCTCGGTCGTGCCATTGCCGGCCAGGCGGGCGATTTCCCCCACCACGTCCGCCAACTTGCGACTGCGCTCGGGCCCGCGCGTCATCGGAACGACGCAGAAGGTGCACCGATAATCGCAGCCACGCTGCACCGTCACGAACGCCGAAACGGCGTTCTCGCGGACCGGTGGGACGTCCTCGTAATGCTCCCAGCCCTTGAAGGTCACGTCGGCCGCACGCTCGCCGTCGCGCGCGCGCGCGATCAGCTCGGGCAGGCCGCGATAGCCGTCCGGTCCAATCACGAGATCGACCTGCGGCACGCGCTCGAGCAGCTTAGGACCGAGTCGCTGCGCCATGCAGCCCACGACGCCGAGCACGTCGCCCGCTCGCTTGTAGCGCTTGAGCTCGCCCATCCGGCCGAGCACTCGTTGTTCGGCGTGATCGCGGACGGCGCAGGTATTCACGAGCAGAACGTCGGCGTCGCTCGGGTCCTCGGTGCGCACGTAGCCCGCGCGGCTCAGGACGCCGAACATCAGCTCGGAGTCCGAGACGTTCATCTGGCAGCCGTAGGTCTCTATGTAGATGCGCGGCATGGCTAGTTGACGGTCACCTCGAGGCGGGGACGGCCGTCCCACTGCTCGCTATCAAGATAGACGCTCA
>DATDEZ010000145.1:0-17009 GCA_036522875.1 Gemmatimonadales bacterium | reverse complement strand
TACAGGCGCCGGCAGCGTTCGGCCGAGAGCCGCACCAGCGGCTCCATGTCGGGATAGCAGCAGACCACACGATCGAGCGTGACGATGTCAGCCGCGGGGACGTCGGGCGCCAGCGCCACGAAGTCGCCGAGCCGGAAGTCGATTCGCGCGCTCACGCCCTGCCGCTCGGCCTCCGCGCGCGCCGCCTGCTGATACGCGCTCGACGCGTCCACCGCCGTCACCGCGCGGGCGCCGCGCGCGAGCAGGTCGTACTGAATTGCGCCGACCCCGCCGCCGATATCGAGCAGCGTGCTTCCGGCCGCGCTCGTGCGCCCGAGCAGCTGGATCAGCGCGCGTGTGGTCGCGTTCGACGGCCCATCCGCGCGATAGCTCTCGAGTTCGCGCGCGGCGCGCTTGCGATCGAATTGGCTCTCACAGGGACTCGCGGCACAGCAGCTCACCCGTGCAACTTAGCTGGGGCTTGGCTGCCCCCGCACGAATTGCTTCAGCACCGTCAAGCCGTCGCGCCCTCCGCGCCGCTCGGGGCTGTCGCGTCGCGTTTGCCGGCGCGGTGAGCGGCGCGGATCCACGAGCCGCAACAGGCCCACGAGGTCGGGCTCGATGAACTCATCGACGACCTGCGCGCCCGTCAGGCGATAGAACCCCAGGCACTGCAGCGCGATCGCCTTCCCCGTCGCGGGGACGCCGAGCACGCCGCCGGCATGCGTGCCGCGGATCGTGAAGCGCGCCGCGAGCCGGTACTCCTCGGCGACGCCCACCATGTCCTCCAGCGTCCATTGCAGATCGGGAAAGGCGGCGCGCCCGAGGGCCAGCAGCTCCAGGTAGCCGCGCGGGCCCAGCAGCGGTTGTTCGACGCCCGGAACGCGGAAGAGCGCGCTGGGTGAGATCACCTGCACGGCTAGCGTGGGGCTCCCGCCGTTCTTGAGCTCGAGGAGTCGATGCAGGACGAGTTTGTGCGATTCGGCGACCATTGCGATTCCCCCTCGTCACGAGACCATTAATACCCCCGAACGCGCCGAGGTTTACTAGAACGGTCGTCCCAACAGCCGGTCCACCGCCGCCCGCCGGCTCCGCGCGAGCCGGACCTTCGTACCGTCCGCGAGCGCGATGACGCCGTCGCCTGAGCTGTCGGTCACGATCTCCTTCAGCCGGTCGACATTGACGATGGCCGAGCGATGCACGCGAACGAACGTGGCGGGGTCGAGCAGTCGCTCGAGCGCGCCGAGCGATACGCGGACGACGTGGACGGCCTGGCCGGCGTGGAGCCGCGCGCAGTAGTCGGCGGCCTCGATCCAGTCGATGTCGGCGACGCGCACCACCTGCATGCGCTGCGCGGTCCGCACCGTGATGCGCGTGAGATAGTCCTGGCGCGGCAGGACGGACGCGAGCACGCGTTGCAGCCGGCCGCGCTTGGCGCGCTCGAGCGCTGCCGCGAGCGCGGCGTCCGAGTACGGTTTCACGAGATAGTCGAGCGCGTGGACGCGAAACGCGTCGAGCGCGAACTCCTCGTACGCCGTCACAAAGATCACCGGCGGCATGCGCTCCGGACCGACGGCGCGAATCACGTCGAAGCCGTCGATCTCGGGCATCTGCACGTCGAGCAGCACGAGATCCGGCGTGAGCGATTCGATCGCCGCGATCGCCGCCTGGCCGTCGCCGCATTCGCCCACGCACTCGAGATCGGGGTCTTTGCGAACCAGGGTCGCCAGCCCGGTGCGCGCGAGGGGCTCGTCGTCGACGATGAGAACGCGCAGCGGAATCACAGCGGAATCACCAGTGTGGCGATCGTGCCCTGGTCGGGGCCGTGCTCGAGCGTGAACCGCGCCGCGGCGCCGTAGGCCGTCTTGAGCCGCTCGCGCGTGTTCTTGAGACCGACGCCGTTGCCGCTCGCGTTGTTCGAGCCGTTCGGTCCGGGGCCGTCGTCGCGCACCGTCACGATCAGGTCACGTTGCGCCGTCCGCGCCGTGATCTCCACGCGACCGGGCGCCGCCCGCTCGCCGACGCCGTGCCGCACCGCGTTCTCCACGATCGGTTGCAGGATGAGCCTCGGCACCAGCGCGGCTTTCGCTTCGTCGCTCATCGTCACCTGGACCGCGAGCCGATCGGCGAAGCGGACGCGCTCGATCTCGAGGTAGCGCTCGGCCAGTGCCACTTCCTCGCCGAGCGTCACTTCGACGCGATCGTCGTCCGCCAGCGCCTTGCGCAGGAGGTCCGACAGGCGCGCGATCATTTCCACCGCCTCGGGGCCGCGGCCGCCGCGGACCAGCATCGCGACGCTGTTCAGCGCGTTGAACATGAAGTGCGGCTGCAGCTGGCCCTCGAGCGCGCGCAGCCGGGCGGCCGAGAGCTCGACGTCACGTTCGACGGCGCGTTGCGCGTAGTAGTACGCGAGCACGCCGCCGAGCACCGCGGCGTAGGCGATCAACGCCGTGGTGCCGTTGCCGATCAGTCCCGCGAAGGACAACGCGCCGGCCGCGAACAGCCCATGCGCGAGCAGCGTCGGTCCCCATCCCCAGCCGCGTCCCGCGACGAGGTCGACGAAGAGATAGACGATCGGAATGGCCAGCGCCCACGTAATCCAGAACGGCGCTTCCATCGAGATCGCGTGCCACCAGGTGAGATGCTCGGGGTCCATCGAGCCGGACAGCATCTGGAGGTGGTGACGCGTGGACGCGATCGCCGCCAGGAGCAGCATGATTCCCATCGCCCATGCGAGTGCGCGCCGATTTCGCATGCCGGAGAATGTACTCCGGCCCGCGGCGCGCGGCCCGCGGTTGACTGCATCCTGACCGCAGCTCGCTGCATGACGGCTCCCGAGGGTTTCGGCTGAGGTCATACTCGCCTAACCCTTTTCGAGGAGTCAGCATGAAGGTGCAAGCGGCCGGACTCATCGCCGCCGCCCTGGCGGTGCTCGCGTTTCAGAGCAGCAAGCCGCCCAAAGACCAGCTTCCGCAGTTCACGAGCGACGGCAAGCTGATTCGGCCGACCGGCTATCAGGAATGGGTGATGGTCGGTGCGTCGACGGGCCTGTCGTATGCGGAGTCGCAGCCCACGCCCGTGGCGGGCGCCGCGCCCGGCATGTTTCACAACGTCTATCTGCAGCCGTGGGCGTACCGCTACGCGATGGACCACGGCGCGTTTCCCGAGAACGCGATGTTCGTGCTGACGTTCTTCGAGCCGTCCCGCAAGTCGACTCCCGCGCGCGGCGGATTTTACGAGGGGCAGCGCATTGCGGGGTTCGAGGTGCATTTGAAGCGCAAAGATCTCGACTCGACCGGCTGGGGTTTCTTCGGGTTCGGCAGCGATACGAGCCCGCCGGCGACCCGGCAGCCCAGCGCGCTGGCGTGCTATTCGTGCCATAAGAATGAAGGGGCGTTCGACAACGCGTTCGTGCAGTTCTATCCCGCCCTGCGCGAGCGGCTCATCGCCAAGTCGCCCGAATGAAGCATCCGAAATGCCGTCAGCTGTGTCTAAACGGCCATGCACGCACTGCTCGCCGTTCTCATGCTCCAGCAGGGTCTTTGGTCGGTCGACACCACGTTTGGTCCCGCGGCGCGCGGTGAACTGGTCATCCGCCGCGCGTCGCCGGCGTGGGTCGCCGAGATCGCGGGCCGGCAGGCGTTGTTCCAGCCCGCTGGCGATTCGATCCGGTTTGTGCTGCCGGACAGCACCGGCCGGTTTCGCGGAACGCTCGCGCACGGCAGCATTGCCGGGTTTTGGATTCAGCCGGAGGGCGTAACGACCAATCAATCGTGGGCGTCGCCGCTCGAGCTGCGAGAGGCCGGCGCCGGTCAGTGGCGCGGCACGGTCGTCCCGCTCGCCGATCGCTTGCGGCTGTATCTGTCGATCGCCGGGAACGCGGACGGCTCGGTCACCGGCGTGTTTCGCAATCCTGAGAGCAACTGGCTTGGCACGTGGTACAGCTTCACCGTCACGCGCGCCGGCGACTCACTGCTATTCGACATTCCCGCCGGTCGCAACCGGCGAGCCATGCACGTGGGCGCGCGCTACGATTCCGCCGCGGCCACGATCGCGCTGCGATTTCCGATCATCGATCGCGTGGTGCTGCTTCGCCCGCAGGACTCCGCGTCCGCGACCGGACTCTTTCTGCGTTTGCCCGGGCGCGACCGCTATGTCTATCGGCCGCCGCCGGTTCTCGCCGACGGCTGGCGTACGACGCGCGCCGCGAGTGTCGGCATCGACGAGGCGGTGCTCGCGCGGCTGGTGCGGCAGATCGCCGACACCGATCCACTCGCGATCCGCGCGCCGCTGATTCATTCGCTGCTGATCGCGCGTCACGGCCGGCTCGTGCTGGAGGAGTACTTCGCGGGCTATGATCGGGCGACGCCGCACGACACGCGCTCGGGCGGCAAGACATTCGCCGGCGTCATGGTGGGGGCGGTGCATCTCGATCCGCAAACGCGCGTGAAGGACAGTGTGACGGTCGCCCACTTGCTCACCCATACCAGCGGGCTCGCCTGCGACGACAACGACGACAACTCGCCTGGCAACGAAGACAACATGCAGGCACAGACCGCGCAGCCCGATTGGTGGCAATACATTCTGGGGCAGCCGCAGGTCCATCCGCCCGGCGCGGTGTACGCCTATTGCTCGGGCGGCATGAACCTCGTGGGCTACGCGCTGCATCGCGCGAGCGGCGAGTGGATCCCCGAGTTGTTCGATCGCACCGTTGCGCGCCCGCTGGGCTTCGGCCGCTACTACTACAACCTCATGCCGACGCTCGACGGCTATCTCGGCGGCGGCGTTCACGTCCTGCCGCGCGACTTGCTGAAGCTGGGCGTCGCGTATCTCGATGGTGGCGTGTGGAATGGCCGGCGCGTCGTCGACTCGAGCTGGGTGCGCCGCTCGACGACGAGCCAGGTCGCGCCCGGCGTCGGGCGGGACGGGTACGCCTGGCACCTCTTTCCGATCAAGGTGGGCGAGCGCGAGTACGCGGAGTACGAGGCCAACGGCAACGGCGGCCAGTTTCTCATTGTGGTGCCGGAGCTCGACCTGGCGGTCGTGTTTACGGGCGGCAATTACACGGATGGTGGCGTGTGGTGGCGCTGGCGGCAGGACATCGTCGGAGGCGTGATCATCCCGGCGATTCGCTGAATTTGGTGAAGGATTAGCTTCGGCATATATTCGGGGCACGATGCCCCTGAATCCCGCACAAGAGAGGGCCGCGACGCATCCGAGCGGCCCTCTCCTCATCATCGCCGGTGCCGGTACCGGGAAGACGCAGACGCTCGCGCACCGTGTCGCTCATCTCATCGAGCAGGGGGCTGATCCGGGCCGGATTCTGCTGCTGACGTTCACGCGGCGGGCGGCGGAGATCATGATTCGGCGCGCCAAGGCGCGGGTGCCGTGGGCGGGCACGTTTCACTCGATCGCGAACCGCCTGCTGAGACTGCATGCGCAGAGTGTCGGCCTCGATCCCAGCTTCACCGTGCTCGATCGCTCCGACTCCGCCGATCTCCTCAACGTTGTTCGCCACGATCTCGGCTACGCCAAGCTTCCGTCGCGCTTTCCGCGCAAGGACACGTGTCTCGCGATTTATTCCCACGTGGTCAACACGCGCGGGGCGATCGAAGCCACGCTGAAGCAGGCGTTCCCGGCGTACGTCGACTGGGCTGAGGAGCTCAAGGCGCTGTTTCGCGGCTACGTCGAGGCGAAGCAGCAGCGCATGGTGCTCGATTACGACGATCTGCTGCTGTACTGGTGGCACCTGAAGGACGACGCGAGTCGCTTCGATCACGTTCTCGTGGACGAGTATCAGGACACGAACGCGCTCCAGGCGGAGATCGTGCTGCGGCTCGGCACATCGATCACCGTCGTCGGCGACGATGCGCAGGCGATCTATGCGTTTCGTGGCGCGACGGTGCGTAACATCCTGGACTTTCCCTCGCGCTTCGATCCGCCCGCGGCGGTCGTGAAGCTCGAGCAGAACTATCGCTCAGTGCAACCGATTCTCGACGCCTCGAATGTGGTCATTGGGAAGAACCTCTTCTCAGAGCGGCGGTCGGAGCACAAGCCGGCGCTCGTCGCGGCGAAGGACGAGCAGGCGCAGGCGGACTATATAGTAGAAAGCGTGCTCGCGCATCGGGAGGCGGGCGTTCCCCTGCACCGCCAGGCGGTGCTCATGCGCACCGCGCATCACTCCGATCTGCTCGAGATCGAGCTCGGTCGTCACAATATCCCGTTCGTGAAGTACGGTGGGCTCAAGTTTTTGGAGGCGGCGCACGTCAAAGACGTGCTCTGCATTCTGCGGTGGGCCGAGAATCCCCGGGATGATCTGGCGGGGTTTCGGGTGTTGCAGCTGCTGCCGGGCACGGGACCCGCCAATGCGCGGCGGATTCTCAACGGTGGAGTCATTCCCGATCAGCTCGCGGATCTACTGGCGGCGCTTCGCAGCGCGACGGAATGGCCCGGGCAAATCGCGCTCGTACGAAAATGGTACGAGCCGCATCTCGAGCGCCTGTACGAGGGCGTGGGGACGCGTGTCGCGGATCTCGAGACGCTCGAAAACCTCGAGCACCTCCACGATTCCCGTCAGGCGTTCCTGTCCGACTTGACGCTCGACCCACCGGAAGCCACGGGCGACCTCGCCGGCGATCCGCTTCTCGACGAGGATTTCCTCATCCTTTCGACCATTCATTCGGCCAAGGGCCAGGAGTGGGACGTCGTCTATATCCTGAATGTGGTCGACGGCTGCATCCCGTCCGACATGGCGACGGGCAGCGCCGAGGAGATAGAGGAAGAGCGGCGGCTGCTGTATGTGGCGATGACCCGTGCGAAGGACCGGCTGTATTTGATGCAGCCGCAACGCTTTTACACGGGGGCGAGCCGCCGGAATGGGGACCGGCACATTTATGCAGCGCGGACGCGGTTTCTGACGAATGAGATGCTGGGATGCTTTGAAAGGCAGGGAGCGGCAGGCGACGGGGGGAAAGCCGGGATCGAAGATGTGGCGGCCAAATTGCGGCAGATGTGGGTATAGGAGATGTGCGATCCAAGGTCCATGTAGCGTTTGAAGTCGGCGTCATCCTCAAGGGGTTGAACGGCCTCGTCGAGCTCGTCGGCGGCGTTCTCCTGCTCGTCTTTCCCGTCAATGCCGTGGAGCAGTTCGTCGTCAATCTCACCAACGGGAACATCCAGCATCTCTCGCAGCACGACAAGATGTTCGGCGCGATCTACATGCTGTCGCATGGGATCATCAAGGCGGTGCTCGTCTACGCGCTGCTCAAGGAGAAGCTGTGGGCATTTCCCTGGGCGATCGCCGTGTTTACGGCATTCGGCGTCTATCAGATGATTCATTACTTCAAGGAGCCGTCGGTCTGGCTGATCGTACTGACGGTGCTCGACGTGTTCGTCATCCTCCTGACCTGGGCGGAGTGGCGGCGAGTCAAACATCACCAGTCGGCAAAGACCGCCTGAGCGGCGAATGTGAGGAGCGCGAGCCTGCGCGCCATCGGTATCCAGGCATTGTCGTCGAGCCGATATCGCATATCTCGCTGCACGCGGTTCCAGGCGTGCGTCGCGCGGACCATGTATATCAGCCCGGTCGTGGTGATCTCCCAACGGATGACCCGTTGACCCTTGCCGCGTTCAGCGCGGACCCAGCCGCGGCGTTCGAGTGGCCGTAGGCTGCGCGAGAGCGTGGACGGCTGGATGGCGAGCGCCTGCCCGAGGGCACGCGGCGTCGTTGGGCCCATGCGGTCGAGTGCCTGAAGCAGGGTAAAGCGAGTGGGATTGAGCCCTGTACTGCGGAACTGCCAGGCGTAGGCGCGCGTGATGGCGCGGGACGCGCGGCGCACCGATCCGCAGGCGCATGCGAGGGCGAGTAGCAAGGGCGGCGGTGGGGCGGGCGGAATGGGCACGGCGGAGGCCAGCGGGTCGGCCGGCATGGGCGGGGGGGCGAGCTCGTACATGCCCGCAACTATACAGTTGTATATACAACTGTCGGTCAACGGGGGGAGGGATCGAACACCCCCGGACCCGGTTCCCCGGCGCCGCCGTACCCTCGTGTCAGACCGTTCCAGCGCAGGCTAGTTTTGCGCATGGATCGAAACGTTGCCGACACGATCGCACAGCACTTCACGCGCCACGGCTCGCGCCCGCCGCTCGCCCCCAACCCCGCAACGATCGACCGGCTGATCACCGCCGCATTCTGGGCAAGCGTGCGCCGTGAAGAAGGACGCACGCCGACGATCTCGCTCGCCTACCTGCCGCGCGAAGAAGCGGGTACCGCCCTGTTCGTCGAACGACCGCTGCCGCTCGATCCCGCCACGCTCACCAAGCTCGCTCCCGCAGTCGAACGGCCCGGCATCCACCTCGGTGTCTGGGAGCACGAGGGCGACCTCTGCGTCTGGGGCGCGACGCGCTCGATCCCGCCGCTCTGCTTCGTCGTCGAAGTGATCGAACCCGGCCTGCTCGTCGTCAAACACCGCCGCTCAGGTACCGGCGGCAAATTCGCCAACGTCGCGGTGCTGGAAGGTGACCGCATCAAGATCGTGGACGCCGAGGGGACGCTGGCGTCGGAGTGTCCGGACTTCGTGTCGATGCTGCTCGGGTTCGACCCCGGGAACTCGGACAACGTGCTGCTGTCGCTTGCGCTCTCGATGCGCGCACACCACCACGGCGGCTCGCTGCTCGTCGTGCCACACGACACCCACGCATGGCGAAAGTCGATCGTCTCGGTCCCCTACACCGTCGCGCCACCCTTCTCCAAGCTCGGCGACCTGGTGCGCAGCGGCTCGCGCGACGGTGCGTTCAAAGACGCGACCGACGCCATCGGTGGGTTGACCGCGGTCGACGGCGCCGTCGTCTTGAGCGACCGCTGGGACGTGCTGGCGTTCGGCGCGAAGATCGGACGCTCGGAATCGGGCCCCTTCGTCGACGAAGTCCTCGTCCGCGAACCCATCCTCGGCCACACGCCCCAGACGATGCACGCGTCCGAGCTCGGCGGCACGCGGCATCTGTCGGCGGCGCAGTTCATCCATGAGCAGCGCGACTCGCTGGCCCTCGTGGCGTCACAGGACGGCCGGTTTACGGTATTCGGATGGTCACACAATGCGAAGAAGGTCCACGCGTACCGAGTCGAAGCCCTCCTCCTCTAATACAGCGCGATGATGCGATCGACGCTATCGCCCTTGGGCAGCGTCAACGTGAGGCCCGCCGGACCCTGCTGCACCATCACCGCCGTACGCGTCGGCCACACGCTGGCCTTCCATCGTCTGCCCGTCAGCGGCAGGGCCAGCACGGGATCCGACCAGTCGAGCACGTGCACGAACACCGTATCGTGCCGAGCGGTCGTGGCACCCCAGCTGCGCGGCGGAATCGGGCCGGCGCGCGTGCCGTAGATCGCGCCGCCGTTGACGTCGAGCCACGCGCCAATCGCCCGCAGCCGCTCCTCCGCCTCGGGCGGAATCGTGCCGTCAGGCCTCGGCCCGATGTTGAGCAGCAGATTCGCGCCCGCACCAGCCGCGCGCACGAGGTAGTGAATCAGGTCGGCGACCGACTTGTAGTGGTGATCGGTGAGATTGAAGCCCCACGAATCGTTCATCGTGAGCGACGTCTCGAGCGGCAACCCACCGATCGTGCGCGTGTTGAAGCCCGCGGTGTTCGCGCCAGGCAAGTCCTGCTCGAACGTCTGGACGTCCTCGCCGGGCAACGGCGCCTGGTGGTGATTGGGAATGATCAGCGTCGCGGGCTGCAGGCGGTGAATCAGCGCGTAGGTGCGCGGCAGACGCCAGTCGGCATCGGGCTTGTCCCACATGCCGTCGAACCAGATCCCCCCGACCGGGCCGTAATTCGTCAATAACTCGGTCAGCTGGCCGTCGAGAAAGTCGAGATAGGCATTCCAGTCGCCATGATCGGGACGGCCGGTTCCGTGCCCCGTGGCGCCGCGCGGCCAATAGTCGGGATTGTGCCAATCCAGCTGAGAGTAATAGAAGAAGAGCTTGAGCCCTTGGCGCCGGCATTCGTCCGCCAGCTCCTTCAGGGGATCGCGGTGAAACGGAGTCCAATCCACGATGTTGTAGCGCGACACTTTGGAGCCGAACATCGCGAAGCCGTCGTGGTGCCGCGACGTAATCGTGATGTATTTCATGCCCGCTGCCTTGGCGAGCGCCACCCAGGCACGAGCGTCGAACTTTACAGGATTGAACGTCCCGGCGAGCCATTCGTAGTCGGCCACGGCGATCGGCCGGTTCTGCATCACCCATTCGCCCTGGCCGAGGAGACTGTAGACGCCCCAGTGGATGAACATCCCGAAGCGGGCGTCTTGGTACCAATCGCGAGCCGCGCGGCGCTCGGCCGGGACCGAGTCGCCCTGGACGAGGATTAGTGCCAGCAAAACGCTTAACATGACGAGGTCACCGCGGTCGCACTCTCGTTAACAGGGGAGAGAAGGATATATTCGATTTATGCTGCTCGCGTTACTCGTCGCACCAATCGTCGCGCAGAACCCGCAGGTCGCGGTCCGCCTGAATCACGACCAGTACGTCACCGGCGAGCGCGCCAAGGTTACCGTGGAGAGCCAGCGCGACGGCTATCTCATCGTGCTGCATGCCGATCCGGACGGCCGGGTGCGGGTCATTTTCCCGCTCGATCCCACCGACGACGCGTTCATTCGTGGGGGCCGGAAGTTCGAGATCCGCGGTCGCGGTGAAAAAGAAGCCTTCCAGATCGACACCCAGGATGGCGCCGGAACCGTGGTCGCGGCCGTCTCGACCGACGCCTTCGACTACGGCGACTTCGTCATCAACGGCCACTGGGACTTCCGCGCGCTCGGCGGCCCCTCGGCGACGGTGAAGGACGACCCGCTCGCGCGACTGCTCGAAATCGTGCAGAAAATGGCCGGCGACTCTTCGCATTTCGATTACGACGAAGCGACCTACGTCGTGCAGTCGGACCGGATCGCCGAGCGCAACCGCTACGGATATCCCTATCCGTACCACTTCGGCGGCATCGGACTCGGTGTCGGCTATTACGACCCCTTCTGCAGCGATCCGTTTTTCTATGGCTGGAGCAGCTGCTACGGGTGGCGCTTTGGCTTCGGCGCGGGATATCCGATCTACCGGCCGCATCGCGTCTATCGGCCCTTCATTTTCAACTGGGGTCCGAGCGTCGTAACGCGCAGCCAGCCGCGCTTCATCATCCCGGCCGGCGGCCGCTCGCGGTACACGCTTCCGGCGGTCCGGCCGCGCGGTCAGAGCAACGTCGGCAGCACGTGGACGCGGCCTGAACGAGGCACAGCGCCACGGGGTCCCGCGATCGCACCACGGCCGCGGCCGACCCCCAGATCATCCGGGGGACGCCGCCACTAGTCGATCGACTCGAGCTTCAACAGCTCTGCAGCATACGCGCGCCATGGTCTCCAACGTTCGGACATGGCGCGCAGTGCTTTCGTACCGATCACGCCAGCCGCACGCTGCAACCGCCGGTCACTCGCATCGAACGCGTCCGGCGATACCGGACCCTCCAGTGTCCCGGGCACACGCACGCCGGGCCAGCGCGCGATCAGCCGCGACAGCCCGCCTTTCGACAGATGCGCGTCGATCACCGCGGGTTCGGCGTCCAGATCGAACACGCGGCGCAGCCCGGCGATCAACGGCATCAGCACCGGCAACAGCGAATCGGAGATCTCGGCAACGAGGTGCCGGCCGGCCGGCTCGTTCTCGACGATCACCGTGCCGTGATGGCTTTCAATCTCGACACTCTTGCGCCACGTCTCTCCCTCGGCGCCGAGCGATCTGAGCAGCACGTTCCACGCGAGCGGCGCGCGATACGCGAGCGTAATGCGGAGCGGCTGGCCGTCGGGCACACGCGCGCGACCGCGGCGCAGCGCACTCGGCGGCATCCGGTATTGCTCACGGAACACGGCGTTGAAACGCCGGAGGCTCTGAAAGCCGCTCGCATACGCGACGCGCGTCATCGGGAGATCGGTGTCCATGATCAGCCGCTTGGCGAGCAGCAGCCGGTGTGTCTGCGCCAGCTCCAGGGGCGAGACGCTGATCTCGCGCTCGAGCGCGCGCCGCAAGTGCCGCTCGCTCACGCCCAGCTCAGTCGCCAGCTCGGCGACGGTGTGGCCGTTCAGCGCGCCCGCCGCGATCCGCTGAGCCGCGAGACGGGCGAGCCGCGAAACCGCATCGAGCTGGCCGCCGACGTCCGTCCGTCCGGGCGACAGCTCGGGACGGCACCGGAGGCAGGGCCGGAACCCGGCTCGCTCCGCGGCCGCGGCGGAATTGAAGAAACGGCGGTGATTATCGTAGGCGAGCCGCGACTTGCACGCAGGCCGGCAGTAGATCCTCGTGGTCGTGATGCCGACGAAGAACACTCCGTCGAATCGCTGATCGCGCGCGTCGACCGCGGTTTGAAATGCGTCGCGCCGGGTCGGTCTAGAGCGAGCCGCAGCAGAGAGCATGGTTGAGGTCCTTATTCTTGATACCTATCGCGGCGGACGTCGAGTCACCGGGGATCACCTGGCGCGCGGCGCGAGGATCGAACCGCTCCTCACGATAGCGACTGCATGACGACAGCAACACGACAGCCGACAACGCTGACAATACACGGCGCGTAGCGACCTCCGGTAACCCTGAGACTTCCTGACTTTACCGAGGGTGCGCGCGCCGTGCGCGCTAGTTTCGGACGCCGATTTTTTCGAGGAGGGGAAGGCCGATGTTGGCGAGTGCGAGCTGGAACGCGTCGTAGACCGGCGCCGACCACCAGTTGCGGCAGCGCTCGATCTCGCCGAGCGCGGTTTCGCGCGTCATGGCCGGACGGTAGGAGCGGGCGGTGGTGAGCGCGTCGTAGACGTCCACGATACCCACGATCTGCGCGGCAACCGGAATCTCGTCGCCCTTGAGGCGATCGGGATAACCGGTGCCGTCGTAGCGCTCATGGTGCCAGCGGATGATGGGCTTCAAATCCCAGGGGAACTCGACGGCCGCGAGCAGCTCGATCCCCCAGATCGGGTGCATCTGCACGACTTCGAACTCTTCGCGCGTCAGCGGCCCGGGCTTGTTCAGAATTTCGTGTGGCACGCGGACTTTCCCGACGTCGTGCAGATAGGCGCCGAGGCGGATCGTGGTCAGGGCGATGTCGTCGAGCGACAGCAGGCGGGCGACCGCGAGAGCCGACTGCGCCACGCGCTCGCAGTGACCGTGCGTGTAGCTGTCCGCGGATTCGATCGAGTTGCCCCACTCGCGAACCACGTCGAAGTACGTCGATTCGAGGGCGGCGACTTTGCCGCCGACGTTGACGAGATCGACGCGCGCGTCGAGCCGGCCGAACAGGCGGTGGGCGGTGTTCAGGAGGCGCAGCGCGTCCTGGTTGCGGCCCATCGCCTGCATCAGCAGCGCGAGCTCGCGCGACGCTTCGGCCTCGTTCAACACCGAGTTTGCGCCGACGGCGAGGTCGATCGAGGTCCGCAAGCGCGACTCGGCGAGCGCGGGCCGGCCGGTCTCGCGGTAGACCATGCCGATCATCTTGTACGCTTCCGACTTGTCGGCGCGCGACTCGATCTGGTCGAAGATCGCGAGCGCGGACTCCGCGTTGCGGCGCGCTTCCTCGAAGCGGTCGCGCAGGAAATGCGCCTCGGCGTGATTCACCAGGCACATGCCCTGCAAGTGCATGTCGCCCGAACGCTCGGCGATCGCGAGACTGCGGGTGAAGTAGTCGTCGGCCTTGGCGAATTCTTTGAGGTCGCTGTGCGCGATGCCGAGGTTCACAAAGGTCGTCGCGGCGCCGTGCTCGTCGTTGGTGTCCAGGTACGCCGCCACGGAGCGCTCGTAGTGCGCGACCGCGACGCCGAGCTCGCCGCGAATGTTGGCGAGGATCCCGAGGTTTTGCTCCAGGCGCGCGCGGAGCTCGCGCGACTGGCCGCCGCGCTCGAGCGCCTGCAGGAAGAACGCGCGCGCGTCTTCCATCGCGCCGGTGCGCAGCGCGATCCCGCCCATCGTGTTGAGGGCTTCGGCGGCGAGCACGTCGTTGGGAATCCGGCAGGCGACATCGTAACTGCGCTGGCAGAGCTCGCGGGAGACGTCGGACTCATTGCGATGATGCCGCACGACCGCGAGGCGGCGCAGCGCTTCCGCCAGCGCGGCGTCATCGCCGCCATGCGTGGCAAGAGCAATGGCCGCCTCGTAACTGCGAATCGCTTCCGGGATGCACGCGGCCCGCTCGCTCGCGCGAGCCTCGTGCAGGAAATCCCGCGGGCTTTTCCCTACCATCCCACCACGTAGTCGGAGAAGTGATTGACCTGCCCCGTGACCTTGCGCGTGAAGATGTTGTCGAGCGAGAGCAGCGTCTCGAGAATCTGCAGCGCATCCGACGTGTACACGATTTTCTTCGGCAGCAGTACGCCGAGCAGGCTGCAGTTCGCGTAGCTCATCGTCAGCGACGCCGGCTTGGCGAACCGGAGACCTTCGGGCTGGAACCGCACGGCGTCGACACTCAGGCCGGTCGGCACAGTCATCGTGATCGTGGTCGGCGCGCTCAACGCCCCCGCCGGAATAACGATCGTATGCGGGCCGGCGCTGATCTTGCCGCCCTCTGAGCCGATCGTCGCCGTGGACTGCGCGAACGGCGTGCTCGAGCACTTGAGCAGCCCGGTCGCCGAGACCAGACCACCGATCAGGTCGGCCTGTGCCGCGGGCGCCGCCGGAACGGCGGGCGCGGATGTCGGAGTGTGTTCCGTACAGGCAAAGGCAAAACAAACGACGAGCAGGACCGCTAGCGCGCGCACGGCCGAGGACTTCATGAACTTCTCCTTCAGACTTGGACGGTTGTGGGGGACTTCAACGGGGTACAACATGGGACCGTTGTAGGGCTCTACGCCGTGATAATCCTCACAAGTCCCGTTATGGGGACTTGTGAGGTGACTTATTGGAACTCTTGATCTTAGAGGTAGCGGGCGACCGACATCGCGGCCAGGGTGAGCAGCATCAGAACTGTGACGACCGTTCCGAGCACTTCGGCACGCGCGCGGAGGCGTTGCATCTCGTCGGCCGGGAGGGTGGGGCCCTGCTTCACCATCCGCATCATGAGCGGCCGCACACCAATCACACCAATAAGGAATGCGAGGATCGCCGACAGGCCGCCCCAGCCGAACGCCTTCCCCATGGGCGTGTCCATGAACGCGCCCATGTTGCCACCCGAGTCCCGTTGGAACAGCCAGAGGCCGGAAATGATCGTGATCAACCCGAGGAGCGGCATCACGATCGGGATGCGGCGGCGCATCAGGCCGCCCATCACCTTCCCGCCGTCCGGACCCAGCTCGGCCACGGTGGGGCCGAGGAAGAAGATTTGGAACACCATCATTCCGACCCACAGCGGTCCAACGAAGACGTGAGCGAAGCGCAGCACGATCATCAACACGACGCGTCTCCAGAAGTGGTGTGGGGAGGAAATATGTAGCATAGTTGGCGCCGATGCCCGACTCCACGATGCCGAGTCTCGCCAAAGCCCTCGGGCCGAAATACGAGGTGCGCCGGCTCGTCGGCGCCGGGGGATTCGCCGAAGTCTACGAGGTGTGGGACAAGGATCTCGAGCGGCGGCTGGCGGTGAAGGTCCTGAAGCCCGATGTCTCCTGGACGGCCGGCACGATCGAGCGTTTCCAGCGCGAGACCCGCGCGATCGCGCGGCTCGAGCATCCCAACATTCTCCCGATCCATTTCGTCGGGGAAGGCGAAGGGCTCGTCTACTACGCCATGCCGTTCGTCGACGGCATGTCGCTCGGCGACCTGCTGCGACGCTCGGGCGCGCTGCCTCCCGACCGCGCGCTCGCGATCATCATCCCCGTGCTCGACGCGCTCGACCACGCGCATCGCGCCGGGCTGCTGCATCGCGATATCAAGCCCGACAACATCATGCTCGATACCGCGCGCGGCCGTCCGCTGCTCGTGGATTTCGGCATCGCGCGCCGGCTCGACGCCGACGCCGGGGCGGGCCTCACGCAGACCGGCCTCGTCGTCGGGACGCCGCACTACATGAGTCCGGAGCAAGCTCTCGGCGATCCGACTCTCGACAAGCGGTCGGACCTCTACTCGCTCGGCGCCGTCCTCTTCCAGATGGTGACGGGCACGCCGCCGTTCGACGGCGAGTCGTCGCAGCAGATCGTCGGCAAGCATATCGCCGATCCGCCACCGGCCGCGCACGACGTCAATCCGGCGGTGCCGATCGAGCTGTCCGATGTGATTCTGCGACTCCTCGAAAAGCAGGCAAAGGATCGCTTTCAATCGGCAGGGGAAGTCATCGCGGCGCTGGAAAGCGACAAGCAGCCGAGCACGATGCGCTCACGCGCATCGGCGGCGGCAGCAGCGACCGAGCTGCTGGTGAGCGGCACGACGGAGAAGCGTCGCGCGGCCGGACGCTCGGACGGTCGGACCGGGAAGCGACGGCGGCTGGGCTGGGTGGTCTTGGCAATCGCCGTGCTGGCCATCGCGCTTGGGGCGGCCGTGCTGTTCCGTGGGCCGACGCTCGTGTTCGAGAACCGGCTCGGCGGGACCGTGACGGTTCAGGTCGCCGGCGAGGAGCGCCGGATTCTGCCGGGCGGGTCGTTTACGCTGAAGCTCGAGCGCGGCCGGCGGGTGGACCTCGCGTGGCAGCTCGTGCCGCAGCTCGGCGTCGGTTTCGGCGATACGATCGCGGTCGCAGATCCGCGCGGCACGGTGCGCGTGGCCGCGACCGCCCGGCCGACGCACGGCGCGTACTTCGCACCGCTGATCACGAACGAAACGGGCGAGCCGCTCTCGATCACCGTCAACGCCGGACTTTCCGGCGCGATGTCGTGTCATTGTACGATTCCAGCCGGCGCTGCGCGCCTCGCCGTCGGCTACTATCCTCTCTTCGAGAACTCGACAGTTCGCGCCGACGGCACGAAGGACGGCCGCTCCGCCACGTTCCGTGGCCTCGGAACGCAGGTCGACGTCTCGCGCGGGACTGTGGGACTCCTGTTTCGCGCCGGCGATCTTCGCTGACGCCACAACCGGCTAGGCGGGCTCCGC
>DATDEZ010000144.1:0-27056 GCA_036522875.1 Gemmatimonadales bacterium | reverse complement strand
GTCGCGGTCACCACGACCGCCTCGAGGCCGATCGCCGCCTGCGACAGCGCGAAGTTCGACTCCACCGAGCCGCCGGCCGTGACCGTCACGGGCTGCGTGACCGTGGAGTACCCGATGAATGCCACGCGGACCGTCGCGGCGCCCGCGGGAACGTTGGCCAGACGGAACCGCCCGTCCTGTCCGGACAGGCCACGAATCGTCGTGCCCACCACCGAAACCTGTGCGCCGGCGAGGCCGGCGCCGGACGTCTTATCCGTCACCCGTCCGGTGACCTCACCCTGGGCCGCCAGTCTGCCGGGCGACACCAGCGCGAGCGCACCCAGCGCCAGCACGGCGCTGAAGCATGCCCTACCAATGGTAAATCGCATAATTCCCCTTCCTCACGCGAAAGAGGTTCACTTGCCTTGGCCGAAAGGAATTGTCAGTCGATGAACGAAGCGCCGGCGCGAGGCCGGCCTAGCGACTACATCGACCGGGTATGATGATGTTGCGTTGACGGTAGAGAACGCAGCGAACAGAAATTTGGTCCATTGAGCCTCCTGGAAAGAAGGACGGTCCTCTATATAGTGAGGGCCGCGCGAGAGGCTCGCAAGGGAAGCCCTGCGTGACGCTTGACAGTCCCCCGGTCGCGGGCGAGCCTCCACGGATGAGACGCCGCGCGATTCTGACATTCGCCTGCGCGAGCCTGCTGCTGGGCTGCGCCCACCATCGGGGCGCCTCACCGCAAGACACCGTTGCACCCACCGAGGGCTGGAGCCTCACGGTCGTGAACCATCACTGGCTCGACGTCTCAGTGACCCTGATCGCCGACGGCCTCCGGTCCCGTCTCGGGACCGTTGGCGCCACCCGCACCGAGACCTATGCGCTGCCGGCCCGTACCATTACGAGCAGCCAGGTGATCCGCCTGGAAGCGAATCCCATCGGCTCGAACGGGAAGCTCACGAGCGACGCCCTGACGATTCAGGCCGGCCAGCACGTCGAATGGACGCTCGAAACCTCCCTGGAACGCTCGAGCGTGGCGATATGGTGAGGCGCTTCGCGTTGCCGGCGCTCGTGGTCATGGCGGCCGTCGCCGCGGCGGGATGCTTCGAGAAGCTGTCCGGGCCGGGATGCGTCGCGAAGTCGTGGGACATCGCCTCCACGAGCGGCGACACCGTCACGACCACCCGTGGGCTCCGCTACATCGCGCGCGATACGGGGGTCGGCAACGGCGCCGCGTGGTGCCGGTCGGTGGCCGTGCATTACAACGCTTACCTCCTGGATGGGACCAAATTCGACAGCTCGGTGGACATCGGGCGCGCCCTCGTGTTCACGCCCGGCGGCGGCACGTTGATCGACGGATTCGAGCAAGGCGTGATCGGCGTCCGCAGCTGCGGCTCGCGCCGGCTCATCATCCCGCCCGAGCTCGGCTACGGCGCCAACGTGGTCCACGGCGACTCCGGCCAGGTCATCGTCCCCGCCAATTCCACGCTCGTGTTCGACATCAGAATGCTCGAGATTGGCGGCGAGCCGGTCGTCGTCTGTGACAGCACCGCGCCATAGCCTTGCCGGCCTCTCCCTCGGAGCGTTGCTGCTCACCACAGCCGCGCCGCTCTACGCGCAAGATCCCGGACAGGGCAGACTGATCGGACAGATCGTGACGGACGACACCACGCCGCTGGCGCAGGCCCGTGTGCGCGTGATCGGACGCACCGGGATGCTGCTGTCCGGAACCGACGGTCGCTTCGCGTTCCCCGCGGTCCAGGCCGGCGACCAGGTGCTCGAAGTCCGGCTGCTCGGCTACATCGCGTTCGTGCAGTGGGTGAAGATCGAGCCGGGACAGACACTCAACGTGCGCATCGTCCTGAGCGCCGCACCGGTGCCGCTCAAAGCCATCGAGGTGAAGGGGGAGCCGGTCACGACCGTCGCGCTGCAGGGCTTCCAGAATCGCCGCGTCCACAACAACGGCCATTTCTTCACGCGCACCGACATCGCGAAGATGCAGCCCCGCGTTTTCACCGACGTGTTGCGCCGCGTACCCGGCCTCGCGCTTCTGCCGGCATCGGGCTCGTTTGGCTCCAACGACATGGTACGGACGAATCGCTCCACGGGCATCAATGGGCCGAGGAGCTGCCCCGTGCTGTTCTTCGTCAACGGCATGCCGCTACAGGTGGCGGGCGACATGTCGATCGACCAGTACGTCGCGCCCGAAGATGTCGTGGCAGTGGAGGTCTACACCGGGACGTCCCAGATCCCATCGGAATTTCAGTCGGCGTTGCTCAACTCGAAATGCGGCGTGATCGTGATCTGGACGCGAACGGGGGACGACAGCGAGGACTCCCTACCGCCACGACCTCCCCAACCACCCCCAACAACCTCGACCAACCTTGACCAACCTTGACCAACCTTCTTTAGGTTAGTTCGGCGGTGGAGGCGTCGTCGGGGGATTATCGCCGCCACCGATGAAGCCGAGAAACTTGCCGGCAAGCAGCGCGACCGAGGTGATGGCGCCCGCCAGAATCCAGCTTCGTCCTCTGCTGAAGCGCCGCTCGGTGGCCTGGCTCAGCGCCGAGCGCGGAAAGTGCACGAGCTCGCCTTTCCACAGCACCGACGAGCCGCCGCGGTAGTCCACGCGCAGCATCCGCAGATCCCACGCGGCGGCGTTCGCGTTGGCGACGACGCCTTCCACCTCCGTGGCCCCAGGCCCGATCAGCTGCCCCATCTCGAGGACACCGGTGTCGGTCACCTGCGCGACGATTCGCATCTCCGGCGTAGGCGTCGGCGACGGGAGCGGCGATTGCATGTAGCAGGCCGCAAGGAGCGGAAGCAGCAGGACGGCGGTCAGACGCATGGCTGCATTATTCTGCACGCGGGGTCGGAGAAAAGACAAGGGACAACCGGAGAACGGCACCGGTTGTCCCCTGTCGGCTTAAGCCCTACTCATGGACAGGCGTTCGGGTCGTCCCAGTTCCGAACGGGCGAGGAGCCCGTGGTAGTCGCGGGGAACGCCGAAGGCAGCGGAATGTTGGCATTCGCGTTGCGCTCGGCCGATCCATACGGCAGACGACCCAGCACTTCCGTCGCGCCGGTATGGGGGGTGAGCGTCGGAATGCAGGTGCGCTTGTAATCCGACCACACCTCGATGTTCTGATACATCGCGATGTACTTCTCGGTCATGACGTCCACGAACGTGGGCGCCGCGAGCGCCGGCAATCCGACCGCCGCGCGTACCGCGTTGACATTCGTCGCCCCGGTCGTCGAGTCGCCCGTCATGTACCGGGCTTCCGCGAGAATGAGCTGGTTTTCCGCCCACGTGATCATCGGCTGGCGGAACGTGAACGCGCGACGCACGCTCAGATTGACCAGCGACGGCGCGCACGTTCCCACGCAGGTGCCTTTGACCGTCGCGTTGTTCTGATCGGCGCCGACAAACGCGTTCTGCGCGTCGACGTCGAAGTAGTTGCGCAACCGCACCGTGTCGTTGCGTGCCTTGAGTGTCGACACCAGCACGTTGCCCGCCACGATGTCCTGGCGCGAGAGCAGGAACTCGGCCCAGATGTTGGCGTCGAAGTCCTGCACCGAGCCGTGGAAGAACCGGAAGTCACCGGGCGCCTGACCGTGAATCGCCTGCTGCTGCGTGGTCGGCGCCTCGTTGATGCCGAGCAGCGCCTCGTTCAGCGCCGCGGTGTACTCGGCCACCCCCAGCCGCTCCACCAGGTGCAGATGGAAGCGCGCCTTCAGGGTGTGCGCCGCGCGAATCCAGCGCCCGACCTGCGTCGCGCGCGATACGGCCGTCGCGCAATAGATCAGGTCACCTTCCGACGGCGCGCAGTTTCCGCTCGCCGTGCCCAGCGCCACCGTCAACGCCGCAATCCCGTTGTCGAGCTTCGTCTGCACGGCGGTGTAGATCTGCTGCTGTGTATCCAGTTTGGGAGAATCGATGCCGGGGGTCACGGCTTCGCTATACGGCAAATCGCCCCAGACCGACGCCGCGGTCCCCATCTCGTACGCCTCCCACACATCGGCGATGCCCTCCATCAAGCTGTCGCCGGTCGCCTGCGCGGCCGCCTCGATCTGGCGCAGCCCCAGCAATCCGCCGCCGGTGTAGAAGCCGGACATCGCACCGGAGATGTCGCCTTCACCGATGGCGTATCCCGTGCACCATTGCAGCTGCTGATTGTTGCTGCCGATCAGCTGCTGGGTGAACACGGCGGCGCAGCGGGCGATTTGTCCTTCGAGCCGCGTCGCGGCGCTCGACTGCACCGCGATCAGGATCTGTAGCGGCGTCGCCTGCGTCGGGTTGTTCGGGTTTTCCGTCAACCCGGGCCCGCTCAGGAAATCAGCACATCCCCACCCGGCGGCAATCGCCAGCGCGAGGACGAGTCCAGCTCTCTGATACGTCTTCATGGTCACGCCTCGCGCTTAGTGGTAGAGAGTGAGCTGCATGATGTAGGAATGCGCGAGCGGCGCATTGAACCAGTCGATACCGCGGTTCGCGTTCTGCGCGCCGCCCAGGTTCACCTCGGGGTCGTAGCCCGAGTAGTGCGACCACAGGCCGAGGTTACGGCCCGACACCTTCACGTCGAGCTGCCGCAGCCCCGCCATCCTGCTGACCCAGCGGCCGCGGAACGAATAGCTGAGTGACACTTCACGCAGCCGCGTGAACGTGCCGTCCTCGAGCCGGGTCGTGATCGGGCCACCCGTCGCGCCCTGGCCGGAGCCGGCGAGCGCCGCATTGCTGAACCATCCCTCGCCGAGCACGACCTTGGTGCCGGCGCCCGGGCCGACGACCGGACCGTTCAACACGCCGCAGGTCTGGTTGTAGCACGGGAAGTCGCTGCCGAACGTGACGCTGTCACCACGGCGCTGCGTGTCGAAGTGCGTGCCGTACTGGTCCATCGACGAGCGCGTCATGTTCAGCACGTCACCGCCTTGACGGTGATCGAGGAAGGCGGTCAGCTGGAAACCCTTGTAGTTGACCGTGGCGGCGAGACCCATCGTCCAATCCGGCCACGGGTTGCCGATGGCACGGACCGTCGGGTCGGTGATCGGGAAGCCGTTCGGCGCGATGTACAGCGCTCCGTCCGGCGCACCCGCGCAGGCCGTCCCGACGTCGTACGACGTACCCGCGAACGACACGGTCGTGAGACCGCGGCCGCAGCGCGCGAAGTCGGTCGAACGCCACACGCCGATCGGATACCCAACCTGGGCGTGCGTCGTCTGGCCGGCGAAGGAAGAGCCGATACCGATCTGGCAGCGCGCGACCTTCGCCTCCGGCCCGCAGTTCGCGACCGTGGGCATCGGGACGAGGCCGTCCAGCTGGTCCTGCGTCGCGCCGAGCGAGGTGACGAGATTCCGGTTCTCCGCCCAGTTGCCGCTCAGCTCGATGCTGAGATTGCCGCGCTGCAAGACGCGAACGCCGCTGGTCAGCTCCCAGCCCTTGTTGCTGATCTGGCCGGCATTGAGGTTGATGTTCGTGGAGCCCGTCGAGGGCGCGAGCGCCACGCCAAAGATGACGTCCTTGGACTTCGAGTCGTACCGTGTGATCGACAGGTCGGCCTTGCCCTGGAACAGGCTGAGATCGAGGCCGGCCTCGAGCTCGCTGACCCGCTCGGGCGAAATGTTGGGATTGCCGACCGTGGTGGACGCATACAGCCCGCCTACGCCGTTGATCGTCGTTCCCTGGAGTGAGCCCGGATTGAAGTCCGCGAAGGACGCGGTGGTATAGACACTCTGCGTGGCGTAGAGTGGCGGCGGATTGCCGCTCTGGCCGTAGGCTGTGCGCAGCTTCCCGTACGAGATGTAGCGCTCGGGCAAGTGCACCGCCTTGCTGAACGCCCACGCCACGCTGGCGCCGGGATACCAGGCGTGCTGGTGTCCGAGGCCGAACGCCGAGTTGGCGTCGTTCCGGACGCGCGCTTGCAGGAACAGCTGATCGTACAGATCGGCATTCGCCTGCGCGAAGTACCCCTCGATGCGGCGGCGCTGCTCGGCGTCGTTCGGCAGCGTGCGCGTCGTGGTGTTCGACAGCTTGTACGGCGTCGGCGCGAGCCACGTCTGCCCGAACACGTCGATCTGGCGGAAATACGTTTCGTTCAGGTTCTGGCCTACCGTAAACGTGCCGTTGAACCGGGGCGAGAACTGGTGCGTCGCCACCGCGGTCAGCGTGTGGTCGAACAAGCGATCGTAGAACTGCCAGCGCTCGATCGATCCGCCGCTCTGCCCGGAGCTGGCTTGCCCGTAGGCGTAGGTGCGGTCATCGGCATTGTAGTCGCCGCCCAGCGTCCAGTTGACCGACAGCCACAGCAGCGGCTTCCAGTTCACGTTGATGTTGCCGAGGTAGCGGCCGGTCTGGCCCTGGAGCAGGTCGTTGTAGAGCGCGTAGAACGGATTGTCGAACCCGCGGTTGTTCGTGAACGCCGTCGGCCCCGGATTCGGGAAGCGCCACGAGCGGTGCAGGTTGTTGGGGCCGCCGAGGAACTGCGTCGCGTTGAAGTCGGGCGGCTGCCGCAGCGCGCTGATGCCGACGCCGTTGATCGAGTTGCCGCGATCCGTGCCCGTGTTCTTCGTCTGGATCACCTGGACGCTCGCGTTCACGGTGAGATTCTCGAACAGCGAGTGCGATCCGGCGAAGCGCGCGGTGTAGCGCTCGTACTTGTCCTGATTGCTGACGATGAAGCCGTCCTGATTCAATTCACTCATCGACAGATAGAACGTCGTGCGCTCGTTGCCGCCCGAAATCGAGAGCGCGTTGTCGATCGTGTGGCCGGTCTCGAAAATCTCGGCGCCGTGATTGAAGACCGGCACGCTGTCGGGAATCGCCGGACCCCACGAGAAGAAATTCGAGCCGATGAAGCAGTTGGTGGTCGCGCACGCGCTCGAGACGCCGAGCGAGCCGACGCCGTACTTGGTCTGGACCGGCACCGTGCGCACCGGATCGTCGAACGTGATCGTGGAGCGCAGGTTGTAGGTCGTCGGACCGGCGTGGCCGTGCTTGGAGCGCAGCTCGATCGCACCGGCGGAGCCGGCGGACGCGCCGTAAATCGACGTCGAGGCCGCGCCGCTCAGAATGTCGCCGCCCTCGATGTCGTCGGGGCTGATGTCGGCCGCGCGGTTCGTCGCGGGCGCGCCCGAGAGAATCGCCTGGCCGCGCGTCTGATTGTTGAGCGGCACGCCGTCCAGCAG
Organism: Gemmatimonadales bacterium; assembly: GCA_036522875.1. Classification (GTDB taxonomy): domain Bacteria; phylum Gemmatimonadota; class Gemmatimonadetes; order Gemmatimonadales; family GWC2-71-9; genus 20CM-2-65-7. The sequence continues at coordinate 19,892 of DATDEZ010000144.1, read as the reverse complement.
GATCACCGGCTGGCTCGTGCCGAACGACTTCGGGCCGCGAATCACGATGGCCGTCGACGCGCCCGCGTCACCGGAGCCCTGGTTCGTCAGGACGTTCGGCACTTTGCCGGCGAGGGCCTGAACGACGTTCTGCTCGTTGCTGCGCTGGAACAGGGTGCTGTCGACTTTCGGCGTGGCGGTGGCGAGGCGTTCACGCTGCGTTTCGGTTCCGGCCCCCGTCACCACGACTTCCTCGAGGCGCAGCGGATCGGACGCGAGCTGGAAGTTCTGCTCCAGCGTCGAGCCCGCGGTCAGCGTCACCGTCGCCGCACCGGCGCGGAAGCCGATCAGCCGCGCGGTCATCTTCACCTGCTGGCCCTGCGCGCGGCCGCCCGGCACGTTGAGATGATAGATCCCGTCCGCCCCCGTCCACGCGCCGACCCCGACATCGAAGATCGTGACGTTGGCGTCGCGCAGCGGCTCGCCACCCGAACCCGTGACTTTGCCGCTAATGGTCACCGGCTCTTGCGCGGCCAGACCGGCCGGCAGCAGCGCCAGCAACGCTGCGCACAACACCCAACCCAAGGGTCGGGTCACAGACTGGTAACTGCTCATACACACTCCTCTTGTGGTGAATTGAAATCGCGATTGATCGCAAGCCTTGATCGCGCCTGCCGGCCGCGCCGCAGCGCGGCGAAAGCGGGCGAGAAATCGATCTAGGTCGGAGGAGAATGGTTGGGGGGGGGCGGTGAGTAGCGGAGCAGACAAGGCAGTCGCATAACAACCTCCTCGGACAAGGAAACGCGTCCGGCGCCGAAGCATCCCGCGCGGGATCTCCGTACCGGCATCATCCACTATCAGCGTCCTATGCGATCAACCGCGTGTGAACGCCCAACGGCTTGGGCGAACGTCCAACGCGGGACGGTTCACGACCGAGGATTCCTGTTCAATACTGAAAGCCGGTCCGAGGGTCCGCAAGACCGTCATTTCTTCGTATCTTGGTCCCTCGTGAAAACCTTCCCCCTGCTCCTGACCCTGATCGTCGCGGGCGGCTTCCAGGCCCCAGGCACCGGCCACGATCCGCTCCTCCAGCGCAGCAAAGGCAAGGCATCGGCCCCGGTAACCGTATACGAAATGGCGGACTTCCAATGCCCCGCCTGCCGCATGTTCACCGTCACGGTGCTGCCGGCCCTGGATAGCGAGTTCATCCGGACCGGCAAAGTGCGGTGGGTATTCATCAACCTGCCCCTGACCAGCATCCACGCGAACGCCATGCTGGCGGCCGAGGTCGCCATGTGCGCCGGCCGGCAGGGCCGATTCTGGCAGACGCACGACGCGTTCTATCAGCATCAGGACGACTGGGCGAAGCTCGCCGCTGGGCCCGCCCGCGCCGCGTTGGTCGCCCTCGCGCAGCGCGGCGGCGCCGATCGCAGGAAGTTGCAAACCTGCATCGACGATCCCGCGGTCCGCAGCACGATCGAGCAGGATGCCCAGCGGGCCCAGCGGGCCGGCGCGCATGCGACGCCTTCCTTCTATATCGAAGGCGGTCTCGTGGAGGGCGCGCCGTATACCGCTGATCCGATGCGGCACATGCTCGACTCGATCTACGCCGCCAAAGCTCGGTGAAGCCGTCGCTGCTCTATCGCCTGAGCGTGCACGTCGTCAGTCGCGCGGCGCCGCTCGTCGCGCGGTTCGACAAAAAGGTGGCGCGAGGTCTCGACGGGCGGCGTGGGTTGGCCGCCCGTCTTGCCGCATGGGCGGCATCGCAGCGCGATCCGAAGCGGCCGCTGGTCTGGATGCACGCGCCATCGGTCGGCGAGGGACTTCAGGCGAAGCCCGTGCTGGAGACGCTGCGGGCGGAGCATCCCGACTGGCAGCTTGCGTTCACCTTCTTCTCGCCGTCCGCCGAGCGTCTCGCCAAGAACTTGCCCGTCGACATCGCCGACTATTTGCCGCTCGATCGCGCGGACGAGGTCCGAGCGGCGCTCGACGCGCTGCAGCCGACCGCGCTGGTGTTCAGCAAGCTCGACGTCTGGCCCGAGCTCACGCTCGCCGCCGCGCAGCGCGGCGTGAAACTCGGCCTCATTTCCGCGACCGTGTCGCCCGACAGCTCGCGGCTGCGCTGGCCCGCGCGCGGCTGGTCGGCGCCGGCGTATCACGCGCTCGACCGCGTGGGCACGATCAGTGAAGAGGACGGCGAGCGGCTCGAGCTCCTGGGAGCGCGCAGCGAAGCGATCGCCGTCACGGGCGACACGCGCTACGACAGCGTGGCCGAGCGCGCCGCCCGGCTCGACAAGACGCGCGAGCCGCTCGCCCGGCTCGCGGGTGCCGAGCCCGGGACGTACACGATCGTGGCGGGCTCGACGTGGCCGTCGGATGAAGCGGTGCTGCTGCCGGCGTTCGCCGATCTGCTGCAGCAGCTGCCCAACGCGCGGCTCCTGCTCGCGCCGCACGAGCCGAATCCCGACCATCTCGCGGGCATTGCGGAGCGACTCAAGCATCTCAAGCTGCCCCGCCCCGTCCGGCTGTCGCAGCTCGAGCATGCGAAGCCCGGCCCCGTGATCGTCGTCGATCGCGTCGGCATTCTCGCCGATCTCTATTCCCTCGGCGACGCCGCGTTTGTCGGCGGCGCGTACACCCGAGCCGGATTGCATTCCGTGCTGGAGCCCGCGGTCTTCGGCGTCCCGATCGTCTTCGGGCCGCATTGGCGCATGAGTCGCGACGCGACGCTGCTGCTCGAGAAGGGCGGCGCGGTGGCGCTGCCGTCCGACGGACGCCATCCGCTGCACTCGCAGTGGCTCGTGTGGCACCATGATCCGACCGCGCGCGCCAACGCGGGGAAGGCGGGCAAGCAGCTGGTGGAAGAAGGACGCGGCGCGGCGGATCGCACCACGGCGCTCGTGCGGGGGCTGGTGCGGAGTTGAAGCGGGCCGTGCTGGTCGTGTTGCTCGCCGCATGCGGGCACGCCGCTCCTCCTCTCGACACCACATGGCACCCCGGCGCGGGCTACCGCTGGCGGGCCTTGCCGCCCGCCGGCACCCGCGGCCCCGGCTTCACGTCGCTCAATCCTTCGCGCACCGGCGTCACGTTTCAGAACAGCGTGAGCGAGTCGTTGCTCGTCAAAAACCGCATTCTCGCGCAGGGCGGCGGCGTGTGCCTCGCGGACGTGGACGGCGACGGCCGGCCGGACATTTTCCTGGCCCGCACCGAAGGTCCGAGCGCGCTCTACCATAACCTTGGCGACTGGACGTTCGCCGACATCGCGCGGCAAGCAGGCGTCGCGGCGCCGCACCAGTTCTCGTCCGGCTGCGCATTTGCGGACGTGGACGGAGACGGCGATCCCGACCTAATTCTGGTATCGATCGGCGGGCCGAACACGGTGTTTCTGAATGACGGCAAGGGCCACTTCACCCCGCAACGGGTTGGGCTCGAGTCCCAGGCGGGCAGCACGACGCTCGCGCTCGCGGACGTGGACGGCGACGGCGATCTCGACCTATACGTCACCAACTACAAAGCGTACACGACGCTCGACCGCATGTCGCCGCAAGAGCGATCGTTCAACAACGTCGTCCGTCCCCTCGGCCCGAACCGCTATGAGGTCAAACCCCAGTACCGCAGCGAGTACAAGCTCGTGGACCGCCCGGACCTCGGGGGCGTTACGCTGGTGCAGCGCGCCGATCCCGATTTCTTCTACCTGAACGACGGGCACGGGCATTTCACGCGCGAGCCGATCGCGCGCAATCCCCGGTTTCTCGACGAGCAGGGCCGGCCGCTGGCCGCCGAGCGCGAGGATTTCGGCCTCGCCGCGACGTTCGCGGATCTCAACGGCGACGGCGCGCCCGATCTGTACGTCGTCAACGACTTCGAGGACCCCGATCAGATCTGGATGAACGACGGCCGGGGGCGCTTCCGCCTGCTGCCCTGGTACGCGATGCGCTCCACGAGCAACTCCGGGATGGCGGTGGCCGTCGGCGACGTGAACCGCGACGGTTACCCCGACATCTTTGAAGTCGACATGCTCGCCCAGGATTCGCACCGCCGTAAGACCGAAATTCCGACCAACAGCGCCGCCGCGCGGATTCCCGGCCTCGATCAGGAGCGGCAGCAGCTGCAGCGCAACACGCTGCAGTTGAACCGCGGCGACGGCACGTTCGCCGAGGTGGCGCGCTATGCGGGCGTGGGAGGCACGGGATGGTCATGGTCAACCCTGTTTCTCGACGTCGATCTCGATGGGTGGGAAGACATCCTGATCGGCACCGGCCACGTGCGCGACGTCATGGACGGTGACACCCAGAACCGGCTGCGATTCATGCTGGGGCGCATCGATTGGCGCCGCATGCTGCTCGAGTATCCGCCCTTGGCGCTGCCCAACGTTGCGTTCAAGAATCGCGGCGACCTCACGTTCGCCGACGTCAGCACGGCCTGGCATTTCGACCTCGGCGACGACATCTCGAACGGCATGGCGCTCGCCGACCTCGACGGCGACGGCGACCTGGACGTTGTGATCAACCGGCTGGACAGCCCGGCGGCCGTGCTGCGCAACGACGCCGCGGCGCCGCGGGTGGCGGTGCGGCTGCGCGGCACGGCACCAAACACCGCCGGGATTGGCAGTACCGTGCGGGTGCAGGGGGGCGCAGTGCCGACGCAAAGCGCGGAGGTTGAGGCGGGTGGGCAGTATCTCTCGAGCTCGGATCCCGAGCTGGTGTTTGCCGCCGGCTCGGCCGCGCACGTGCGCATCGAGGTGAACTGGCGCGACGGCCGCCGCAGCGTGATCGACAGTGCGGCGCCGAATCGCGAGTACGAAATTCGCGAGGATAGCAGCGCGCCTCTTCCGGCGCCCGCGGTACCGCTCACGGCGCATGCCCTGTTCGAGGACATCAGCGCCGAATTGGGCGGCCACAGCCACATCGAGCCTCCGTTTGACGACTACGCCCGCCAACCGACCTTGCCGAATTCGTTCGCGCAGCTCGGACCCGGTGTGGCATGGATCGACCTCGACGGCGGCGGCCGCGAGGACCTGCTCGTCGGCGCGGGAAAGTCGGGCACGCTCGCCGCTTTCCACAACGATGGCCGGCGACTGCGGCCGTGGTCGGGCCGATTCCCCGCCGCCCCGGGCGACCTCACCACGATCCTCGGTTGGCCGGCAGCCGGCAGGACGAGCCAACCGCTCGTCGGTGTCGCCGCATACGAGGCCGCAGGCACGCACGCCGCGCTCGCCACGCCGAGCGTCGTCGCGTACGCGGCGAACGGAGCGCCGACCGCACTCGTCCCTGGCGACACGGCGAGCGTCGGTCCGCTCGCGCTCGGCGACTACGACGGCGACGGCACGCTCGACCTATTCGTCGGAGCCCGCATCTTCCCTGCGGGGTATCCGATTTCGCCGTCTTCGCATCTGTACCACACCGTGGACGGCCGCCTCGTCCTCGACTCGGCGAACGACCGGCTGTTCGAGGGACTCGGCATGGTGTCGGCCGCGCTGTTCACCGACATCGACGCGGACGGCGATCCAGACATCGTGTTGGCGATCGAGTGGGGCGAGATTCGTGTGTTCCGGAACGATCACGGCCGCTTTACGCCGGTCGAGTTCCCCGGCCTGCGCGGCGTGTACAGTCGCTGGAACGGGCTCGCGACGGGTGACCTCGACGGCGACGGCCGGCTCGACATTGTCGCGACCAGCTGGGGGCGCAACGTCGATGCTCATGCGACCGACGAGCAGCCGCTGTTGCTCTACTTCGGCTTCTTCAGCGGCCACGGCCGGCCCGACATGCTGCTCGCGCAACAGGATCCGCGCATCCGCGCGGTGGCGCCGCTCGAGTCGTTCGACCACGTGATGCAGGCGATTCCCAGCGTGACGCAGCGGCTCCGCACCTATGCGGCCTATGCGGACGCGAGCATCGACGAGGCAGTCGGGCCAATGGCGTCCGGTGGCGGCACAGTGAAGCTCGGCGCCACGACGCTGGATCAGATGGTGTTCCTGAATCGTGGCGATCGGTTCGAGGCCCATGCGCTGCCGGCAGAGGCGCAGTTGGCGCCCGCCTATTACGCGGGGATCGCCGACTTCAACGGCGACGGCAACGAAGACGTGTTCCTCACGCAGAATTTCTTCGATACCGACGCGGCAACGGCGCGCTACGACGCGGGGCGCGGCCTCTTGCTCCTCGGCGACGGTCGAGGCGCGCTCGACGCCGTCCCGGGCCAGAAGTCCGGCATTGCGATCTACGGCGAGCAGCGCGGCGCCGCGTATGCCGATTTTGACGGGGACGGCAGGCTCGACCTGGCGGTGAGCGAAAACGGCGCACCGACGCGCCTGCTGCACAATGTCGGCGCGACGCCGGGCCTGCGGGTACGCGTCATCGGCCCCCCCGGCAATCCCAACGGAATCGGGACCCAGCTGCGGTTGCGCTACGGCGACGCCGCCGGCCCGGCGCGCGAGATTCAGGCGGGGTCAGGATACTGGTCGGAGAATGGCGCGATTCAGGTGCTGGGACGGGCCCGCGAGCCGACGGCGTTGTGGGTTCGCTCGCCAAGCGGTCGGGAGGACGTCGTGCCGCTCGCGCCCCACCAGCGCGACGTCACGGTGCGGGTCCTGAAATGACGAAGGGCGGGATCGCTCCCGCCCCTCGATACTAACTTCCCCGCGATCCCTTAGAACAAGCCGCCACCACTGTTCAGGTAGTGCATCAGCTTGCTGGGCCGCGCGTCCTCGAGCTGTCTGAAGCGATCAGCGACGGTTTCCGGCTTGTAGCCGTTGCTGCTCGAGGTCCCCGACATGTCGGGTGTGCCTGGGCCGCCGAACGTATAGACGGCACGGTTGAGGATGTTGAGCTCCTTCGCCGGAACCGGCATCTGCCGAGGCGTGCTCGGGATCAGACCGTCGATGCGGCGGCGATTGAAGTACGGATCGACACCCTGGCCCATGAACTCGATTTCCTGCTCGTAATGCAGGGCATCGAGCATTGCGGTATCGCTCTCGGCGCCGGTGAGCGCCGCCAAGCCGCCGCGCGTGACGCGGCTGTTGTTGATCAGCGTCGCCGCGGTCGTCTTGTTCCCGCCGCTGCGAATCAACGCTTCCGCCCAGAGCAGGTCATTCATCTGCGTCGTGTAGAACGGATCTTGGCCGGTGCCATCGTCCGTCGGCAGATCTTCACCACGGCTCGCCAGCTGATGATAGCGGACGTGCTGCAGGTTGCTCTGGTGATAGGAGCCACGCGCCGCCGGGAAGATCGCGACACCCGAGCAGGCGTAGTCGGTCCCGGCGCTGGCCGTCGCCGCCAGGGTCGAGTAACCGTTGAAGTCGTCACTCGGACCATAGGACCCGTCCCCGACGCGCTTGTCGGGACCCGTGGTGGGACAGGGATTGCCGGCCGGATCCGGCCACGGATCAACATGATTGGTGGTGATCATCGCGGCGACGCGCGTATCGACACGCTCGGTACCGATCGAATTGCCCCAGTTCTTGATGCAATCGATTCCGCACTCGCGCGCGGTCACGTCGATATAGAACTGCCAGGTGAACGGTGTGCCGCTGCTAACCCCCTGCGATGCATACGTCGCCACCGTCGCCCAGTCGGCCGCCGCGTTCTCCGTGCCGTTGCGCGGCCACAACGCGATCAGCTCGGCCTCCATCGTCCGGATGACCTGTTGGATCTGTGTACTGGTGTACGAGGTCCCCGATCCCACGCCCATCCACTCCGGAGGCGTCGACCAGGAACCGATGCCGGCGAGCGCGTACGCCTGATTGAACTTCGAGAGCGCGGAGTCGCGCAGCTCAGCGCGCGGGGTGAACTGCAAGCCCGAGATATTGGTGAGATCGGTGTTCTCATCCACCATGAACCCTTGATCGTACACCATTGAGATGCCGGCGAGCGCCATGCCCTGCAGCATTTTGGCGATCGTCTTGTTGCGGGTCGTCTGGGTGCTGTCGACGCTACAGTCATCGTCGAAGCACAGCCCGCCCTTGATCGCGGACAGGACGTCGGTCGCGCTCGAATTCACCGTGTAGTAACCATACCACAGCGACTCGACGGTCGGACCGCCGGCAGCCTCGGGTGCCGTGGCGCTGTTCGTGAAGCCGCAACGCACCGGGCAATCCGACCCGACCGAGCTGTAGAAGCGCATCGCCGCGTTGTTCCACGACGCCGTGTAGTTATCGGCCATCGCGTCGAGCGGCATCACATAGTAGCTCTCGCGGGTTTCGACCCACGTCCGAAACGCGCCGCCGAGCAGCTGCTGCAAGCCGGCGGGGTCCTGAAACGCGCGGGGCGCGTCCGGAGCATTCGGATTTTCGACGTGCAGGTTGCAGCTGGCGGTCACGAGTATCGCCGCAAGCGCGGCTGCGAGCTTGGGCCACCGCCGCATCGGTACCTCTTGAAATGAGTTCATGGTCGGCGTCCCCTTAGTACGTGATCTCGACGACGGCCGAGAAGGTGCGGAACTGGGGATATTGGAACCAGTCCATGCGCACCTGGAACGGATCGCCGAAGAGGCCCGAGACTTCCGGATCGAGCCCTGTGTATTTGGTGATCGTGAACAGATTGCGGCCCACCAAGCCGACGCGGAGCTCTTCGACTCCACGCAGGCCGATACTCCGCAGCGCGTCACGGCCGAAGCTGTAGTTGATCGACAGTTCCTTCAACTTGGCGTATGACCCGCTCTCCACGAAGTAGTCGTTGGGATCGAGTCCGTTGTAGAAGCCGACGCCGTAGTACGGCAATGCTTTCTGCGGACAGCTCGGCATCGGATCGGACACGGTGCCGCACGCCGCATCGTTCGTCGGCTTCCCCGCCTGATCCTGCACCCGGTCGCGGGTGGCTTGGAACGCCCACTGCCGTGTCCCATTGTACAGCTGACCGCCGTAGGACCAGTCCAGCAAGCCATTCACCGAGAACCGCTTCATGTTGAGCGTGAGCCCGAAGCTCATGTTGAAGTCGGGGTTTGCATCCCCGATGCGAGTGATGTTCGAGGTCTCGAGACACGTGCCGCTGGGTCCGGGCGTCTTGCAGTACACGTACTTGATCGCCCGCTCGTTGGGCGTGCCATACACGCTCCTGCGAACGACGTACCCGTCCTCGTTGACCATGACCGAGTCACGACTCCACGCCTGGCCCGCGCCCGATTGCGCGGCCTTGGCCGGATCGGCGTACAGCTCGTCGATGTTCCGGACCCAATGGTTCCCGTACATCACGCCAAGGTCGGAATTGTTGCCGAGGAAGAACGCGGCCGGCATCTGCTCGAAGCTGTACAACCGCTCGGGCAGGGTCCAACTCGTAATCACCTGACGCGTGCGGTCGCCCACAATGTTGAGCGTGAGTGATTGTTCCGCTTTGTTGATGAGCCGCGCCGCGAACGTCAGCTCGTGAGTCCGCGAGCGCAGCGCTCCGGTATTCTGCCACTGCTGCTTGAACCCGGCGACCGCGGGCAGATCGACCAGCAGGATCTGGTCGGTCGTCTTCTTCTGCGCGTACGTGTACTCGAGCGTGTAGCGGCCCTGTCCAAACTCGAAGTTGGTGCCGAGCTCCATTTCGCCGGACCGCGCCGGCTTGAGCAGCGGATTGCCGAGAACCTCCTTGGTAAATCCGCCCGGCGTCACCGCCAGAATCTCATACTGGTCTTCGAATCCGGGGCGGAGGCCGGCGGTTCCGTAGGATGCGTGCAGCCGCCATTCGTCTACGCCGGGGACATGCACGTCCTGCGTCACGCGCCATGCCGCCGACGCGCGGTAGTAGGTCGCCCAGCGGCTCTCGGGACCGAACAGCGAGGAGCCATCGCGCCGCACCAGGCCGTCGAGGATGTAACGATCTTTGATGTCGAACGTCGACACCGCGAAGAAGTTCTCATTGCGGATTCGCTGATCGTACGACGACGACGTGACCGTGCTCGGGTCCGTGCCGCCCCCAAACTCAGGCACGCGCGTCACGACGAATGCCCCCGCATTCGAGCTGAGCAGCCGGTTGCGCTGATTCTCGAAGATGGCGGCAACCTTCGTTGTGTTCGTGATCTCGGTGCCGAAGTGCCGCACACTCGTCAGCGTCACGCCGGCATTGCTCTGCCAATCGTTCTTGGAACCCTGAATGAGATAGCCCTTGGTCGGCGTCCCCGACGAGGTCAGGAAGCCAAATGGCTCCGTATCGGAGGAGTCCTGCGACTCCTGATCATAGGCGAACGAGCCCTCTGCCTGCAGCCAGTTCGTCATCCGCCAGCGCAGTTTCCCGGACCCGCTGAAGCGATTGCGGTCCTGGCTGACTTTCCGGTTCGCGAGCTCGTACAGCGGGTTGAAGTCGTTTGCGACGTCTCCGCTGAGCGGCACCTTCGCGGGAAACTTCGAGCCGTCGGGATTGCAGCACCCGCTGATGTTGACGTCGGGCTGCAGGAACATCAGGCCGAAGAACGGGCTGCTTTGCCCCTCGGCCGCGCGGCCGTTCGTGGACGTCCCGTAGAATGCGCTGAACGAGGCATCAAGCTTCGGCCGCACCTGCTGATCCAGGTTGATGCGGAAGTTCTGGCGGTTGTAACCTGCCAGGCCCCAGATCACGCCGGTGTTGCGCGTCTCTTCGAACGACGCGTTGAAGTTCGTATTGCCGAGCCGCTGGCCGACAGATGCGTACCCGGTCCAGAACTGACCTGCCTGCACCAGCGCATCCCAGTGATCGTGATAGACGGTAAACGGATTGTTCGCGATCTGATCAGGTTTCGTGATGCGCGCGCCCGTGCTGCTGAGGCAATAATTGTTGACCGGATCCACGGAATAGGACGGATCGAGTCCGGTGCAGTAGCCGGCGCCCTGATTGACTTCCCACGCGTGATGATGTGAGAACTGCAGCCGGGTCGGCATGTTGTTCACGCCACCCTCGACGCGGGTCGTGACGCGCAGCCCGCCCTCGGGCAGCTGATCGCCGCGCTTTGTGAAGACCTGTACCACGCCGTTTGCGGCGTCGGAGCCGTACAGCGCCGAGGCGGCCGCACCCTTCACGATCTCAACGCGCTGCACATCCTCACCCGCGATGTCCGCCAGGCCGAAGCGCGTGATGACGCCGTCAACGATGATCAGCGGATCCTGGCGTCCGCCGATGCTCGTTGCGCCACGAAGACGCAGCGAGGGCTCACCGCCCGGTTGCGCCGAGTTCGGGACCAGGCGCACGGCCGCGACTTTCCCTTCAACCGCCTGCAAAGCGCTCTGCCCAGGCACGGCTTGCAGCTGATCCGCGTTCACGCTTGCCACCGTCATCGGCAGCTTGCGGCGGTCTGTGGCCTCGGCAACACCGGTGACGACCACTTCCTCCAGCCGCAGCGGATCTTCGGCGAGCTGGAAGTCTTGCGTCTGGTCGCCCGCGGTAAGGGCGATCGTGCGGGTCAGCGGCTTGTGGCCGATGTAACGCGCGGTCAGCACGACCTGCTGGCCGTGCACGGCATTCTGACCTATCGTCAGCGTGTAAACGCCCTGGGCATTGGTCACCGCGCCGAGGTTGGTGTTTGCCACCAACACGTTCGCGCCGCCCAGCGGCTCGCCCGTCGCGGACGTGACCTTGCCAGTGATCGTGGCCTGGCCCGCGAGCGGTACGGTGAGGAAAAGTGCGAGCGCTGCGGTCACCGCAGTGACGAGCAGCGGGCCCAACTTAGGTACGCGCATAAGCTGCCTCTCGAGTGAAAGAGGAAACGCGGTGGGGACGGCCCTTCGAACTGTAGTAACCCAACGTAACCGATCCCCCTTGGTCCACGTCCACAGGCCGGACGTGACGGCACGACAGACTTCGGAGGTTCAGCGATTGGCCGGACTGGCGCCAACGGCTCATAATACCTTCTATACAGTGTCCCGCTAGAGGGGCCGTTGCATGATGACATCGACATTTCGCAGCGCTTCCCAGGCCGTTTTGCTGGCCCTCGCCTGCACCGGCACCCCCAGCCTCGCTGCCCAGGGCACCCTGCGCGGCCGGGTGATCGACAGCGAGATGGGCAATCCTATCGTCGGGGCAGTAGTTCGGATTGGCACGGACGGGCTGAGCTTCACGACCGATTCGTCAGGACGTTTCCAGGCATCAGGCTTACCAAACGGAACTTTGGACATCCGCATCACCGCCATCGGCTATGACAGCACGGCCTTCGCGGTCCGGATGCGCGACTCAGCGACGGTTGCCGGTGATTTCCCGATCGACTTCAACGGCTATCGGCTTCCTCCCGTCGTCGTGCAGGCGCGTGCCGAGGCCCTCATGCCCCGGTACGCAGACTTCGAGCGGCGCCGCCAGCGCAAGCTGGGCGCCTACCTCCGCTGGGATGAGATAAAAAAGCAAGGTTTCAACACCGTCGGCGAAGCATTGCGTTCGATCCGCGGCGTTCGCATCGAGTGCAATCAGGCGCAGTTCGAGTGTGCGGCCGTCATGGTACGGACACCGCAATGCCACCCGCAGTGGTACATCGACGGGATCGAGGTTCACTCGTTCGACGAGAGCACGCCGATTCGCGATGTCTATGGGATCGAGGTCTATCGCGGCCCCGGCGAGACTCCCGGCGAATACACCGGGTCGAACGCCGCGTGCGGCGTTATTGTGGTGTGGACGAAGTCGAAGCCGTACCGCTAGGCACGACCGTCCCCTCGAACGTCACCGATCGCGGGCTCGCAAAGCCGAAGGTCAAGGCGGTCACCAGAAGATCGCTCCAGCGGGCGCGGGACTTGATCCGCAAATTCGCGATGCGCGCCCCCGCCCCCGTCCCCGCCTGGCCGGCCAGAACGTCTTCAGCGTTCGGCTTCGCGGCGAGCACGAGTCCCCAAAACATGTAGACCGGGTGCTTCGTGACGCTGAACGCCGTCCCCTGCACCGGATCGCGCGCCGATTCGGCCATCGAGGTCGGCACGCCGAGCTCGGTGGCATCGAACGTGATGGCGCAACCGCTCAGGGTGAGGACCCCGGCCAGGACCGCCAGTCCGGCACGCATCGCAATACGAGTCACGAATCTCCCGGATAGAAAAAAGGGGCGCGCCGTCCACCTGACGGCGCGCCCCAAAGCTACTGCTACTTACATCCCTATGGGAGCCTTGAGCGCGACGTGCGCGCCGATGCCGATGATGCCGCCCTTCGTCCCGCCGCCGAAGTTCTCCGAATCATACGCGAGATGCAGGCCGATCATCCCCAGTCCCACATTGGCACCGAGCGTCCACGCAATGTTCGAGTTCGTGCCGCTCAGCCCGGAGTACTTGTACCAGCGGTTTTGCACCGAGAGGTACGGCTCGATGCTGAGCCCCGGCGTCGGGACGTTGACGCTGACCGCGCCGCCCAGGCCGATTCGCATCAGCGAGGAGTCGCCGTTGGCCGCGCTCACGTGCGCCGCGGCCGCTTCGAGAGCGATCGAGAGCGGAATCAAGCTGCCGCCGATCACCCGGAACGACGCCTTGCCGCCCACCGACGTGTAGCTGTCGGTCAGGCCCTTGGGCTTCCAGCTCGCGATGCCGGCCGTGAGACTGATGTTGGCGAGTCCCAGCGTCCCGCGGGCACCGAACGCCGTGCCCTTGCCCAGATCCGAATTGGGCATCGCGAGATCGCCGCTGATCGTCACGCCGGTGCCGCCTTTCGGGCTGCTCCAGTTCGGCATCCCGAGCGACTGCGCCGCGAGCGGTGCAACCGTGAACGCGGCTGCCGCGATAACCGTTAGTACGCGCTTCATCGCTATCCTCCGAGGTCAATGATCGCTGATCAATGATCCCTGATCATTGATCTGGGCCCCTACGGTAGGAAACCGGGTTCTGCAAGTCAACGGTCGACGTCACGCGGGCCTCGGCCCGGGGTTGAACCGTGTCGTTCTAATGCACCCACACGGCGCCAAGTGACACACCCTCGACGTCGCCCAACCCGGCGCTGATCCGCGCGTCGAACCGCGGCGAGAGCCGAAAATCGGCCCCCAGCCCCAGTGCGAACAGGAAATCGGAGTTGCCGTTGCCCGCGACCAGCAAGCCGGTCGGCTGCACGTACGGCACGATGCTGACCTTGGAATCCTTGGGATCCACGCGCCGGCCGAGCGACAGGCCGACGGGAATCGTCACCACGGAATTGCCGCTGACGAACTCGCCGCCGATGCCGAGAATGAGCGCGCCGTCGAGGGGGAAGTCTTCCGTGTGCGTCACGACGCGCTCGCGCGCCTCGGCGCCAATCAGCAGGACGGAGCTGCCGCCGCCGCCCGGCGTGTAGATGCCGCCGCGGAAGCCGATGTCGAACTTCGATTGCGCGATGCGATAGACGCCCTCGAAGGCCGTGCCGCCGGGATCCGGAAACGTCAACACCAATCCGATCTCCGAGCGATTGAACGCGCGATAGGGTGCGTTGAAGCTCGGCAGCCCCGTCGCCTGCGCCTGGGCGGAAGTCGCAACCCCGCCGGCAGCGGCGGCGACGATCACCAGCGACAGCGCGCGATACCAACGCATGCAAACTCCTGGAAGGTGGTGCGAAGGTTACCCGATGAAGCGAGCGGCGTTCCGGACGTCAACCGGAACGCCGCTCCCATTAGCGAGATCCTAGTGCCAGAGTGAAATACCGATGCGGCCGCCGATCGCGATGTAATCCGCGAACGGACCGAGCTCGGTGCTGGAAGAGACCCATTGGACGCCCAGCTCGTAGCGCCACGCGGCGCTCTCGTACGGCTTCCGCCAACCGATGCCGCCCTCGAGCTTGAGCGCGGTGCCGCTGCCGCCGCCCAGGTCACCGAGCACCAGACCGGCGCCGCCCGTGAAGTACATGCCCTGCTTATGACCACCCGCGCTGTTGGCGAACAGTGCGTTGAGCTGCGGGCTGAGCAGGTAGGTCGTGTTGCCGTTCACGGTATTGAACGTGAACGAGACGCGCGGCTCCCACATCATTTTGTTGCCGGCTTTGGGCACGAAGCCGAAGCGGACGTCGAGCGGCGTCTGAATGTTGATGCCGCTGGTGCCGCCGGTATAGTTCGGACTGACGAACGCGACGCCGAGGTCGACGCCAAGCTCGTGCTTGGCACCGCCCATCGACATGCTGGACGAGCGACGCTGCGCCTGCGCCATCGCGGGCAGGGTCAGCGCCACGGCGGCCAAGACCATCCCGCCAAAGAGCTTCCGCATAACAGAGCCTCCAGTTGGGGTGGCAAAAACCGCCACATCGTTAAGAACGACAAGAGTTTCTGTCAACTAGGAGTCCCCTGAACAGCCGACGGCCCGTCCGCTAGTGCGCTGACGGGCCGTCGTTTGGACGTTACTGCGTGACGCGGCTCACGCCGCGGTCGGTTACTTCTTCTTGCCACCCATCGGGAAGCTCAGACCAACCGTCACCGGCAGCTGCGCCCACGTGAGATCGAACGCCTTCATCGTGAGGTAGCGCGCTTCGACGAATACGCTGGCCGAGGCCATCGGGAAGCGGAGACCAGCGCCGCCGCCAAAGCCGACGCCCGTCTTCGAAGTGTCAGCGCCATTCGCGCTGAACTTGTTGTTGTAGAGGCCGACGCCACCGAGGATGTAGGGTTTGATCTTACCGGCCGTCGCGAAGGGATACACGAGGCTGACCATGCCGCCGATCAGCTTGGTGTTGCCGTCGACGCCCGTCTGATGGCTGGTCTGCGTGTACGTGCCTTCGACGCGAAGCCGCACCGGCGCGGTGCCGAGTGCAAAGCTGCCGCCGACGCCCAAATGGAACCCCATCTTGTCGCCGATGGTGTTCTTGTCGCCCCAGTCACTCATCGGGTTCGTGATCCCGACGCCGATGCCCAGCGTCGTGCCCTGCGCCATCGCCGGCTTCGCGGCTGCTGCACACAGCCCCGCGACCGCCAGCACAGTCATGATGCGCTTCATGGACTTCCTCCTAGGAAGAGGTGATGCTAGGGACCAAGTTGGTGACGAACGCGGAACCAGGCTCCGCAGCCGGCACTACGGTTGGAAAAAGCCGTTACAAAGTCAATAGAGTTGGCTAATCTATTGCAGGACTTGCACTTCCAGCGACAATGCGGACCACGTTTGCGGCCACCTGGAGGAAGCCGCCGGCCACTTTGAGCCTGATGGGAGTGGCCCCCGACTTGGTGACTTTGACAATTCCCTCGCCGAGGAGCGTCATGAACGGCGCATGACGCGGCAAGATCCCGACCAGGCCGTCGTACGCGGGCGCGACGACCGCGTCCGCCTCGCCGTCGAACACTGCTCGCTCAGCGGAAATCACCGAGACGCGCATTACGCCGACGCCATCTTCTTCGCCTGCGCGACCACGTCCTCGATTCCGCCTTGCATGTAGAACGCCTGCTCCGGCAGCTCGTCGAACTCGCCCGACACGACGCGCTCGAACGACGCGATCGTGTCCTCGAGCTTCACGTACTTGCCCTCGAGGCCCGTGAACTGCGACGCGACGAAGAACGGTTGCGACAGGAAGCGCTGCACCCGCCGCGCGCGACCCACGAGCCGCTTGTCCTCCTCCGACAGCTCGTCCATGCCGAGAATCGCGATGATGTCCTGGAGATCCTTGTAGCGTTGCAGAATACGCTGGACTTCGACCGCGACCTTGTAGTGTCGCTCGCCGAGATACTGCGCGTCGAGAATGCGGCTCGAGGACGACAGCGGGTTCACCGCGGGATAGATCCCGAGCTCCACGATCGCGCGATCGAGCACGACCGTCGCGTCGAGATGCGAGAACGCCGTCGCCGGCGCGGGATCGGTGAGGTCGTCGGCGGGCACGTAGATCGCCTGCACCGACGTGATCGAGCCCTTCTTGGTCGACGTGATCCGCTCCTGCAGCTCGCCCATCTCCGTCGCGAGCGTCGGCTGATAGCCGACAGCTGACGGCATTCTGCCGAGCAGCGCGGAGACTTCCGAGCCGGCCTGCGTGAACCGGAAGATGTTGTCGATGAACACGAGCACGTCCTGCCCTTCGACGTCGCGGAAATACTCGGCGACGGTCAGCCCGGTCAGGCCGACGCGCAGCCGTGCGCCCGGCGGCTCGTTCATCTGGCCGTAGATGAGCGCGACGTTCTCGAGGATGTGCGCTTCCTTGAACTCGAGATAGAGATCGTTGCCCTCACGCGTCCGCTCGCCCACGCCGCAGAACACCGACTTGCCGCCGTGTGCCTTGGCGACGTTGTTGATCAGCTCCTGAATGACGACCGTCTTCCCGACGCCGGCGCCGCCGAACAATCCGATCTTGCCGCCCTTCACGAACGGCGCGATCAGGTCGATGACCTTGATGCCGGTTTCGAACACCTGCGTCTTGGGCTCGAGGTCCACGAACGCCGGCGTCCCGCGGTGAATCGGCCAACGCTCGGCGTCCTTCGGGATCGGCGCGCCTTCGTCCACCGGCTCGCCGATGACGTTCAGGATGCGGCCAAGCGCCGGCTTGCCGACGGGCACGGTGATCGGCTGGCCGGTGTCGACGACCTCCATGCCGCGGACGACGCCGTCGGTCGAGCTCATCGCGACCGCGCGAATCTGATTGCGGCCGATATGCTGTTCGACTTCGGCGACCAGGCGATGCGAGTCGACTTGCACCGTCACGGCATTATAGAGCTCGGGTAGCTGCTCGGGCTCGAATTCCACGTCGAGAACTGGTCCAATAACTTGGACGACTCTGCCAACGTTGTGCTGTTGTTCACTGGCTTTCGTTGCCATTGAGAATCCTTGGGTTTCTGGTGCCTGGTGTCCGGTGTCTGGGGTCCAGACACCAGACACCAGACACCTAGCCTTTGAGTGCCTCTGCTCCTCCAACGATCTCCGCAAGTTCTTGAGTAATCTGAGCCTGCCTAGCCCGATTGAACGTCCGCTGGAGGATGGTCAGCATGTCACTGCCCGCGTCGGTGGCGTTCTTCATTGCCGTCCGGCGAGCGCCGTGCTCGGCTGCCGCCGTCTCCACCAGCGCCCGGTACAGCTGGTTCTGCACATATAGAGGAAGGAGCTGCTCCAGGATCTCCTCGGCGGAGGGCCGGAGAATGTAGTTCGCCGCCCCCCCTCCGCGCCGCCCTTCGCCGCCCTTCGCCGCCGGGGGTTCCACGGGGAGAACCCGGAGCGTCGTCGGCGGCGTGGAGACGGCCGAATTGAACTTCGCGAATACGACGTCCACTTCGTCGAGATCGCCGTTCGCGAACCGGTCCATCAGCGGCTTCATCACTTCGCCGGCGTGGTCGAACGTCGGCTTGTCGCCGATGTCCACGCGCTGCGATGCGATGTTGCGCTTCGTGAACTTGAAGTAGCTCACGCCCTTCTTGCCGATGAGATGCAGCTCGGTGTGCGCGTCCTGGGCCTCGAGCTCCGCCAGGCGCCGCCGCGCCTCGCGAATGAGGTTCGCGTTGAAGGCGCCGCACAATCCGCGGTTCGACGTGATCAGCACCAATGCCGCCCGCCGCACGCCGGTCCCCCGCTCCGACTTCCCCGGCTGCCGCAGCAGCGGGAACCGCTCCGCCAATTCCGGCGAATAGAGCTGGCCGATCACCTCGGCGAGCGCCTGCGCATAGGGGCGCGCGCCGACGACGCGATCCTGGGCGCGCTTGAGCTTCGACGTGGAAACCAGCTCCATCGTCTTCGTGATTTTCTTCGTGTTCTGAACGGAGCGAATGCGCCGCTTCAGCTCGCGCGCTTTGGCCATTACAGCGCCTTGTACTCCTCGATCGCTTTGCGCAGCCGGGCGCTGAGATCGTCCGACAGCGCGCGCTTGGTCCGGATCTCTTCGGCGAGGTTCGGATGCTGCGCCGCCATGAACTCGAGCAGGCCCTTCTCCCATTCCTTGATCTTCGGCACGTCGACGTCGTCGATCAGCCCGTTCGTGACCGCGAAGATCACGATGATCTGCTGATCGACCGGCATCGGCTCGTACTGCGGCTGCTTCAGGACTTCGACAACGCGCGCGCCGCGCGCGAGCTGCTTCTGCGTCGCGGGATCGAGCTCGGAGCCGAACTGCGCGAACGCCTCGAGCTCGCGGTATTGCGCGAGGTCGAGCCGCAGCCGCCCCGCGACCTGCTTCATCGCCTTGATCTGGGCGTTCCCACCCACGCGGCTGACCGAGATGCCGGCGTTCACCGCGGGCCGCACGTTCGAGTAGAACAGGTCGGTCTCGAGAAAGATCTGCCCGTCGGTGATCGAAATGACGTTCGTCGGGATGTAGGCCGAGACGTCGCCCGCCTGCGTCTCGATGATCGGCAACGCGGTCAGCGAGCCGCCCCCCATCTCGTCGGACAGCTTGGCCGCGCGCTCGAGCAGACGGCTGTGCAGGTAGAACACGTCGCCCGGATACGCCTCGCGACCCGGGGGCCGCCGGAGCACGAGCGACAGCTGGCGATACGCGGCGGCCTGCTTCGAGAGGTCGTCATACACGCACAGCGTCGCCTTCTTCTCGTCGTACATGAAATACTCGGCCATCGTGCAGCCGGCGTACGGCGCGATGTACAGCATGGGCGCGGGCTCCGAGGCCGACGCAACGACGACGATCGTGTACTCCATCGCGTCGTGCTCTTTCAGGCGTTCGACCACGCCGGCAACGGTCGAATTCTTCTGACCGATCGCGACGTACACGCAGATGACCCCCTGCCCCTTCTGGTTGATGATCGTATCGACGGCGAGCGCGGTCTTGCCGGTGCCGCGGTCGCCGATGATCAGCTCGCGCTGGCCACGGCCGATCGGAATCATCGAGTCGATCGCCTTGATGCCGGTCTGCAGCGGCTCCTTCACCGGCTGGCGCTTGATGATGCCCGGCGCGATGACTTCGACTTTGCGCGTCTTGGTGGTATGGATCGGGCCGAGCCCGTCCACCGGGCGGCCGAGCGCGTCGACCACACGGCCGACCATGGCGGGACCGACTGGCACTTCGAGCACGCGGCCCGTGCGGCGGACCTCGTCGCCTTCGCGCAGCTGGAGGTAGTCGCCGAAAATCACGGCGCCGATGTTGTCTTCCTCGAGGTTCAGCGCGAGGCCGGTGATCTTCTCGCCCGTCACCGAGACG
>DATDEZ010000143.1:0-6474 GCA_036522875.1 Gemmatimonadales bacterium | reverse complement strand
GTAGGCCAGATTCGCGCCGACGTACAGCGTGACGATGACCAGCATCCCGACGATGATGATCCGCTTCATCAGTCGCTCGGGTGCCACGACCTCGCCCGCGATCATGCTGACGGCAATCCAGCCGTCGTAGGTCCAGATGACTGCTGCGACGGCGCGCGCCAGCCCGCCCCCCTGCACCGCGCCGCCTTCGGTGAGGTGGGAGATACTCCCCTTCCCCAACAGAAACGCGCCGAGGACGATCGCCGCCAGCGCAGTCACCTTCACCAGGGTAGTCACTTCGCTCACGGCGGCCCCGACGCGCGCCCCCAGCACGTTGGCGAACGTCAGGGTGATGATGGCGGCGATCGCGATCGCCTGTACGGTCGCCGCGTGGGCCGACGCGCCGAGCAGATTGAGCAGGAATTCCGCGGAGACCACGGCCAGCGAGGCAACCGCGGTGGGGGTCGTGATCAACACATACAACCAGCCAAATACGAACGCGGCGGCATCGCCATAGGCCTCGCGCAGGAACACGTAGACGCCGCCCGCGCGCGGCAACAGCGTGCTCAGCTCCGCCACCGCGAGCGCGCCGCAGATGCTGATCAGACCGAAGGCCGTCCACAGGCCCATGATGACGAGCGGATTAGGGACGAGCCCGGCGATCGTGGGAGGGGTGCGGAAGATCCCGCTGCCGATCGTGATGCCGACGATCAGCGCCGTTCCGCCGGCGAGCCCGATGACGCGGCGGAGATCGCGCGACTGTGCAACAACGGGCGTCGTCAAGCGAACCGCAGGCAGACCGGACTGGGTATCGCGATCCGCTGAGGAGGGCGCGTGGGTGTCAACCTGCCGGTCTCCGCATCGCGACCGAACACGACAATGGAGTCGGAGCGCTGATTGGCGACGAGCAGCCACCGCCCGGTCGGATCGAGGCTGAAATTGCGCGGCCAGTCGCCCTCGGTGGAGACCACCTGGTCGAGCGCGAGCGTGCCCTTTGAGTCCGCCACCGAGAGCACGGCGATGCTGTTGTGGCCGCGGTTGGACACGTACACGGTGCGCCCAGATGCCGCGACGTGGATGTCGGCGGGGTAATTCGTGCCGGTCCAACCAGCCGGGACCGTGGAACGTGTGTCGAGCAGGGACAGTGTGCCGCGCCCGGGGTCGAAGCGCAGCGTCGCCACCGTGGAATCGAGCTCATTGGCGACGAACACCAGCGGCAGCGTGGGGTGGAAGGCGATGTGGCGCGGGCCGGCGCCGGGACGCATCACCGCGTCGCCGCCCTCGACGTGGGGCAGCGATTTGTCGTCGAGATTCAGACGGTAGACGAACACGCGGTCGGTGCCCAAGTCCGCGGCGAGCGCGAAGCGGTTGGAGGGATCGGCAAGGACGCAGTGGGCATGCGGCGTTGCTTGACGTTCGGCATTCGGTCCTCGTCCCGTGTGCTGAACCACCTGGGCGACTGGGGCGAGTGCACCATTCGCCTCGATCGGCAGCAGGGCCACGCTGCCCCCGGCGTAATTGGCGATGAGCGCGACGCGGCCGGTGCGGTCCACGCTCACGAAGCAGGGCGCGCCACCGTCTGACGGCTGCTCGTTCAGTCGGGTGAGCGCGCCGGTATCTGTGGCGATCGCAAAGGCGCTCACCGCACCAGTCGGTCTCCCGTTGTACTGCTCGAGCTCGTTGACGGCGTAGAGACAGCGCCCGTTCGGATGGGTGCCGAGAAACGACGGATTCGGCCCGGCGTCCACTGAGCCGACTTGCCGCAGCTCCCCGGAGCGCCGGTCCATGCGGACGAGATAGATGCCCTCGGACCGCGTGCCTTTGGTATACGTCCCAATGTAGAGAAGATCACCATCCGGAGGCCTCGCCGAGCCACGCGCGAGCCCGATGAGACCGATCGCCGATGCGGCCAGGAAGTCGCGGCGCGACAGGTCGCGAGGATGAGTCATTTGGAGCCCCCGAAGTGAACAAGTACTATACCGCGCACGCTCAGACGGAGCGATACGCTCACACGCTTCGTTCCCCCTCTCCCGAAGGGAGAGGGGGACAGGGGGTGAGGACAACATGCAACGGCGGGGTTGCGGATTACGCGGGGCGCTGTTATGATACGCAACATGAGAGTTGCATATCGTACCGTGGCCCCGCTCGCGGCGACGCTCGGCCTCGCCGCCCTAGCCTGGGTCGTCACGGTCCGCCAGATGCACGGCATGGACATGGGCGTCGCGACCCAGCTCGGCTCGTTCGGGTTCTTCGTGGCCCTGTGGGCGGTGATGATGGCGGCGATGATGCTGCCGGGCCTGGTGCCGGCCGTCCTCAGCCGCGGTCGCCGCACCGGTCCAGTCCGCGCCGTTGTGCCCTTCGTCGCGTCGTACCTCGTCGTCTGGACGCTCGTCGGCGCCCTGTTGTACGCGCTGTATCGCCCGCACGGCACGACCACCGCTGGTCTCGTCGTGATCGCGGCCGGTCTGTACGAGCTGACACGGCTCAAACAGCACTGCCGCCGCTGCTGCCGGGCGCGCACCCGCTCGGGACTGGAATTCGGGCTCTACTGCGTCGGCTCCAGCATCGGACTGATGGTGATGTTGGTGGCCCTCGGCGTCATGAGCGTCACCTGGATGCTCGAGATCGCCGCCCTCGTGTTCGCGCAGAAGCTGCTGCCCAACACACCCGCCATCGATGTGCCGCTCGCCGTCGCGATCGTCGCGTTCGGAACCCTGATCATCGTCGCGCCCGGGTCCGTTCCCGGCCTCATGCCACCGCTGTAAGACCTTCAGAGAGAGACCATGCCGAAACCCAAGATCGTCTCACGAGACGAATGGACCACCGTCCGCAAGCGCCTGCTCGTCAAAGAGAAGGAGCTGACCCGTCAACGGGACGCGCTGAGCGTCGAACGGCGCTCGCTGCCGATGGTCGCGCTCGAGAAAGAGTACGTGTTCGAGGGGCCGGAAGCGGGAGGGCGCCGCACGCTGCGCGATCTGTTCGGCAAGCAGCGCCAGCTCATCGTCTATCACTTCATGTTTGGTCTCCCGCCCGAGTGGGAGGACGAGGCGTGCCCGGCCTGCTCCTATGTGGCCGACAACTTCGCGGGCAGTCTCGTGCACCTCGCGGCGCGGGACACCGCGTTCGCGGTGATCTCGCGCGCCCCGCTCGCCAAAATCGCGCCCTTCAAACAGCGTATGGGCTGGACGTTCCCGTGGCTGTCGTCGCACGGGACCGACTTCAACGACGACTTTGGCGTGACGCTCGACGCCACGCACACGACCTACAACTATGCGCCCGTCAGCGAGCAGCCCGAGGGCCGGCCGCATGAGGGCGAGCGGGAAGGCTTGAGCGTGTTTTTCCGCGACGGGACCCGCGTGTTCCACACCTACTCGACCTACCAGCGCGGTCTCGATCCGCTCCTCAACACCTACAATTTGCTCGATCTCACGCCGCTCGGCCGACAGGAAGAGGACGGCATTATGCATTGGCTCAAGTACCACGATGAGTACTGACCGGATCGAGAAGCGCGTCGTGCTCCGCGCGCCGCGCTCGCGCGTGTGGCGCGCGATCGCCGATGCGAAAGAATTCGGCACCTGGTTCGGCATGAAGCTCGAAGGCGCGTTCGCCGCCGGCAGGACCGTCCGGGGCCGGCTGACGATCCCGAACTACGACCACCTGACGCTGGAGCTGCAGATCGAGCGGATCGAGGCCGAGCACTTCTTCTCCTATCGCTGGCACCCCTACGCGATCGATCCCAAGGTCGACTACTCGTCGGAGCCCACCACGCTGGTCGAGTTCCGTCTCGAAGAGATCGATGGCGGGAAAGGCACCGCGGTCACGATCGTGGAATCGGGCTTCGATCGCATCCCGCTCGCGCGCCGCGCCGAGGCGTTCCGCATGAACGACGCGGGCTGGGCGGGCCAGGCCAAGAAGCTCGCGCAGTATGTCACCTAGTCGAGCCGCGGCGTCCAAGCTCTCCGATGCCGCACCGGTGTTCGCCGCCCTGGGCGACACGATGCGGCTCGGGCTGCTCGGCCGCCTGTCCGCGGACGGTCCGCTCTCGATCAGCCGGCTGAGTGAGGGCACCGGGGTCACCCGTCAGGCGGTCACGCGTCATCTCGAGGCCCTGGGTCGCGTGGGTCTCGTGCGCGACGCCCGGCGGGGGCGGGAGCGGGTCTTCTCGCTCGATGCGAAGCGACTCGAGATCGCGAGGCAGTACCTCGAGCGCGTCACGGCGCAGTGGGACGCGGCGGCCGCTCGACTCAAGGCCTTTGTGGAGGACACCCGTCAGTAGTAGGAGAACGCCGAGCTAATCTGGATCTGCCTTCCCGCATCGGTTCCGTTGGTGATCGTCAACGCGCCAATCTTCGAGAGCGGCCGGTTGTGGTCGTCATAAGCGTACGTGTACTCGACCACGTAATTCAGACCGTCCCCGGTCCGGGTCTCCCGCTGGGGATTGCCTTTCTGCAGCTGCACCCCGGGCAGCAGGACGAGATGGTCGAAGAAGTCGTTGTGGATCAGGCCGAAGCCGTCGACGTTGGTCCCGGAGTCGTACTGCTCGAAATGCACCACGGACGTCTCGTCGTCCTGGAGCCCGGCGATGGCGGGACGGTGCTCGGTCAGGTCCCGCAGGTTACCGTCCGCACCGTACGTCATCGACATTGTCTTGTCGATGATGAAGCCGCCGGCGACTCGGTGATCCCGCTCGAGCCCGATCAGCTTGTGTCCATCGTACAACAAGACGACGTGCACGAACGTCGCTCCGGTGTCATCGACCTCTCTCACCACCGCGACCCGGCCCGAGTCGTCATACACGTACACCAGCCGGTCGTGGTTCACGAGGATGTTGTTCTGCAGCTCGGCGATCCGGCCGCAGGCGTACGTCACGTTGTAGTTGGTCAAGCCCGACGCGAACGACACGACGGCGATTCGGCCCCCTGAGTCGTACTCGAAGTGGTAGTACGGTGATGGCAGGTTGGGGATCACGATGTCCTTCAGCAGCACTGCCGCCGGCGGGGGAGGAGGAGGGGGCGGCGGGGGAGGTTCTGACGAAACCATGACATCCGAGCACCCAGCCAGCAGGACACTCCACACTCCCACAACCGCGAATCGCGCCAACGCCCGCGTGCTCATTGCGCCCCACCCTCTCTCGCTCTTGGTGACCGTCCAGAACGTCAGACCTGTGAACCGCGGCGTCGGTCGCGCGGTTCCCATCAGGTACTCCAACCGGTCGATTCCGGGTAGGTTGGTTCGACGCGTGAAGAGGAGCGTATGGGAGACACGATTACCGCAGCGACGCCCAAGGCCGGCATGCGCGAATGGATCGGATTGGCGGTCATCGCGCTGCCGTGCCTGTTGTACTCGATGGACCTGACGGTCCTGCACCTCGCCGTGCCGCGCCTCACCGAGGCGCTCGCCCCGAGCAGCGTGCAGTTGCTCTGGATCATCGACATCTACGGGTTTCTGTTGGCGGGCTCGCTCATTACGATGGGCACGCTGGGCGACCGCATCGGCCGCCGGCGTCTGCTCTTGATCGGCGCCGTGCTCTTCGGGGCCGCGTCGATCCTCGCGGCGTTCTCGCGCAGCGCCACGATGCTGATCGTCTCGCGCGCCCTGTTGGGCGTCGCCGGGGCGACCATCGCGCCGTCCACGCTATCGCTGATCCGCAACATGTTCCTCGACGCGCGCGAGCGCACCACCGCCATCAGCATCTGGATCATCGCCTTCTCACTCGGCGGTGCGATCGGGCCGCTGCTGGGTGGCGCGATCCTGGAGTACTTCTGGTGGGGCGCCGTGTTCTTGCTCAGTGTGCCCGTCATGATTCTGCTGCTCGCGGTGGGGCCGTTTCTGCTGCCCGAGTACCGCGACCCTGACGCCGGCAAACCGGACGTGCTGAGCGCCGCGCTCGCGAGCGCCGCGGTCCTCTCGATCATTTACGGGCTGAAGCTCATCGCCCAGGACGGCGTGAGCGTCGCGGCCGCCGCAAGTGTCCTGGCCGGTCTCGTCATCGGAACGGTGTTCGTGCGTCGCCAGCAACAGCTCGCCGATCCGCTCATCGATCTGCGCCTCTTCAGCATCCCCACCTTCCGCGCGTCGCTCGTGCTGTACGGCGGCGCGATCCTGCTGCTGTTCGGCGCCTTCCTGTTCCTGCCGCAGTACCTCCAGCTCGTGCTCGGACTCTCCCCGCTCGTCGGCGGGCTGTGGACGCTGCCGTGGGCGCTCGGATTCGTGCTCGGCTCACTGCTGACGCCCGCGCTCGGGCGCCGCATCCGACCGGCGGTCCTAATGTCCGTGGGGCTCGCGCTGTCCGCCCTCGGTTATTTTCTGCTCGCCGCCGTGGGCGCCGGCAAAGGCGGGCTCGTACTGTTTGCAGTCGCGACGTTCGTACTGACGTTCTTCGGGTCGCCGCTCTTTACCCTGACCAACGACGTCATCATCGGCTCCGCGCCACCCGAGCGCGCGGGCGCCGCGTCCGGCATCTCGGAGACGTGCGCCGAGCTGGGCGGCGCGCTG
>DATDEZ010000142.1:0-15013 GCA_036522875.1 Gemmatimonadales bacterium | reverse complement strand
GCTGCCGCGCTACATGAATCGCCTGATCGGCGCGACGCTCCAGGCCGTCGGCCAGGACACCACGAAAGCGCAGCCGGCTCCGCCGGCGCCGCTGCAGCAACAACAGGCCAACGCGCCGGTGACGCCCGTGACGCGCTCGCTTGGCAGCCGGCTGACGGGAATCTTCGGCTTGCTCCTGATCCTCGGCATCGGCGTGGCGTTCTCCCGCAATCGCCGCGCGATCAGCCGCCGCGTCGTGGCGTGGGGCCTCGGCCTCCAGCTGCTCTTCGCGATCTTCGTGCTCCGGATCAAGGTCGGCCGAGACATCTTCAGCGCGCTGGGCGCGTTCGTCACGAAGGTCCTGAGCTTTTCCTATGCCGGGTCCGAGTTCGTGTTCGGCGAGATCGGCAAACAGCACTCGAGCCTCGGCGTCGTGTTCGCGTTCCAGATCATGCCCGCGATCATCTTCGTGTCGGCCCTGTTCGCGATCATGTATTACCTCGGCGTGATGCAGGTCGTGGTGAAGGCCTTCGCGGTCGTGATGAACAAGATCATGGGCGCGAGCGGCGCGGAGAGCCTCAACGTGGCCGCGTCCATCTTCATGGGACAGACGGAAGCGCCTCTGACGATCCGGCCGTTCCTGCCGACCATGACGCGCTCCGAGCTGATGACCGTGATGACCGCCGGCATGGCGCACGTCTCGGGCTCGATCATGGCGGCCTACATCGCGTTCGGGATCGAAGCCCGACACCTGCTCACGGCCGTGATCATGACCGCGCCCGGCACCATCATGATGGCCAAGATCCTCGAGCCCGAGACGGAAGTGCCGCAGACCCTCGGCGGCGTCAAAGTCGACATTCCGAAGACGGACGTGAACGTGCTCGACGCCGCGGCGCGCGGCACGGGCGAGGGCCTGCACCTGATGCTCAACGTCATCGCGATGCTGATCTCGTTCATCGCGCTGATCGCGCTCGTCAACGGCCTGTTCGGCTGGATCCACAGCGGCGTCAGCTGGTTTCCGGAAAAGCTGCAGATCGTGCTCGGCTGGGTCTTCCGGCCGATTGCGTGGGTCATGGGCGTGCCGTGGCACGACAGCGGCGTGGTGGGCTCGCTGCTCGGCGAGCGCATGGTGATCAACGAGTTCATCGCCTACGCCGACCTCGGCACGATGAAGGCGAGCCTCGATCCGCTGTCGTTCACCATCGCGACGTTCGCGCTCTGCGGCTTCGCCAACCTGAGCTCGATCGGCATCCAGATCGGCGGCATCGGCGCCCTCGCGCCCGATCGCAAGCACGATCTCGCGCGGCTCGGCTTCCGCGCCATGATCGCCGGCACGCTGGCCAACTTTCTCTCGGCAACGCTGGCGGGAATCCTGCTTTGACGGAAGCAGGCAGCGGAGCGCAGGGAGCTCAGGGAGCGCAGGGAGCGGTCGCAGCAGCGGTACAGGCGGTGGCGGGGCGCTTGGGCAAACTCAGGCCGCGTGTCGCCATCGTGCTTGGCTCGGGTCTCGGATTCCTTGCCGACGAAGTCGTCGATCCGATTCGCATCCCGTACAACACGATCCCCGGATTTCCCGAGCCCGGTGTGGCCGGGCACAAAGGCTTGCTGGTCGCCGGCAAGCTCGAAGGTGTGCCCGTAATCGTGCAAGCGGGACGCTTTCATCTTTATGAGGGCCACGCCGCCGCGGTGGCCGGCCTACCCGCGCGCGTATTCGCGGAGCTCGGCGTCCAGGTTCTCATCGTCACGAACGCGGCCGGCGGCGTGCGGCGCACCTTCCCGGGCGGCACGCTGATGCTGATGGCCGATCACATCAATCTCATGTGGAAGAATCCGCTCATCGGGCCGAGCGAACCGGGCGAGCAGCGCTTTCCGATCATGCACGAGTCGTACGACGGTGAGCTGCGCGCGCTGGCGCGCACAGTCGCGCGCGAGGCGGGGATTCGGATGGAAGAAGGCGTGTACGTCGCGCTGCTCGGGCCGTCCTACGAGACGCCGGCGGAGGTCCGCATGCTCGAGCGGCTCGGGGCCGACGCCGTGGGAATGTCGACCGTGCCGGAGGTGCTGGTCGCGCGGTCGCGCGGTCTGCGCTGCCTTGGCTTTTCCATTATTACGAACCCCGGCGCGGGGATCACGGGGGAGGCGCTGTCGCACGAAGAGGTCCTCGAGGTCAGCGCGAAGGTCGCGCGCCAGCTCGCCGTCGTTCTCAAAGGAGTGCTCAACCGCCTCACCTAGCGGTCGCTTACAGTCCCTCGCTCGGCGGCCTGGGCGGCGCGGGGACGAAATGATTGAGCGGCCCGTGCCCGGCGCCAAGACCCGGCGCCGCCGCGATCGCGCGATGCACGAAGTCGAGCGCATCGGTCACCGCGCGTTCGAGCGGCCGGCCGAGTGCGAGCCCTGCGGTGATCGCGGCCGACAGCGTGCAGCCGGTGCCGTGCGTCGACGTCGTGTCGATTCGGTCGTGCATGAACCGGCGCACGGACTCGGCGGTGACGAGGACGTCGACGAGCGTCGCCGTGTCGGCGAGGTGACCGCCCTTGACGAGCGCCGCGCGCGCG
This sequence comes from Gemmatimonadales bacterium, assembly GCA_036522875.1. GTDB lineage: Bacteria > Gemmatimonadota > Gemmatimonadetes > Gemmatimonadales > GWC2-71-9 > 20CM-2-65-7. Next base: position 12,479 of record DATDEZ010000142.1, on the reverse strand, counting down.
CCGAACCCGACGATCGCGCGGCCGGCGCGCTCCATCTGTTCCGGCGTGCGGACCGCATCGCCGACCAGAATCTCCGCCTCGTTCAGATTCGGCGTCACGAGTGCGGCGAGCGGAACGAGTTGCCGCTTGATGAGCGCCTCGGCGTCTCGGTCGAGGAGCCGGTCGCCGGATGTCGCAACCATGACGGGATCGAGCACGTAGTTCGCGATCCGATGAACCGCGATGCGATCCGCGACGATCTTCACGATCTCGGCCGAGCCGAGCATCCCGCTCTTCGTCGCGGCGGCCGGCAGATCACCGGCCAGCGCGTCGATCTGGCGAGCGACGAGGGCGGCGGGGAGCGCCTGCCACGCCTGGACGCCGATGGTGTTCTGGGCGGTGACGGCGGTTACCGCCGTGGTTCCAAAGACGCCGAACTGATGAAACGTCTTGAGGTCGGCCTGCAGTCCCGCGGCGCCGCCCGAGTCGGAACCGGCTATCGTGAGCGCGATTCTCACGAGTTTCGGTCTCGCGCCTTGGCGAAAGCAACCGAGGGCGCAATCTTTGGGGCACCCTGGACCGGCATGAGGACTCGCATCGCCAGTAATCTGCAATCGACCGTTCGCGATCTCCAACGGCGCAAGGCGCGCGGCCGCCGCGGCCTCGCCGTCCTCGAAGGCGTGCGGCTGGTCGAAGAAGCGCTGGCGGCGGGCCTCGAGTTCAAAGGCGCCCTCGTGTCACCCGATCTGACACGCACGACGCGCGGCCAGGCGCTGACCGAAGAGCTCGCGAACCACGCCGTCGCCGTCGAGGAAGTCGGAGCGCGCGCCTTCAGCGATCTCGCGGGCACCGATACGCCGCAAGGAATCCTCGCGGTCGTGCAGCCGCGCGCGTGGGCCCTCGCCGACGTGACGGGCAGCCCGATCCTCGTGCTGGACGGCGTGCAGGATCCCGGGAATGTCGGAACGCTGATTCGCACGGCGCACGCGCTCGGCGCGGCGGCCAGCCTGCTGCTGCGCGGCAGCGCCGATCCGATGAATCCCAAAGCGTTGCGGGCCGCGATGGGCGCGACGTTCCGTCACCCCGTCGTGCAGCTCGACGACGGCCCGTTCATCACGTGGGCGAAAGCGCGCGGCATCACGCTGTGGGCGTCGGCGGCGGACGGCGTTCCGATCGCGCGCGCGCTCGACTCGCGGCGCTCGCGCCCCTCCGAGGAGATCATCGCGGTGATCGTCGGCAACGAAGGCGCGGGCATCCGGCCGCAGCTCAATGAGATCGCGGCGCAGCGCGTCGCGATCCCGCTGGCGCGCGGCGCCGAGTCGCTCAACGTCGCCGTGGCCGCCGGGATTCTGCTGTACGAGGTGCTCCGTGGGGGCTGACATCGTCATCATCGTCGCCGCGGTGCTGCTCGGCCTGTGCATCGGAAGCTTCCTCAACGTCTGCATCCTGCGGCTGCCGCGCGACCAGTCGTTGGTGCATCCGCGCTCGACCTGCCCGCAATGCAAGCAGCCCATCGCGTGGCGCGACAATATCCCGCTGTTCTCCTGGCTGTGGCTCGGCGGCAAATGCCGCTGGTGTCACAAGCCGATCTCCATGCAATACCCGCTCATCGAAGCGCTCGTCGGCGTGCTGTTCGGCGTCTCAGTCCTCGCCTATGGCGTCTCACTGCGCGCGGTCGCGGCGGCGTTGTTCGGCGCAATCCTGCTCGGCATCGCGATCACGGACGCGCGCCACTACATCATCCCGGACGAGTTCACCTGGGGCGGGCTCGTGATCGGCTTGCTGCTCGCGCTGGGCGGCGGCGTGCACGGATTCCTGCTCGCGCTGCTCGGCGCGGCGGTCGGTTTCGTGCTGCTGTGGCTCGTCGGTATGGTGGGGACGTGGGTCTTCAAAGAAGAAGCGATGGGCGGCGGCGACGTCAAAATGATGGCCATGGTGGGAAGCTTCGTCGGCTGGCAGGGCGTCCTCCTCACGGTCTTCGCCGGCGCGGCGCTCGGCTCGCTGATCTTCATCCCGCTATCTATAAAGAAGAAGCGTCTTGTCCCGTTCGGGGTATTCCTCGCCGTGGGTGCCGCCGTCGCATTCGTGTTCGGCGACGCAATCATCGCGTGGTACGGGCATTTCCTCAAAGGTGATTGAGACCGATGAGTAACCCATTTGAAGGCCTTTTCGATTCGGGCGACGTGCTGGAGCGCGTCGGGATCGACATCACGGCGCAGGCCCGCCGCGGCGACCTCGAGCCCGTGCGCTGCCGCGACGCCGAGATCTCCCGGGTCGTGGACATCCTGCTGCGGCAGGGGAAGAACAACGCCGCGCTCGTCGGGAAGGCCGGCGTGGGGAAGACGGCGATCGTCGAAGGCCTCGCCCAGCGCATCGCCGCCGGCGACGTCCCGCCGGCCCTGAAGGACGCCCGCGTGCTCGGCCTCGATCACGTCTCGATGCTGGCCGGCACGTCGTTCCGCGGTCAGTACGAGGAGCGCCTGCGCCGCCTCATTCAGGCGCTGCAGGCCGACCGCAATCTCATCCTGTTCGTCGACGAGCTGCACAACTTGATCGGGCAGGGCACGGCGATGGGCGTCGCGATGGACGCGGCCAACATGCTGAAGCCCGCGCTCGTGCGCGGCGACATTCGCGTGATCGGCGCGACGACCGGGGAAGAATACAACCGCTGGGTGAAGAGCGATCCCGCCCTCGAGCGCCGCTTCCAACCGGTCACGATCGAGGAGCTCGACGCGATTCAGACCTGGGAAGTCCTCGTCGCGCGCCGCCCGCGGTTCGAGCGCCACCATGCCGTGGCGATCACGGACGACGCGCTCAAGGCCGCGATCGTGCTGACCGACCGGTTCGTCCCCGACCGCGCGCGTCCCGACAAGGCGATCGACGTGCTCGACGAGGCGTGCGCGCACGCGCAGGCGACCGCGAAGGTCTCCCCCGAGCTCGACAAACTCATCCGCGATCGGAAGAAGGTTGAAGCCGCGATGCGCCGTGGCTCTGCCTACGAGGAATCGCCGCCCGAGGAGCCGATGCCCGACCTCGCGACGGTGCTCCAGCGATTCGGTGAGGAGATCGAATCGTTATTGGGCGGCGAAGGGCGGCGCAAGGCGGCAACACCTGAAGAACCGCCGCCGCCCTCCGCCGCCCCTCGCCGCCCTGCGCCGCCCTTAGAGGACCAGCGCTCCGATCTCGACCGCCGGCTCCGTGAAGAGCTCGAGCGGCAGGGCATCGTCGTCACCGGCAAGGACATCGCGCGCGTCGTCGGCGTCGCGGTGGGCAAAGGGATCGAGTGGACCGGCTGACGATTCCCCTCCTGCTCGCCCTCACCGTCGGCTGCCGCGAGCGCGCCCAGGCCGTGCAGGGCGAAGCGGAGTTGAAGGACATGGTGCAGCGCATGATGCCGGCCGTGGCGCAGGCCACCGGCCTTCGCTTCAAGCGCGAGCCGCGCGTCTTGCGCCGCACGCGCGCGCAGGTGCGGGACTACGTGCTCCACAAGTTCGACCAGGATTTGCCGCCCGCCGAGCTGCACGGGCTCCAGTCGGCGCTGCGACTGTTCGGGCTGATTCCCGATTCGCTCGAGCTGCGGCCCACGATGGTCGACTTGCTCACCGAACAAATCGCCGGCTATTACGATCCCGATTCCAACGCGCTGTTCATCCCGGCGGACATCGAGCCGTTCCAGCTCCGCGTCGTCGTGTCACACGAGCTCGTCCACGCGCTCCAGGACCAATACGTCCAGCTCGACTCGATCATCACGCAACGCCACGCCAACGACCGTCGCTCGGCAGCCCAGGCGATCCTCGAAGGGCAGGCGACATTCGCGCAGATCGGCGTGCTGATGCCCGAGCAGAAGCCCGACACGTTTCCCGTCGGCTGGTTCTGGCGACAGCGGGCGGCCATGGCGACACAGCAGGCGGCGATGAAGCAGTTCTCACGCGCGCCGCTATGGGTGCGCGAAGGCTTGATCTTCCCTTATCTCGCGGGCGCGGACTTCACGAACTGGTTCAGACACCAGTACGTCGGCAGATCCGTGCTCGACTCCATGCCGCGGTCCACCGAGCAGATACTCCATCCCGACCACTACGCGTCGCACGACGAGCCCACCGAGCTGCAGTTCTCCGGCGGCACCGACACGGTGGCCTGGGAAGACAACCTCGGCGAATTCGAAACGCGACTCGTGCTCGAGCAACAGCTGGGCGACGAGTCGGCAGCGGCGAACACGGCGGCGGGCTGGGACGGCGATCGGTACCAGGTCTTCGGACCCAAGGCCGACGCGCTGGTGTGGTACAGCGTGTGGGACGACGCGCCGGCGGCGGCGCGGTTTGCCGCCGGTCTCGAGCGCGCGTGGGCGAAGCGCAAGAGCGGCGAGGCCGCGGGCCGTCGCTCGGAAATCAAGCAGCTGATTGTCGAGGGGCGACCGGTCGTTCGACTCGTCGACGCCGCCGCGGATTGGAAAGGCTGGCGGGCGCTGCCGACCGTGCGGCTCAGCGCACGAGGCGGATGATCGTGTAGATCACGAGGCCGACGAGTCCGCCGACCAGTGTGCCGTTGATGCGGACGAACTGCAGGTCCCTGCCCACCGCCAGCTCGAAGCGCCGCGACGTCGCCGCCGGATCCCAGCTCGCCACCGTCTGTGCGATCAAGTCGCCGATCTCGTGCCGATATCGCTCCACCACGCTCGCCGTCACGTCGATCAGCAGATCGTCGATCTCCGCGAGCAGCGTGGGATTCGACAGCAGCGCGACGCCGAACTCGCTGAGCCCAGAGTCGAGCGGCGTGGGAGCGCCGCCGACGTCGGCTGGCGTCTCGGTACCCTTCGCGTAGCTGGTGATGGCCTGCTTGATCCCTTCCCACACGCGGCGCGAGAGATCGTCGGTGCCCGCGCCCATCAGCCATTCCTCCTTCAGCGCCTCCGCACGCTCGATCACTTCCGGTGAATGCTGCAGGCGCTCGATGAAGTCGCGAATCGCCTCGTCGAACGCGCCGCGCAGCGGATGCGCCGGATCCATGACCATGTCCTGCAGCAGCCGCTCCACCGCCGCGATGATCTTCTGGTAGATCTTGTCGTCGAGCACCGGCGGCACCCACCACGGCGTTTCCTTGCGCACGCGGTCGCGAATCAGCTCGCGGTTGTTGCGCACGGCGTCCGCGGCGAGTCTCACGGCGGCGTTGAGGAGCTCCTCCTGGCGATTGTCGCCGAGCGCGATCTCCAGCGTCTTGCCCAGCGCGGGCGCGACGCGAAACGTGCGCACGCGGTTACGAACGACGTGGGTGACGAGATCCTCGAGCTCGTTCGCCGGCAACCCTTCGAGCGTCTTCACGAGGCCACGGGCGAACTGCCGCGAGACCTGATGGGCGTGCTGCCGGTCGGCGAGCCATGTGGCCCCGCGCTCGGCGGGATGCACGCGCCGCAGGTTGGAGGCGATGACGTCGCGCGAGAGAAAGTGGTTCTGCACGAAGTTGCCGAGGATCTGGCCGATCCGTTCCTTGCGCGTCGCGACGATGGCGGTGTGCGGGATCGGCAGGCCGAGCGGGTGGCGGAACAGCGCGGTCACAGCGAACCAGTCGGCGAGTCCACCGACGAGCGACGCCTCCGCCGTTGCTCGAACGTAGCCGAGCCAGGGGTAGAGGGGTTCGTAAATGCTTGCGACCACGAAGACGAGGAGCGCGAAGCCCAGCAGGGCCGTGGCCCGCCGCTTCATGGCCTTGAGCCGTGCTTCTCGCTCGGCGTCGTCCGGTCGAGACCACTGCGGCGTCAGCGGTGGCGTAGTCACAGAAGCCAAGATAAGACCCCCACTTGGTTTACGGGTACTCGCCATGTAACTTGCCACGCTTATGTTTACGGCCCTTTCCGAGCAACTGACCGGGGTACTGAACCGGCTCAGGGGTCGCGGGGTGCTCGCGGAGGGCGACGTCACCGACGCGCTACGGGAAATCCGCCGCCACCTGCTCGAGGCGGACGTCAGTTTCGAGGTGACACGCGGTTTCGTCGACCGCGTCCGCGAGCGGGCCGTCGGGGCGCTGCAGATCAAGGCCGTCAGTCCCGGTCAGCAGGTCACGAAGCTCGTGCATGACGAGCTCGCCCGCATGCTGGGAGCGTCGGACGAGGATCTGGCGTCGAGCGTGGTGGCGCGGCACGGTGTGCCGCTCGCGTTCGCCTCCGTTGGCCCAACGGTCATTCTGCTCGTCGGGTTGCAGGGCTCGGGCAAGACGACGACCGCGGCGAAGCTCGCGCGGCGTCTCAAGCTCGAGCAGAAGGCGCCGGCGCTGGTCGCGGCGGATATCTATCGGCCGGCGGCCGCCGAGCAGCTGCGGCAGCTCGGCGAGCAGGTTGGGGTGCCAGTTCTCCCGGGAGAAGGGAGAGGGGAGAAGGACGTCCCGGCCCTGGTGAAGGCCGCGTTGCGCGAAGCGGAATCGGCGCGCGCGCGGACCGTGATCGTCGATACCGCGGGCCGGCTGCAGATCGACGCCGCGATGATGGACGAGCTGAAGGCGTTGAAGGCCGCCGTGGCGCCGAAGGAAGTGCTGCTCGTGGCGGACGGAATGACGGGGCAGGACGCCGTGAAGAGCGCGCGCGGATTTCATGACGGCGTCGGACTGACCGGCGTGATTCTGACGAAGCTCGACGGCGACGCGCGGGGCGGCGCGGCACTGTCGATTCATGGCGTGACCGGCGTGCCGATCAAGTACATCGGCGTCGGAGAGAAAACCGAGGCGCTCGAGCCGTTCGATCCCGTGCGCATGGCGGGCCGGATCCTCGGGCAAGGCGACGTGGTCGCGCTGGTCGAGAAAGCGGCCGCCACCGTCGACGCGGAGACGGCGAAGCGCCTCGAGCAGAAAGTAAAATCGAAGCGCGGCATGGATCTGCAGGACTTCCTCGTCGCGCTGAAGCAGATGCAGTCGCTGGGACCGCTGAAGCAGGTGCTGGGACTGCTGCCGGGGGTGAACGCGAAAGCGTTGCAGGGTGTGTCGATGGACGACAAACGCCTGAAGCACGTCGAGGCGATCGTGTTGTCGATGACGCCCGCGGAGCGGTCGGACCCGAGCGTGCTCAACGGCCAGCGCAAGCTGCGGATCGCGAAAGGGGCCGGGCGGCCCGTACAGGAAGTGAATCGGCTGCTGGAACAGTTCCAGCAGCTTCGCAAGATGGGCAAGTTCCTCAAAAGGATGTAGGACATGGCAACTCGCATCAGGCTGCGTCGCGAAGGCCGAAAAGGGCAGGCGTACTTCCGCATCGTCGTGGCCGATTCGCGCTCACCGCGCGACGGCCGGTTTGTCGCCACGATCGGCAACTACAATCCGCGGGCCAAACCCGCGGTCATCAACGTCGACGCCGATGAGGCGCGCGCCTGGCTCGCGAAGGGCGCGCTCCCGACCGATACGGTGCGCTCGCTCCTCAAGAAGGCGGGCGTCCTCGGCAAACGGGCTCCGGCGGCTACCGCGTAGTCGGGCGGCTGCGCAAGCCGCACGGCCAGCAGGGGGAAGTCGCGGTGATCCCCCTCGTGGAGAGTCCGGGAACGGTGTTCACGCCGAAGGCTCGGATCTACGTGCTGAACGAAACACGCGAGGTGCTGGCCGGTCCGCTCGTGATCGCCCGGCGCCGCGCGTATCACCGCGAGTGGCTGCTGGGCCTCGAGGGGATCACGTCGCGCGAGACGGTCGAACCGTGGCGCGATCAGCTGGTGGCGGTGGACGGGTAACGATGCTGCGGATCAACGTCGTCACGCTGTTCCCCGACTGGTTTCGTGCCCCGCTCGCGACGAGCATCCTGGGTCGCGCGGCGACGGCCACGTTGGTGCAGTATCGCGTCGTGCAGCTGCGTGACTACACGCACGACAAGCACCAGACGGTGGACGACGCACCGTACGGCGGCGGCGCCGGTATGGTGCTGAAGGCAGAGCCGATGGTGGAGGCGGTCGAGGATCTCAAGGTGGTCGAGAGTCCCATCGTGCTGCTGTCGGCGCGCGGCACGTTGTTTACGCACGATACGGCGGTTCGCTATTCGCTGGGCAGTGAGCTGACGTTGCTGTGCGGGCATTACAAGGACGTCGATCAACGCGTCGTGGACGTGCTGGGCGCGGAAGAGGTGTCGATCGGCGATTTCGTGTTGTCGGGCGGCGAGCCGGCGGCGCTGTGTATCGTGGACGCGGTGGTGCGGCTGTTGCCCGGCGCGCTGGGCGATCATGAATCGGCGGCGAGCGATTCGCATTATGAAGGCCTGTTGGCGCCGCCGAGCTACACGCGCCCGCCCAGCTATCGCGGGCGCGAGGTCCCGGAAGTATTGTTGAGTGGCGATCACGACAAGATTGCGGCATGGCGGGCGGCTGAGGCCGAGCGCCTCACGCGCGAACGCAGACCGGACATCTGGTCGAAACACAGGGAGTAGTTATGGAGCGGTTGAGAGCGGTGGAGCGCGAAGGCCTGAAGACGGACATTCCGGCCTTTGCTCCTGGCGATACGGTCCGGGTGATGGTGCGCGTGCGCGAAGGGGAAAAAGAGCGCCTGCAGGCGTTCGAAGGCATCTGCATCGCGCGGCGTGGCGGCGGCATCAACGAGACGTTCACCGTCCGGAAGATTTCGGCGGGCGTCGGCGTCGAGCGCATTTTCCCCTTGCACGCCCCGTCGATCGCCGAGATCGGCCTGATGCGCAAGGGCCGCGTGCGGCGCGCCAAGCTGTACTTCCTGCGGCGCCTCGCCGGCAAAGCGGCCCGCATCCGCGAAAAGCGGGGGCTCAGCACCGAAGCCACGACGGAGCAAGCCGAGGCGTGAGCAAGCGCCGCCCGTCGCTGAAACGCGAGGCGGCATTGTGGGTCGAAGGTCGCAGCACCGTCGCGGGAATCGACGAAGTCGGCCGCGGTCCCCTGGCTGGCCCAGTGGTCGCCGCGGCCGTCGTGTTTCCGATGGGCGCCAAGCCGATCCGCGGCCTCGACGACTCCAAGGTTCTTACCCACCTGCAGCGGCTCAAATTCGCGGTCAAGATCCGCGAGCGCGCCTTTGCCATCGGCGTCGGCGCCGCGAGCGTGCGCGAGATCGATCGGCTGAATATCCGCCGCGCGTCGATCCTCGCGATGGAGCGCGCGCTGCGCCGCCTGCACTTTGTGCCGGCGTGGGTCCTGATCGACGGACTGCCGTGCCCCGAGCTCGGCTGCGAGCACGAGGCGATCGTGGACGGCGACGCCCGCTGCCACTCGATCGCCGCCGCGTCGGTGATCGCGAAAGTCCTGCGCGACGCGCTCATGGACCGGCTGGCCGCGCGCCATCCCGGATATCGCTGGAACGAGAACAAGGGCTACGCGACGCCCGAGCATCTCGCCGCGATCAACCGGCTGGGCCCGACCCGCCACCACCGCTTCAGCTTCGCGCCGGTCGCGCAGATCGACCTGCTAGCGACTGCGCCGGCGACGTAACCCCTTCAAGAATTCCGCGAGCGGCCGCGTGTTCAGGATGTCGGCCGCCACGAGCCCCGCCCGCCGCGCCACCGCGACGGCGAACCGCATGAACCCGAGCTCCCGTTGATTGTGCGCGTCGGTCGATAGCACGAACCGCACGCCGTGCGTCTTCGCGGCCGCGGCGAGCGTGTCAGGCAAGTCCATCCGCTCACTGCCGTTGATCTCGAGCAGACAGCGCGCCTCGGCCGCGGCTTTGGCGACGACGTCGAAGTCGAGCGGATAGGACGGACGCACGGGGACGATCCGTCCCGTCGGGTGGCCGATCGCGTCCACCCAGCGATTGGCGATCGCCGCGAGGAGCCGGTCGGTGAGCTGCTTTTCGCTTTGCTTCAATCCGTAGTGAATCGTGGCGACCACATAGTCGGCTTCGGCCAGCAGGTCGTCGGGCAGATCGAGCTTGCCGCTCTCGAGGATGTCCATCTCGACGCTCTTCAGCACCCGAAAGCCGCGCAGCCCCTTGTTCAGGCGGTCGATCGTCTTCCATTGCGCCCGGATTTCGGCGGGCGTCTGGCCCGCCATCGACGTGCGCGGCGAGTGGTCGGTGATCGCGATGTACTCGTAGTCGAGCGCGCGCGCGGACGCGATCATCTCGGCGAGCGTCGCTTTGCCGTCGCTCGCGTCGGTGTGCATCTGCAGGTCGCCGCGGATCTCGTCCTGCGTGACGAGCGCCGGGAGCGCGTGCTCCTTCGCGAGCGCGATCTCGCCGCGGTTCTCGCGCAGCTCCGGCGGAATCCAGTCGAGGCCGAGGGCCGCGTAGACGTCGCGCTCGGTTTGGCCAGAGATGCATTTCGAGCCGCGGAACACGCCGTACTCGTTCAACTTGAGATTCTTGGCCTGAGCGATCTTCCGAAGCTCGATGTTGTGCGCCTGTGAGCCGGTGAAGTACTGCATCGCGGCGCCAAAACAGGACGGCTCGACGACACGCAAATCGACTTGCAGGCCGCCCGACAGCCGGACGGTGGCCCGCGTATCGCCCTGCGCGGCGACGTGGGTGACGTCTCCGAATTTGCCGAACCGCTCGATGACGGCGGCCGGCCTGGAGGACGTGACGACGATGTCGAGATCGCCGATCGTCTCCTTGCGACGCCGGAAGCTGCCGGCGACGTCGATCTCGTCGATGCCGCCCCCGGCCTTCAAGTAGTCGACGATCGCGCGTGCGTACTGCTCGGCCTCGTGCAGCACGATGCGCTTGTGCCCCTCGCCGCTGGCGGCGGCGGCCACGCCCTCGCGAATCTTCTCGAGCAGCTTGGGGCCGATGCCCGGCAGCTTGGCGATCTTGCCCGCCTCGAGCGCCGCCTTGAGATCCGCGACGCTGTTCACCTTCAGCTCGTCATGGAACAGCTTCACGCGCTTGGGTCCCAGGCCCGGGATGCGAAGCAGGTCGAGCAACCCAGGCGGAATCGTGGCGACGAGCTGCTGGCGCTGCGGCAGCGTGCCGGTCTCCACGAGCGCGGTGATTTCCTTTGCGATGCCGCCGCCGATGCCGGGCAGGTCGGTGAGGTCGAACTCCCCACCGCGCACCAGCTCGTCTACAGGGTCGGGATGATCCGCGACCGTTCGGGCGGCGTTGCGATACGCTCGTACCTTGAAAGGATTGCCTGCCGAGATTTCCAGGAGGTCGGCGACCTCGCCGAGCAGGCGGGCGATATCGGCGTTTTGCATCGTCTAAAGCTAGTTCCGCACCTGCTTGCGGTCTCTCATTCCGCGTGATACGCTAGCCGCGGCAAGAAATCTTCCCACCCTTGTTCGGAGGCCGAAGCATGCGACGCACGCTTCTCGGACTGTTCGCACTCGTTCTGGCGGTCCCCCTCGTGTCGGCAGCGCAATCGCAGGCGACGACCGGCATCATCCGCGGCGTCGTGACCGATCCGAACGGCGCCGCCGTCGCCGGCGCGACGGTCGTGCTCGTCGAGCACGAGACCGGGTTCCAACGTCAGATCGCGACGAACGAGCGCGGCATCTTCATCGCCCCCCTCATGCCGCTGGGCACGTACGAGGTGACCGCGCGCGCCGTGGGCTTCAGCGAGGTGCGGCGGAGCGGGGTGCACGTGGGCGTCGGCGAAACGGTGAACCTCACGCTGGCGCTGGCTGCCGTGCAGCTCCAGGCGGTGGTCGTCGAAGCGACGCAGCCGGTCGTCGAGGCCACGAAGATCGAGAGCTCGACCCGCCTGCCCGACGCGGCCGTCTCGCGTCTGCCCAACAACGGCCGCAACTACCTGAACCTCACGCTGCTGACGCCGAACGTCGCGATTGTGCAGGGGCCGGACGGCGACGAGCTGTCGATCGGTGGGCAGAAGGGAATTCACAACAACGTCTCGGTGGACGGCGCCGACTTCAACAATCCGTTCTTCGGCGAGCAGCGCGGCGGGCAGCGTCCGCCGTTCACGTTCAACCTCGACGCGGTGCAGGAGATCGTCGTCACGTCGTCGGGCGCCAACCCGGAGTTCGGCCGCTCGTCGGGCGGGTTCGTGAACGTGGTGACGAAGTCCGGTACGAACCAGCTTCACGGCTCGGTGCACTATTATGGAAAGGACGGCGCGTTGTCCGGCCAGCCGCACCACGGCTCCGTGACCCTGCCGACGCCCGATTTCACCCAGCACCAGTTCGGCTTCACGCTCGGCGGTCCGATCCGGCACGACCGCGCGTTCTTCTTCCTGGCCTACGATCAGCAGATCTACGACGAGACGAAGCAGACCAATCCCAGCCGCATGGATCCGGCGCTTCGCGCGTGGATGGACACGGCCTACAGCGGCGCGCTTCGCGGCGACTACGGGTCGATCGCGCGCACCAACGACGCGCGCGCCCTCCTCGCCAAGTTCGACATTCGCCTTTCGGACCGGCACACGGCGTCGATCAAGTACAACTACACCTGGTCGGAGCAGGCGAACGGCACGTTCGACGTGGACAGCTGGGGCCGCAGCGCCAACGGGCTCGAGCAGGATCATTCGAACGCCGTGAACGGCAGTCTCGTGTCGTATCTCTCGCCGCGCGTCGCGAACGAGTTCCGCTTCCAGTTCTCGCGCGAGGATCGGCCGCGTCCCTACGACGGACCGCGCA
>DATDEZ010000141.1:0-5243 GCA_036522875.1 Gemmatimonadales bacterium | reverse complement strand
CAGACGAAATGGATCATGTTGATCAGCGGCATCCTCACGACCACGATCCTCCTGTACGTCATCGCCCCCAACTACGCGGCGAAATCGGGGTTCGGCCAAACGCTCGACGGGCCGCTCGCCGACCTGATGGCGCGATCCTGGGGGATGATGGTCGGGCTGTTCGGCGTGATGTTGATTTACGCCGCCTTCAAACCGCCGCTGCAGCGCTTCGTCCTCACGATCGTGGCTCTGGGCAAGGGCGGGTTCGTCGTCCTGCTGCTCACCGTCGGCAAGGTCTTTCTGGACCAGCAGATGGGCATGGCCGTCTACGCCGACGGACTGGAAACGCTGCTGTACCTCGTGTGCCTGTTCGGCGCACCGCGCATGACAGCTCAGACTGCAGGCGCGCCATCGTAACCTGTGAGGCGTCGCTGCGGTTTTATCCGATGCCCGGTCCTGAGGAAGGTCATTTCGGGTTAGTCCGCCCGCCGCATCGTCCAGAAGAGGCGCATTACGACTGAATCGACCCGCTCCGTGGCAAAATGCTCGGTAATTTTGGTTGAATCCTCTCGCTGCATCGTCAACAGCAGGCGCGTTTCGATCGAATGGACGCGCTCGGTGGCAAAATGCTCGGTAATTTTGGTTGAATCCTCTCGCTCCATCGTCCACAGCAGGCTCACTCCGATTGAGTCGACCCGCACCGTGGTAAGAAGGACGCTAATTCTGGTTTTATCGACCCGCTCGGGCGTGCGAAGGACGCGCATTGGGATTTTATCGGCGCGCTTGGGGGCGCGAACGACGCGCATTGGGGTTTTATCGGCCCGTTTGGGGGCGCGAACGACGTGCATTGCGGTTTGATCGGCGCGCTTGGGAGCGCGAAGGACGCGCATTGGGGTTTTATCGGACCGCTTGGGGGCGCGAAGAACGCGCATCGGGGTTTTATCGGCGCTTTCGGGGCCAGGAGCGCGCGGAGTGCTCGCGGCACGGGAGTGGCGATTCCCGCGCCCTTCGAGTAGCCTAGCTATACCTCCAGACGAAGGAAGCCGTCATGCGCGCCTTGCGTGCCTCTCTCTTCGCGATAACCCTGCTCGCGTTCGCTGCCTGCAGCAAGAGTCCGAAAACCACGCCGCCGTCGTCCGCTCCCGCCGCCGCGCGACCGGCGCCGCCCGCCGCGCCGACCGGGCCCGCCGAGTACACCGTGATCATCAAGAGCACGTGGACGAAGGCGAACTTTCCGCTCGACTATCCGTCCGACGCGCACTTTTCGGGGATGATCGGCGCCTCGCACAACGCGCACTACACGATCTTCGCCGTCGGCCGCCGGCCCACGCGCGGCCTCGAGCGGCTGTCGGAAGAAGGCAAGCACTCGCCGCTCAACGACGAGATCAACGAGGCCATCAAGCAGGGCAACGCGCTCGCGCTGTTCGAATCCGGCGCGCTCAAGAACTGGAAGGATTCGATGGTGGCGACGGTGCGGGTCGATCCCGCGCACCCGCTCGTCGACGTCGTCAACATGGTCGCGCCCAGCCCCGACTGGTTCACCGGCGTCACGAACGTCAACCTGATCGAAAACGGCGCGTGGGTAACGCGGCGCCGCATCGTGCTGCCCGCCTACGACTCGGGCGGCGACGACGGCACGACGTACAAGGCGCCCGACAAGGACGCGAATCCCAAGAAAGCCACGACGGTCAACACGAATCGGCATTTCGTGGTGCACGGGAAGGCGCAGCCGGTGGCAGTGGTGACGTTCGTGCGACAGTAGTAGCCTTTTTAAGGTCTATTAAGCATATTGTCAGCTATAATAGACCATATAAGGGCTACTAATGACAAATGATACCGCAGCAGTGGACGAGCTCGCCGGCCAGTTCGGCGAGCAACTCCGCCAGCTCCGCCTGCGCCAAGATCTCGACCAACGCGCGCTCGCCGGCCGCGCCGGCGTCGCCTGGAACGTCATCAAACGGCTCGAAGCTGGTCGAGGCGCGACCGTCGAATCGTTGATCAAGGTGCTGCGCGCCTTGAACCGCGCCGATTGGCTCACGACGCTCGCGCCACAGGTCTCGATCAGTCCGCTGCAGCTCGCCGCCGCGCGCACCAAGGCACCGCGGCAACGCGCGCGCCACAGCAGGCGTCGTGGCCTATAAGGCGGTCGCTGCAGTCGAAGTCCACATCTGGGGAAAGCGCGTCGGCGCCGTCGCGCTCGACCCGCGCCTCGGCTTCTACGCGTTCGAGTACGATCCCGCGTTCGTCGCCACCGGCGTCGAGCTGGCGCCATTCACCATGCCGCTGGCGCAGGCGCGCGAGCCGTTTGTCTTTCCCGCGCTGCCCGAGCTGACCTACCATCGCCTGCCGGCCATGCTGGCGGACGCGCTGCCCGACGCGTTCGGCAACGCGCTGATCGATGCGTGGATGTCGACGCACGGCGTCGCGCCGGCGGCGATCACGCCGCTCGACCGCCTCGCCTACATGGGCAAGCGCGCGCTCGGCGCGCTCGAGTTCAAGCCGGCGCGCGGTCCGACGAAGTCCAGCAGCACGGCCATCGAGTTATCGAGCCTGGTCGAGAGCGCGCGGCTCGCGGTCAGCGGCAACGTCGGACCGGCCGCGCACGCGAGCCACGCGCTGCAGCAAATCATTCGCGTCGGCACGTCCGCCGGCGGCGCTCGCGCCAAGGCCGTGATCGCCTGGAATCCGCGGACGCAAGAGATCCGCGCCGGTCAGTTCGACGTCGCGGACGGGTTCGAGCACTGGATCCTGAAGTTCGACGGGCTGCGCGCCAACCAGGAGCTCGGCGATCCGGTCGGCTACGGCCGGATCGAGTACGCCTATCATCTCATGGCGCGCGAGGCCGGTCTCACGCTCCCGGACGCACGACTGCTCGAAGAGCACGGCCGAGCGCACTTCATGACGAAGCGGTTCGATCGGGTAGGGAATGCGAAGGTCCACGTCCAGACGCTCTGTGCGATGGCGCAGCTCGACTACAACCAGAAAGCCACGCACGACGCCAATCAACTCTTGCAGACGCTGAACCGGCTCGGCGCGCGCTACGAGGAAAAAGAAGAAGCGTTCCGGCGCGTGGCGTTCAACGTGATGGCCGCGAACTGCGACGATCACACCAAGAACACCTCGTTCCTGTTGCGCCAGGGCGGACGTTGGGAGCTCGCGCCCGCCTACGACGTCACGCACGCGCACAACCCCAAGGGCGAGTGGACCAGCCAGCACCTGATGGGCGTCAACGGCAAGTTCACCGGGATCACGCGCGCCGATCTGCTCGCGCTGGCGGACCGGTTCGGCATCGGCACGGCGCCGAAAGTCCTCGACGCGGTCGGCAAAGCGGTGACCGCGTGGCCGGAGTTCGGGAGGCAGGCGGGCGTGGAGGGCGGCAAGATCGAGAGCATCGGCCGGGATCTCGCGGCGTTATGACGTTTGGGGCGGGTGCACTACCGGGCGCCGGAAAAGGCTGGCATATCTAGGTCGTCACCCTTGCCTCGAGGCCGTCACCATGACCGCAGGCATCGCCGCCGGTACGCAATCCGCCCATACCCGCGCCACGCTGCTGCGCTTTCTCCTCGTCGTGTTCCTCGTGATGAAGGTCGCCGCGGTTGGATCGGCGTGGTCGCAGCGCTCGATGCTCGTCGAAGTCCGGGACGGCGTCCAGCTGACCCCGGAACGGGCGAGTGCGAACGACGATCGTGAACGGCTCATCGCGCGCGTCAGCCTCGCGCTGTTCATCGGGACGGCGATTTGCTGGCTCTTCTGGCAGCACCGATCGTACTCGAACCTGCTGCTCGTCGGCAACCGCGCGACGGACCTCACGCCCGGCGAGTCGGTCGGCTACTGGTTCATTCCGTTCATCAATCTCTATCAGGGGTATCGCATCACCGCCGAGCTGTACCGGCGGAGCGAGATCAAGAACTTTCGAAACCCGATCGACTCGGGCGCGCCGCTCGTCGGCGCGTGGTGGCTCCTGTATCTCGTGTGGGGCGGTACGGGGCGCTTCGAATCGATGTCCTTCAAGAGCGCGTCGACCGTCGATTCGCTCATCTCGGTGACCAATATCGAGCTCGTGAACGAGATCGCTGCGATCGTGGTCACGATTCTCGCGCTGCAGGTGATTCGCACAATCGACCGGTTTCAGCAGGAATTTCCGGTGAGCGACCAGGTGCCGGCGCGGTGAGTGCGCGCTGACGCGCTCGCGCGACGCGAAAAACAAAAGGCCGCGGATTGCTCCGCGGCCTTTTTATGCCTGCAACGGTGAATTACGAGCGGGTCACCGTGTACTGCCCGCATGCCGTGAACTCGATCGTCACGGTCATCGTCTGCGACGCCTTCGTCACCACCGCCGTGATCTTCCCGGCGTCGAAGCGCGGCGCGTCGGTGCAGCTCGCGTTGTAATGCAGCGCGGGATCGGTCGTCACCGTGAGCGAGTAGGATTTCTGGCCGCGCGTCCACGACGACGTCCCGTTCACCGACCACGAACCGCTCGGGAGCAGCGTGTTGGGCTGGATCGAGCCCGCCACGTCCGCCGTGAAGATCGATTCCCAGGTGCGCACGTGCTCCGACGTGCCGCCCTTCGGGCCCACGAAATCGGTGCGGAAGTTGGTTTCGCTGACGTGCAGCGTCGTGGTGTCGCGCGAGGCGCGGCGCACGCCGTTGCTCGTCACCGACCAGTGCTCGCCCGTGAGCACGCTCGTAGTCAGGCGCTCGAAATTCGTGAAGACGCGCTCGACCGAATGATCCTTCGCGGCGGGCGTCGGGTCGATGACGTCGATCGTGCCGGAGATCGAGTCGACGCCGAGCGGCCGAGTAACGACGCAGCCGGCGTAGTCGAACCGCACCGAGTCGGGAACGGCATCGCTGTCGGCGTTTGACGGCGGGTTGGGACTCTTGGCCGGCGTGCACTGCATCGACGCCGGTGACCCGTCGACGCGGGCCGAGGCGGCAATGGCGCCACCGCCCAGGCCGTCCAGCGTCGCGGTCGTGATCTCCGCGTCCACGTCGGACGTCACCGTTGCGGCGAGGCTGTCGGCATCGGCCTGCGACAGGACCGGCGTGGTTGAAGACATGTTGTCGTTCTTACAGGCCGCCGCGGCCAGAGCCAGGACAGCGAGCGGCAGGATCAAGCGCGGTACGATGCGCATGAGCAAGTCCTCCAGGAATAACGTGATGTCGGGGCGCAGTTGAGTGACTCGGCGTTGGGACGGTAGCGTCACCGTGTTGTTAACCCCGCGTTGCGAAGGCGAACGCCGGGCGCATCTTCATCCCATGAT
>DATDEZ010000140.1:0-50984 GCA_036522875.1 Gemmatimonadales bacterium | reverse complement strand
GGGGCCGGCTCGACCGCGGCCTTGGCGGCGGCACGGCGTCGCTTCGGGGGCGCGGCCGGCTGCTTCTGCTTGCGCTTGTCACGCTCCCAGCGCGCGCGCATCAGCGACACCTGCTCGTCCTTGAGCGGCGTGAGATGACTGCGCACGAAGATGTCCATCTCCTTGAGCATGCCCATCAGCTGCTCGCTGGAGATGCCGAACTCAGCCGCTAAATCATGGATCCGCGTTGTTGCCACTCAATTCCTCGCTATCAGCCGTCAGTCCTCTTGCCAGTGCAGGATCACTGACACCGACCGCCTGCACCGGCGGTTTCCCCAGTCCCACGCCCAACTCCTCGGCACGAGGCCCGCGGACCACCGGAATCCGTTTGGCCTCCGCGAGCCGAGCCACTTTTTCGACCGTCCGCGGGCTGGCATCCGCCGCGAGCACCACGCACGCGATCGTGCCGCGTTGCAACCCGGCGCGCACACCCGCCACTCCGATCACGACGTTGCGCGCGCGAACCCCGAGCCCGAGGAGGCGCGTCACGCGCTCACTCACGCCGCGGTCGTCCCCCCGGAGCTTTCGGACCCTTCGCCCTCCTCCACGCCCTCTTCGGTCATTTCGTTGAGGAAGGCCATCATCTTGTCGGCCAAGTCGGGCGTCATGCCCGGCATCTGGTCGACTTCTTCACGCTCGAGATCGAGAATGTCCTGCAGCGTCTTCTTGCCCGCCTGCTCGAGCACGGCCACGAGCTCGGGCGAGAGACCCTTCATCTCGGCGAGCGCGACCTGCGTGACCGACTCGTCGGCCGCCGGCAGCGGCGCGAACAACGGGCCTTCGCCGCCGCGCTCCAGCCACTCGCGGCTCGAGTAGAGATCGACCTTCCAGCCGGTGAGCTCGGAGGCGAGCCGCACGTTCTGGCCGTTGCGACCGATCGCGAGCGACAGCTGGTCTTCGTCCACGATCGCCTGAATCGTCTTCGATTCGGGGTCGGAGAACACGCGCGCCACGCGCGCCGGCGCGAGCGACAGCTTCGCGAAGCGCTCGGGGTCGGACGACCAGGGCACGATGTCGATGCGCTCGCCGTTCAGCTCGTTCACGACGGCCTGCACGCGCGAGCCCTTCAGCCCGACGCACGCGCCGACGGGATCGATGCCGTCATCACGCGACCACACCGCGATCTTGGTGCGGCTGCCCGCCTCGCGCGCCGTCGCGCGGATTTCGACGATCTGCTGCTGGATCTCGGGGACCTCGAGCTTGAAGAGCGCTTTGACGAACAGCGGGTCGGCGCGCGACAAGATCAGGCGCGGCCCCTTCGGCGTCTCCTCGATCCGTTTCAGGACGGCGCGGATCGTGTCGCCCTGATGGAAGTGCTCGCGGTGATTCTGGTCGCGGTACGGGATGATCGCTTCGGCTTCACGGAACTTGTTGAGCATGACGACGATCTTGCCGCGCTCGATCTGCTGGACTTCGCCGGAGAGCAGCTCGCCGACCTTGCCCGAGAACTCTTCGCGGATGCGGGAGCGCTCGCCTTCGCGCACGCGCTGGATGATCCGTTGCTTGGCCGCCTGCACCGCCGTGCGGCCGAACTGCTCGAACGGCACCTCCTCCTCGAGCACGTCGCCGGGCTGGAAGTCGGGGTCTTCGTAGCGCGCTTCTTCGAGCGAGACCTGCGTGCCGGCGTCTTCGACCGTTTCGACCACCGTCTTCAGCACGACGATGCGAATCGATCCTTTCAGCTCGTCGATGCCGATCTCGGCCCGCACGTTGGGCCCGTAGCGCTTCACGAGCGCCGCGTGCAGACCGTCCTTCAGGAGGTCGATGAGCTCGGTGCGCTCGAGCTGCTTGGTGTTCGTCAGCTCGCGAATTGCGGAAACGACGTCAGTGGTATTTGCCATCACACGTCCTTATCGCTCGCCAGGCGAGCATCCTTTACGTCCGAAAACCGGTATTCGTGCTCGGCGCCGCCTTCGGGCTGCAGCACCACGCTGTCCGGGGTGGGAACGGCGACGATGCGCGCCCGCACCCGCCCCAGGCCGGCCAGCTTCACCGTCACGTCGCGTCCCACGAACTGCAGCCAATGCCGGTGCCAGCGCACGGGTCGGTCGATCCCCGGGCTCGACACCTCCAAGACGTACCTATTCCCGAGGGGACCACCCACATCGAGCCACGCTTCCAGGGCCCGACTGACCCGGCTGCAATCTTCGACTGTGATGGTGCGAGGCGGACAGTCGATGCGGACTTGGACGAGCGGCCGGTTCGGCGTACCGCCGATGCGCAGGTCGGCCAAATCGAACCCCAATGCTTCCAGCCGGGTCCGGAAGGCCTCGACAAGACTCTCAGTGAGCATGAAAAAAAAGCGCGGGCCGAACTTCGCCCGCTGCACTTGGGGAATGTAGCCGGGGGTCCCCCCGTGTCAACCTAGCGGCCGGCCCAGATACGCGATCATCCGCCCGTCGCGACCGCCGGACGCGCGATGCGAGAAGAAGCGGTCGCGGCCTTCGGCACTGCACCATGGCGAGATCGAGACGTCGTCGATGCCGAGCTCGCGCGCTTGTTGCGCGAGGGCTGCCCGGAGATCGAGCCGGATCGTGCCGCTGCGACCGAAGCGGGTCGCGACTTCAGGACCTACCTCATAACACTCGCCGCAAATCCCTACACCGCAATGCATTACGATCTCTCTCGTGGCGACATAGCCGTGCGACGTCAGTTGCTCGATGGCGCGCGGAAGCACGCCACCGGCCGCGCCACGCCAACCTGCGTGCAGGAGCGCTACGACGCCCTCGTTCGGCAACGCGAGATACACCGGGATGCAGTCGGCGATCGTGACGGTGAGCAGCACGCCGGCCTGCGCGCTGGCATGCCCATCGACGCCATCGAGGATCAGCCAGCCCTCGGGCAGCTGCGCGTGCCAGCGGACCGCCGTGCCGTGGATTTGATGCGCGAGGACGATTGTCGGAAAGCGCGCGGCGAAGGCGGTGCGGAACGCGCGCCAGCGGCCCATGACCTGCCCGACGGGCTCCTCGCTCCACAGTCCGAGACTCACCGGCCGAGTAGTGATGCCGGCGACGAGCCCGTACCGATCCGCCCACTCCGTCAGCTCGAGGCGCGGCAGCGCTGCGTCGCCGATCGGCGCTTCGCGCGCTTCAAGCCCGGCGCTCAAGCTGCGCTCCCAGCGCTTGCAACCGCGTGTCGATGTGCTCGTAGCCGCGCTCGATTTGTCCGATGTTCTGGATGACGGAGTCGCCCTGGGCGGCAAGCGCGGCGAGCAGCATCGCCATCCCGGCGCGAATGTCGGGGCTCTCGACGACCTGGCCGCGCAGCGGTGACGGACCCGCGATCACCGCGCGATGGGGATCGCACAATACGATGCGCGCGCCCATGCCGATCAGCTTGTCCACGAAGAACAGCCGCGACTCGAACAGCTTCTCGAATACCAGCAACAGTCCTTCGCATTGCGTGGCCACCACGATCGCGATCGACATGAGGTCCGCGGGGAACGCGGGCCACGGACCGTCTTCGAGCTTCGGCACGTGACCGCCGAGATCGGGACGGATGCGCCGCTCCTGGTCGGCGTCCACGATCAGCTTCGTGCCGTCGATCCGCGGCCGGACGCCCAGGCGATCGAACGCGAGCAAGGTCGATCGCAAATCGTCGGCGTTCACGCCGTCGATCGTGATCGCGCCGCCCGTCACCGCCGCAAGCCCGATGAACGAGCCGATTTCGATGTGATCGGGGCCCACGGTGTGCGGCGCCGCTTGCAGCGGCTTGCCTCCGCCTTTGCCCTCGATCGTGAGCGTGTTGCTGCCGATGCCGCCGATGCTCGCGCCCAGCGCGACGAGAAAGCGCGCGAGATCCTGCACGTGCGGCTCCGACGCCGCGTTGCGCAGCACCGTCTTCCCGGGAGCGAGCACCGCCGCCATCAAGGCATTTTCGGTTCCCGTGACGCTCGGCTCGTCCAAGAAGATGTCCGCGCTCTTGAGCTTCCCTTCGAGCTTGTACGAGTCGCCGACCGTGACGTCGGCGCCGAGCCGTTCGAGCGCGAGAAAATGCGTGTCCACGCGGCGCCGGCCGATCACATCGCCGCCCGGCGGCGGCAGCGTCACGCGGCCGAAGCGCGCCAGCATCGGACCCGCGAGCAAGATCGACGCGCGAATCTCCTTGCACAGCGCGGGATCGAGCGGCTTCGGCTCGGCGCGGCTCGCGTCGATCGATACCGTGTTCGCGCCCTGCCACTCGACTGTGGCGCCGACATGCTGCAACAGCGCGAGCAGCGACTCGACGTCGCGAATGCGGGGAACGTTGTCGATGCGGCAGGGACCGTCGGCGAGCAATGTCGCCGCGAGGATGGGAAGTGCCGCGTTCTTGTTGCCGGCGGGCCGGATCGTGCCCGAGAGGGGCCTCCCCCCCGTGACACGGAACGACGGTGGCATAGGTCCGCCCAAGCTACCGGGCCGCTTGCGGCGGCGTCAAGCGTTGGCGAACGTTGGCCCTCGTGCATCCCCTCCTCACGCTGGCGCTCGTCCTCGTAGCCGGCATCGGCGTCACCCGCTTGTCGCGTCCGGCCATCCGTCGACCTGTGCTCCTCGACGACCTACTCGCCACCGGCGCGCCATTTCTCGTGCTTGGCCTCATCCTCGGCCCGGGTCTCGGCGCGATCGATCGCGGCGGACTGCACCTGCTGGAGCCACTCGTCGCCCTCGGCGTGGGGTGGATCGGCGCCGTGTTCGGCGCGCGGCTCGAGTGGCGAATGATCCGCCGCGTCTCGGTGCGTACCTGGCTCATCGGTGCGACGCTCGCCTTCCCCGTGCTCGCGATGACTGCGCTGACCGCGTGGACAATGGCGCGCGCCGTTCCCTCGCTCGCCGAATCCTGGGGACGTCCGACCGTCGCCGTCGCTCTGGCGCTGGCGGGCGCGCTGACCACCGCCGCCAGCCATCGCGGCCGCCGGCTCGGCCGGCGCAACGCGGTGCTCGACACGCTCTTCGGCACTGCCGCGGTGGTCGTCGGGATCGCGTACTACCATCCCCACATCGCCGTTCGCAGCATCCTGCTCACAGTGCTTACCGGCCTCGGCCTCGGCGCGCTCTGCGTTGCCGTGGCGCGCACATTGCGGGAGCCGAGCGACGCCGCCGTTGCGGCGTTCGGGGCCGTGCTGTGGGGCGCGGGATTCAGTTACGCGGCCGGACTCTCCCCTTTTGTCGTCTGCGGATTGGAGGCCGCGATCATCATGAGCTTCTCATCGCCGCCGGTACGCCGTGCCGTCGCGGGGGTGCTGACCGGGTGGGAGACGCCGCTCTACGCCGCCTTCCTTATAATCGCCGGGGCGCTGCTGCGACCCGTGACCGCCTGGGTCGTCGCGGCGGCACTGCTCTTGTCCGTCGTCCGGGTGCTCGTGCGCTGGGTAACGGTGCGCTTCGGGCTCGACCAGGTCGATCCCGTCTGGCGCTCTCTGCCCTATGCGCCCCCGCCCGAATTCGCCCACTCGGCGATGCGCCAGGGCGCCACGGCTGTCGCGCTGGCGGCCGGATTCGACCTCGTGCGCGGCGCTACCGGTAGCGGGATTGCCGGTTCCGTGCTGGTGACGATTCTCTTGAGTGTCATGACAGCGGAAGCACTGTCGGCGCTCACCCCGTTGACAGCGTCGCCGCGGCGAGCAGAGGTTTCGTGATGTTTCCGACCTGGGTCGGCGTCGTCTCGGCACTCAGTCTCGTCATCATCGCTCTGGCCGCGCTGGTCGCCGCCGGCGCGATCATCGCCGCCGCGCTCGGCGTCCGCGCGGCGGTGAAAGCGCTCAAGGGATTCGCCGGCCCCGCGATCGCCGACGTCCGCCAGCTCATCGGCTCCATCAAGAACGAAGCGGACGCCCTCGTCGGTGCGTCGCGCGACGTGCGGCAACGCATCGTGAAGGCCGCCGACGCCGCCGAGGAGCGGCTGACGAGCCTGGACGCGCTGGCCGAGGTGATGCAGGAGGAGCTCGAGGAAACCGCCATCGACGCGGCGGCGACGATGCGCGACGTGCGGCGCGGGCTGTCGGTGTGGCGCTGGAGCCGCAAGCTCCTGAAGGGCAAAAAGCGACGGTGAAGCAGCTCGGCGCCGCCGCTTGCGTGGCCGTGGCGATGCTGGTGCTGTTTCCCGGCGTCGCCCACGCATGGACCCCGGGCACGCACATCTTTCTCGGCGAGTCGGTGTTGGCCAATCTGCACCAGCTGCCGACGATCATCGCCGACCTGGTCCGCGCATTCCCGTACGATTTTCTCTATGGCAACATCGCCGCCGACACCTCGATGGCGAAGAAGTACGCGCCGGTCGGCCGCCACTGTCACGCGTGGCACGTCGGGCAGGAGATCCTGGATCTCGCGCCGAGCGATCCGTTGCGCGCGTTTGGTCTCGGCTACCTCTCGCATCTCGCCGCCGATACCATCGCCCACAATTTCTTCGTGCCGCGTCAGCTCGTCCTCACGTCGAGCACCGCATCGCTGGGGCACTCCTACTGGGAAAGTCGCTTCGAGACCCATCTGGGCGACGCGTATGCCCGTGAGGCGCGCGACGTCATCCTGAAGGACCACACGGCCAGCGACACCCACCTCGACGAGATTCTTTCGCCCACGCTGTTCAGCACGCGGACCAACCGCCGTCTGTTCCGCGGGATGGTGCACCTGACCGAGAGTCAGAGCTGGCAGTGGGTGTTCCAGGTGATCGCCGGCGCGAGCCGCTGGGATCTCGCCGACACCGACATCGAGCGCCACATGGCCGTGGCATTCGAGTACGTGATGGAGACGCTGGGCGCGGACGCGGCCGAGGCGGCGGCGCGACGGCTCGATCCGGCCGGTGAGAAAGCATTGGGGATGGCCAAGCGGATGCGCCGGCAGGCGCTGCGCGAAGGCGGCCGGCACGAGCCCGAACGGGTCGAAGAAACCGCGGAGCAGCATTTCGGACTGCCGACGCCCGCGCTCGCCTACTGGAAGCAATCGCGCGCGCAGCGACCCTGGCGGGACGGCTAAGAGGCGAGCTTCTCCTCGAGCACGCGCTGCGCGAGCTTGGGATCCGCTTTGCCCTTCGACGCGCGCATCACCTGCCCGACAAAAAACGCCATCAACTTCGTTTCGCCGTTCTTGTAGCGACCGACCTCGGGCGCGTGCGCGCCTAAAACGTCGGTGACCCAGCCGGCGAGGACGTTCGTGTCGGCCACGAGGACGAGTCCCAGCGACTCCGCGACGGTTCGCGGATCCCCACCCTTGGCGGCGACTTCGCCGAACACGCGCTTCGCCGCCTGATTGCTGAGCGTGCCGCCTTTCACCAGCGCGATGATCTGGGCCAGCGCGCCGGGCGTGACGCGCAGCTGCTCCTGATGATCCTTCGCGTCCGCGAGCGCTTCCGTCATCACCCAGTTCGCCGCCGCCTGCGGCTCGGCGGGGGCGCGCACGACGTTCTCGAAATAGTCGGCCACCGCGCGACTCGCGGTCAGCACCGTCGCGTGCTCGCGGCTCAAGCTGTACTGGGCGACGAAGCGCTCGCGCTTTTGCGCCGGCAGCTCGGGCAGCTCGCTCTGCTGCTCCGCCACGAATTCCGGCGTCAACACGAGCGGCGGCAGATCGGGCTCGGGGAAATACCGATAGTCGTGGCTTTCTTCCTTCGAGCGCTGAGGCCGAACGGTGTTTTCCTTGGAATCGTACAGCATCGTCTGCTGCGTGACCGTGCCGCCCGACTCGGCCAACGCGATCTGGCGGTCGCGCTCGACGGTCAGTGCTTTCTCCACGAACGAGAACGCGTTGATGTTCTTCACTTCGGTGCGCGTGTGCAGCACCGAGTCGCCCGCGCGACGCACAGAAACGTTGGCATCGACGCGCAGGCTGCCCTTCTCCATGTCGCAGTCGGAGATTCCGATGTACTCGAGCAGCTGCTTCAGCGTCTGCAGATACGCGCGCGCTTCAGCCGGCGAGCGCAGGTCGGGCCCGCTCACGATTTCGATCAGCGGCACGCCGGAGCGGTTCAGGTCGACCGCGGTCCCTTTCGGAAAACGGTCGTGGATCGACTTGCCCGCGTCTTCCTCGAGATGGAGCCGCACGATCGTCGCGTTCACCGATCCACGCTCGGGCGAGACGAACGACAGCGTGCCGTGCGTCGCCAGCGGCTGGTCGAACTGCGAGATCTGGTAGCCCTTCGGCAGGTCGGGATAGAAATAGTTCTTGCGGGCAAAGATCGAGCGCGGGTGCACGGTGCAGCCGAGCGCGAGCGCGCCGCGGACGGCGAGTCCGATCGCCGCGCCGTTCGCCGCTGGCAACGCCCCCGGCAACCCCAGGCAGACGGGACATACCTGCGTATTGGGCGGCGCGCCGAACGCCGTGGAGCAGCCGCAAAACATCTTGGACCTCGTGCGCAGCTGCACGTGGGTCTCGAGCCCGATGATCGTTTCCCAGCCCTGGCCGGTGAGGCTCATGCTTCGTCCGTCGCCGGCACGACGCGCTCCAGCGCGTAGGCCGCTTCGATCATTTCATCCTCGAGGAACGCCTGCCCGATCAGCTGCCCGCCGATCGGCAGGCCTTTGACCCGGCCGATCGGCAGCGAGATCGCGGGCAAGCCCGCGAGATTCGCCGTGACGGTGAAGATGTCCGACATGTACATCGAGATCGGATCGTTCAGCTTCTCCCCTGCCTTGAAGGCCGGCGCCGGCACCGTGGGCGTGAACAGCAGATCGATGCCGCGGTCGAAGGCGTTGCGGAAGTCCTGGGCGATCAGCGCGCGCATCTGCTGCGCCTTCCGGTAGTAGGCGTCGTAATAACCCGCCGAGAGCACGTACGTGCCGATCAAGATCCGCCGGCGCACCTCGGCCCCAAATCCCTGCCCGCGCGTCGCGCGGTACAGCGCGCGAATGTCGGTCGAGCCGTCGAAGCGGGGGCCGTAACGCACGCCATCGTAGCGCGCGAGGTTGGACGACGCTTCGGCCGGCGCAATCACGTAGTAGGTCGGCACGGCGTACGGCGTGTGCGGCAACGAGACTTCCCGCACCGCGGCCCCCAGCTCCTTCATCATTCTGATGGCGCGATCGCAGGCGCGACGCACCGCCGGATCGAGCTCGGGCGGGAAGTACTCGCGCGGCAGGCCGAT
Source organism: Gemmatimonadales bacterium (assembly GCA_036522875.1). GTDB lineage: Bacteria > Gemmatimonadota > Gemmatimonadetes > Gemmatimonadales > GWC2-71-9 > 20CM-2-65-7. The sequence continues at coordinate 41,894 of DATDEZ010000140.1, read as the reverse complement.
CACGAAGCCTTGCAGCGATTCCGGCACCGTCGGCAGGCGCAGCGGGTCGCGATCCTCGCACGTCGAATCCCGCGCGTCGCGGCCGCTGATCACCGACAAGACGCGCGCCGCATCGTGGACGCTGCGGCCGAAGACGCCGATCTGGTCGAGCGAGGAGCCGAACGCGACGAGTCCGTAACGGCTGACCCGTCCGTACGTCGGTTTGATCCCCACGACGCCGCAGAACGACGCGGGCTGCCGCACCGACCCGCCCGTGTCGGAACCGAGCGCGGCGGGGACCGCGCCGGCGGCGACGAGTGCCGCCGACCCGCCCGACGAGCCGCCCGGCACCCGCGCTTTGTCCAGCGGATGCAGGACGCGGCCGTACGCGGAATGCTCGGTCGAGGAGCCCATCGCGAACTCGTCGCAGTTTGTCTTGCCGGCGATCAGCGCGCCGGCGGCCTTGAGCTTCGAGATCGCCGTGGCTTCGAACGGTGACTGATAACCTTCGAGAATGCGCGAGCCGCACGACGTCGTGAACTCGAGCGTGCAGATGTTGTCTTTCACGGCGATCGGCATGCCGTACAGCACGCCGGTCGGGCGCGCCGCGGCGGCCTGCGCCAGCAATGACTTCCGGAGATCCTTGGGCGGAGTGAGCAGCGCGTTGAGGCGCTTGGCCTTCACCAGGCGGTCCGCGACCGCTTTCGCGTCACTCACTCGAACTGGCCGAGCTTCGGAACGACGAAGAAGCCCTCCTTGAAGGCCGGCGCGAAGACATCGGGACCGAACGCGAGCGGCGTGGGCGCGACTTCGTCGGCGCGAAATCGGATCGCGTCGGGGCCCGGCACGTAGGGCTTGAGGTTATCGCTGGCGGGAACGCCGGAGAGCTGCGCGACGTAGTCGAGAATCCGCGACATCTGCTCGGCGAGCTCGGGCAATCCGTCTTCGGCCACGTCCAGCTCGGCGAGCTGCGCGATGCGCAGCACATCCTCGCGTGACACGCTCATGCTCCTTCTCCCTCCCACTCACGCTCGAGCGCCGCGTAGGCCACGAGCAGCTGTTTCGTCCCGATATCCGGATCGTCGAAGTCGACGCTGACCCGCAGGTCTCGACCCTCGCCCGACACCGCGCTCACGATCCCGCCGCCGAACTTGCGGTGACGCACGCGCTCGCCTTTGACGTACCGCGGGGCGTCTTGCGAGCCCTCGTCGGGAAACCCGACGTCGAAGGCCTCAGGCGGCAACCGCCGCGCGGCCGCGCCACGCGGGCGCGACGGGCGCGGCGGCATCGCACCACCGCCGCGCGTAGGACGCCACGACGGCGTGGTGCTGCGCTCTTCGACCACGTTCGGCGGCAGCGCATCGAGAAACCGCGAGGGCTCCGCCAGCTCGAGCCGCCCGTTGCGATAGCGCGTGCGCGCCCATGAGAGATACAACTTTTCCCGCGCGCGCGTGAGACCCACGTAACACAGTCGTCGCTCTTCCTCGACGCCACCCGGGTCATCGGCCGCGCGCGCGAGCGGGAAGAGTCCGTCCTCCAGACCCGCGAGTGCCACGACGTGCCACTCGAGTCCCTTCGCCATGTGCGTGGTCGTCAGCGTCACGCCCGGCTCGCCCCTGGCCTCGTCGACCGGCGTGATCAGCGCCGCCTGCGTCAGGTACCGCTCGACCGGCGTGCCGGTCAGCTCCGCCGCGTCGGGATCCTGGACCTCGGCCCAGGCGGCGGCGCCCGCCACCAGCTCGTGCACGTTGTCGAGACGCTCGAGCCCCTCCGCCCCCTCTTCGGCCAGGTACTGCTCATAGCCCGTGGTCGCGAGGATGGTCTCGAAGGCCGTCGCCGGGTCCGCCTGCCCCACCGCTTCTCGCAGGCGGTCCAGCAGCGCCGCGACGTTGGCGAGGGCCTCCCGCACGTTGGGCCGGAGCTCGGTGATCCCGCTCGCGCGCCGAGCGGCCTCGAGAAGCGGCTTCTGCCAGCCCGTCGCCATCCGCGCGAGCACGGCCAACGAGGCGTCGCCGATGCCGCGCCGCGGGACGTTGACGACCCGCAAGAAGGCCTCGTCGTCGGCCGGATTGGCGATGAGCCGCAGGTAGGCGAGCAAGTCTTTGACCTCGCGCCGCTCGTAGAAGCTGATCGCCCCAATCAGCCGGTAGGGGATCCCGCGGAAGCGGAACGCCTCTTCGAGCGGGCGGGACTGGGCATTGGTGCGATACAGGATCGCCATACCCTCGTACTCGGCATCGCCCTGCGTGGCGCGGCGCGAGAATTCATTGGCGAGCCATTCCGCTTCGTCGCGCTCGTCCGCTGTGCTGAGCAGCGTGACGGGCGCTCCGCCCTTTTTCTCGGTGAACAGCGTTTTGCCGAGACGGGCGGAGTTCTCGGCGATGATGCCGTTGGCAGCGTCGAGGATGATCTGCGTCGAGCGGTAGTTCTGTTCGAGCCGCACCAGCTTCGTGCCGGCGAAGTCGTTTTGAAACGCGAGCATGTGGCGGACATCGGCGCCACGCCAGCCATAAATCGCTTGATCGTCGTCACCCACGACGCACAGGTTGCCGTGACGCTTGGCGAGATGCTTCACGAGCAGGTATTGCGCGGCGTTCGTGTCCTGAAACTCATCGACGAGGACGTGCTGGAAGCGGTCCTGCCAATAGGCCAGCCGTTCGGGATGCTCGCGGAACAGCGTGAGCGGCTGGAGCAGCAGGTCGTCGAAGTCCATCGCGTTCGCCTGCTTGAGCGCCGGGATCAGATCGGCATAGATGTCGGCCGCAACCTTGATCATCGGCGTGTCGGCCCGCTGGCCCAGCTCCTCGGGCGTCTGCATGCGGTTCTTGGCGCTCGAAATGAGCCCGTGCACGGCGCGTGGCGGATACGCCTTGGGCGAGAGCTGCCGCGCCTCGATCAGGCGCTTGACCAGCGCCTCGGAGTCGTCGGAATCGTAGATCGTGAAATTCGGGCCGAAGCCCAGGAGCGGCGCCTCACGGCGCAGCAGACGCGCCGAAAGAGAATGGAAGGTGCCGATCCAGAGCCCCCGCGGGTCGGCGCCCAGCAGCTGTGCGACTCGGCTCCGCATCTCGCCGGCCGCCTTGTTGGTGAACGTGACGGCGAAGATGCGCTGCGGGGCGACGTGCAGCACGGTTATGAGGTGCGCGATTCGAGCCGTCAGGACGCGCGTTTTCCCCGACCCCGCGCCCGCCAGCACGAGCAGTGGGCCGCCGGGATGCTCGACCGCTTCCCGCTGCGCGGGATTGAGAGGAAGGGGCGGCGGCGCCGTCATGAGAGCGGGAATTCGAGCACGAACACCGAGCCCTTCCCGTCCGCACCCGGTCGAAACGCCAGGCGACCACGATGCTGCTGCTCGACGATGCGGCGCGCGAGCGCGAGCCCGATCCCCCATCCGCCGGTCTTACTCGACACACCGGGTTCGAAGAGTTGGCGCTGCATCTCCGGCGCCACGCCGGGACCGTCGTCTTTCACGCTCACCCGACCGTATCCATCCACGCTTTCGACCTCGACCTCGATGCGGCCACCACGCCCACTCAGCGCGTCGACCGCGTTCTTTACCACGACCTCGACGGCCCACTCGATCAGCACGGGATCGCCCGTGGCAACCGGCCCTGCCCCGGGCGACGTCAATGTGATCGTCACCGAATGCGCGAGCGTCGGCAGCCGTGGTCGGAAATACCCCACGACGCGCTCCGCGACGGTGCCCAGACCCACCGCCTCGCGGCGCGCCGGCCGGCCGATGCGCTCGAAGCGCCTGGCGACGCGCTGCAGGCGCTCCGCGTCCGCCTCAAGATGGTTGATGAGGTCGCTTCCCGGCGTACCCGGATTCTCGCGCAGGTAATCAATCCATCCCGTGAGACTCATCAGCGGCGTCCCCAGCTGATGCGCCGACTCGCGCGCCATGGCCACCCATAACCGGTCGCGCGCGGCGGTGACACGCTCGCGCATCGCCCACACCGCGAGCAGCACGAGGCAGATGAACATCGCGCCCTGCAACGCCGCGAGGCCGGTGAACGCCCTCGCGGCCGGCAGGCCGCCGTAGTGGATCGTGCCGACGCCCGGCTGCGCCAGCGGCGCATGAATGCGATCGAGCTCGTCGATCCAGGCGTGGAGCGTCGCGCTGTCGGCGTTCGCACCGAACGGCGCATTGTCGAGCGCGGTGATCCGCCCCGCGGTGTCGGTGACGGCGAGCGGAATGCCCAGGTGCCGGACTTCGTCGGCGAGGGTGAGGAGCGCGTCGGAGGCGGCGCCTTCACGCGGATCATTCAGCCCCGCGAACACCTCGCCGAGCAGCCGGCTCGTCTCGCGCGCGTCGTTGCGGAGATGGCGGGCGACGATCCAGGCGTACCCCACCGACAGGACGCCGAAGAGCAGCGCCGCGGCGATGAGCGCCGGTGGGCCGGCGCGGCGAATCGGACTGTCAGGCAAAGCGGTCAGTGCCGACATACGGCACCAACGCCGGCGGGACGGTCACCGAGCCGTCGGGCTGCTGATGGGTCTCGAGCAACGCGGCGATCGTCCGTGGCAACGCGACGCCGGACGCGTTCAAGGTGTGCACGAATTCGGGCTTTTCCCCCGGCTTCGGGCGGCAGCGAATGTTGGCGCGGCGCGCCTGAAAATCGGTGAACGTGCTGGAGCTCGACACCTCGAGCCACTGTCCCACGCCCGGCGCCCACGCCTCGAGGTCGTACGTTTTGCCGGCCGAAAATCCGAAATCGTTGGCCGGAAGGACCGCGACGCGATAGGGCAGCTCGAGCCGCCGCAGCACTTCCTCGGCGTGACCGGTGAGCGTCTCGTGCTCTGCCGGCGATTCCGTGGCGCGACAGAACCGCACGAGCTCGACTTTGTCGAACTGATGCACGCGGAGCAGCCCGCGCGTATCCTTGCCCGCCGCTCCCGCCTCGCGCCGGAAGCAGGGCGTGTACGCGACGTAGCCGAACGGCAGCGGCCGATCGATGATCTCGTCGCGATGGAGATTGGTGACCGGCACCTCGGCCGTGGGAATCAGAAACAGATCGTCGGTCGTGCGGTAGACGTCGTCCTCGAACTTGGGCAGCTGCCCCGTGCCCGTCATGACGTCGCGTCGCACGAGAAACGGCGGCTCGACTTCGATGTAGCCGTGCTCGCGCGTGTGCAGATCGAGCATGAAGTTGATCAGCCCGCGCGCGAGTCGCGCGCCCGCGCCGACGAGGACCGGGAACCCCGAGCCCGCGAGCTTCGCGCCGCGCGCGAGATCGAGCATGCCGAGCTTCTCGGCGATCTCCCAGTGGGGCTTGCCGCCCTTCGGCGCGGGCGTTCCCCAGCTCCGGAGCTCGGTGACTTCGTCCGGCACGTCGTTGAGCGGCGGATTCGGGACGAAGAGCGCCTTGGCCTCGAGCGTCGTCTCGATCTGCCGCAGCTCGGACTCGAGGCTGACGATGCGATCGCCGAGTTTGCGGCGCTCGGCGACCACGTCGGGCGCCAGCCCGCCGGCCTTGGCGGCGAGCGCGTCCGATTTCGCCGCGTCGTTGCGCTCGGCCTTCAGCGTGTCGAGCTGCGCCGTCAACGTGCGGCGCTTCATGTCGAGCGCTTCGATTTCGTCGAGTAAGCGGGTGAGCGAGGTATCGCCACGACGGGCGAGCGCCGCCCGCATTTGCCCGGGCGCGGCGCGCAGCGACTTCAGGTCGATCACGAGTTACTGCCGAGGCAGGCCCGGCTGGAGGCCTCGATAGCCGCAGTTGACGTCCGTCAGGATCTCGAAGCGCATCGAACGGCCGCCGGGTCCCGACGTCGTGTCGATCGAAAGGACCTGCAGCTTCGCGTAGTAGGTGGTCGACAGCTGGAACGAGCACGTGAGCGGCCGCGAGTGCACGAGCGCAACCGTGCCCGAATCTACCACGACAGCGCTGTCCAGTTTGTAGCCGCTCGTCGGTGCGATCTTGATCGAGTCGAACTTCTGCGTCGTCAGCTGAATGCCGGAGAGATTTCCGAGCTTGAGCGCGCCCAGCGGCAGCAGGACCGCACGGCCGGCAGAGTCGATGTTGAACACGAAGTCGAACGACGTGGCCTGGTCGGTGCGAACCGCCTGGCGGAACTCCAGATCGTACGCCGACGGCGCGTATACCGGCGTCCCGTCGAGGGCGTACAAGGTCAGCGTGTCCACCCGATTATCGAAGGCAGGCGCGGGCAACGCGATGTCGCCGCAGGCGGCGACAACCAGAACAGCGAGAGGCAGCAGGGCTGTGCGATGCATGGAAGTGCTGGAGAACTTACAGGGCGCCCTTCGCGTGGGTCAACCCATAGTGGCTGCTTGACTTCGACTTCCCGCGAACCTACGTTGGCCGCGCGTATGGCGACCATTCGCGACGTAGTGGAAGCGCTCAGCCGGTCGGCCGGCGTCGACGCCGTGGTGGTGGTGGGTCGAGACGGACTGCCCATCGATTCCCGCGTTGCCAACGGCGTCGACCAGGAGAGCGTCGCTGCCCTGCTGCCCACCGCCATCAAGCACATGGGCGAGCTCGGCACGGCCGGCGGGCGCGGTGACTTCAGCACCGGGGTCCTCGAGTTCGGCCACGGTCTCGCGATCGTCGCGGTCCTGAACGCCGACGCCCTGTTGATCGTGCTGGTGCAGCCTGCGACGAACGTCGGCGCCCTCCTGTTCGATCTTCGCCGCCACCGCACGGCCATCGCCGGACTGCTGTAAACGCGGCACGCCGGTGAACTCGGCACGGCACCTCCTGGTCGTCGACGACGAGCCGCACATCGGTCTCGTCCTCCGCCCGTTTCTCGAGCAGCTTGGCTATCGCGTGAGTCTCGCCCGCACGCTCGACGAGGCGCGCAGCGCGATGCGCGCCTCGCCGCCCGCCGACGGCCTGTTACTCGATCTGCACCTGCCCGACGGCTCGGGACTCGACTTCCTGCGCGACCTGCGTGCCCAGGCGAGTACCGCGCGGCTGCCCGTGCTGGTCCTGACCGCCGAGGGTGAGGACCGCGTGCTGCGGGAAGCGCGACGGCTTGGCGCCGCGCTGGTGACGAAGCCGTTCTCGCCGACCAAGCTCAGCCAGCGGATCGCGATGATGTTCGGTGATGCCGAGCCGCCGACCGACGGCGGTGCCAGCGGCGAGGAAGAGCGGGCGCGGCGATGAACGCATGGGCCGCCATCCTCGCCGGCGGTTCCGGCACCCGGTTCTGGCCGCTCTCGACGCCGGACCGCCCGAAGCAGCTGCTGCCGCTCACCGGCGATCGGCCGCTGCTGGCGCAGGCGGTCGCGCGACTGCGAGGCCTCGTGCCACCCGAGCGGACCCTCATCCTCACGTCGCCGTCGCTCGTCGATCAAGTCGCCGCGACCGTCCCCGAAATCCCGGCGGCGAACATCTTCGCCGAGCCGCGCGCCGCCTCGACCGCACCGGCGCTCGCGTGGGCCGCGCAGTGGATCACCAAACGCGATCCGAGTGGACAGATGCTGTCGCTCCACGCGGACTGGGCGGTCGGCGACGACCGCGCGTTCCGGGCCGCGGCGGGCCACGCGCTCGGCGTCGCCCAGGAGCACGACGTGCTCGTCACCGTGGGCGTCAAACCCTCCCGCAACGAAACCGGCTACGGCTACATCGTGCCGGGGAAACCGCTCGGCAGCGCGCGTAGGGTCAAGCGGTTCGTCGAGAAGCCGACGCCCGCGCGCGCCGCGATGTTGCGCCGGCGCGGCGCGCTGTGGAACAGCGGGCTGTTTGCCTGGGGCGCCGCGCGCTTTCTCGGCGAGGCGGGCGCGTACGCGAAAGAGCTCGCCGCCGGTTGGGCGGCGCTGTCGGCGGGCGACGCGGAGAAATTCTTCGCGGCGGTCACGCCGGTCGCCGTCGATGTCGCGGTGCTCGAGCGCACCGACCGGCTCGCCGTCGTGGCCGGCACGTTTCCGTGGGACGACATCGGATCGTGGGATGCGTTGCTCCGCATCCGCCGTCGCGATGCCCAGGGAAACGTCGCAGTCGGCAATGTGTCGCTGGGTGACGGCGTACGGAATTGCGTGATCTGGTCCGACAGCGAACACATTGCGGTCGACGGCGTGGAAGACATGGTCGTGGTGCGCGCCAACGGGCACACGCTGGTGATGCCCACCGGCCAAGCGGACCGGCTGAAAAAATTGGTGCAGCGCCTATGACGCACGCGCTGTATCTCCTCGATCCCGAACCGGGTCCCGCGTGGTCGCCGTTTGCGGGCATCCGGCCGCTCGCCGAGCTGCGCGCCGGCGCCCATCTCGTGCGCGAGCGCTGGGAGAATTTCGTCGGCGCCGAAGCGACCGCGATTTTTTCGCTGCCGCATCTCGCCGGATTTCCTGAGGCCGGCGTGCCGCCGGTCGAGGCACGACGCTCCGTCACCGGGCCCGCGATCATCGGCTCCTCGACGTTCGCACCGCGCGGGCTGGCCGCTCGCCTGCCCGACGCGCCCGCGCGCCTCACGCACGACGGCATCACGGTCGGCTGGGCCGTCCCGGCGGGAAGCACCTGGACCGGCCCTGTGGCGAACGCGCAGTCGATGGTCGTCGACGGCCTGCTGCTGCACGGCGTGCACGACCTCGTCACGGCCCTCGAGCAGCTGCTGCGCGAAGACACGCTCAAGCTCCTCGGCGACTCGGATCCGGTGCCGAAAGGCGCGATCGTCATCGGCGATCCGGCGTGGATCTCGGTGCACGAAGCGGCGCTCGAGCCGGGCGTCGTGTTCGACACGCGCAACGGGCCGGTGGTGCTGGAGAGCGGCGTCGAAGTGCGGAGCGGAACGCGACTCGAGGGGCCGCTGTGGGTCGGTTCCAACGCGCGCCTGGTCGGGGGGCCAATCCGGCACTCGGCGATCGGGCCGTGGTGCGTCGTGCACGGCGAGCTGTCCACGTCGGCACTGCTTGGCTACGCCAACAAGAGCCATTACGGCTTTGTCGGGCATTCCGTGTTGGGACGCTGGGTCAACCTGGGGGCCGGCACCACGACGTCGAACCTCAAGAGCACCTACGGACAGGTGCGGCTGCAGGTCGCCGGCGCGACGCTGGAAACCGGACACCAGTTTCTGGGTAGTCTATTCGGCGACCACGCCAAGACGGCGATCGGCATGCTGTTCGATGCCGGGTCCGTGATCGGCGCCGGCGCCAGCGTCTTCGACGAGATCCGCGCGCCCAAGTACGTAGCGCCTTTCGCCTGGGGAGGCTCCTCATCCGAGCGGATGGAGCAGCAGAAGTTCCTGGATATCGTCGAGCGGGTGTACCCGCGGCGCCACGTCGAGGTGACCGACTCGACGCGCGCATACCTCCGCCGCGCCTACAATTGGCTGACCCGGTGAGCGACGCGTCGCCGCAGCGCTATCGGCGCCTCGGCAAGTACGAGCTGCACCAGCTGCTCGGCGAGGGCGCCATGGGCATCGTGTGGAAGGCGTATGACACGGTGCTGCGCCGCTACGTCGCGCTCAAGCTCCTGAGCGCGAGCTTCCGCAAGACGCGCGACATGCAGGAGCGGTTCCTGCGCGAGGCCCGCGCGGCCGGCGCGATCCAGCACGCCAACATCGTCACGGTCTACGACCTCGGCGAAGCCGAAGGCCAGCTGTTCATCGCGATGGAGCTGATCGAAGGTCGCGACCTCTCCGACATGATCGCGCTCCGCGACCCGCTCGCGCTCGAGCGCAAGCTCGACATCACGATCGAAGTGCTCGCCGGCCTTCAGTTCGCGCACCAGCGCGGCGTCATCCATCGCGACGTGAAACCGTCCAACGTCCGCGTGATGCCGGACGGCCGCGTGAAGATCATGGACTTCGGCATCGCGCGACTGCAGAAGGCGGACGCCACCGGCTCCGGGGCGATCGTCGGGACGCCGACGTACATGGCGCCCGAGCAGATCACCAACGGCGCCATCACGCCGGCGACGGACGTCTTCTCGGTCGGGTGCATGCTGTACGAGCTGCTCTGCTACCAGCGTCCCTTCGAAGCCGAATCGGTGCACGGCGTGCTGTACCAAGTGTTGACGACCGAGCCGCGCCCGCTGCGGACCGTCGCGCCTTCGATCCCCGCGGCGCTCGAGCGTGTCGTCGCGAAGGCGATGAACAAGGTCCCGCACGAGCGCTACGAGTCGGCCGGCCAGATGATGTCCACGCTGCAGCAGATTCGGTCGGCGCTATCGGGCGCGGACGACGAGGCCACCCAGCCCCTCGGACGCTGGACGCCCCTGCCGCGGCCGATGCTGAAGCTCATCACGCACGCGCCGATGAAGTGGCGGCTCGCGGTCCTCGGCGCGCTGGCCGCGGTCGTGATTCTCCTGATTTACGCGCCGAGCCAGGCGGTGCCGTTCAATCCGGCGCCTGCAGTCCCGCCGGTCACCAACACGGCCACGCAGCCGTCCAGGCCCGCGGCTCCCGCGCCGAACGCGGCGCCCGTCTCGCTCGCCGTCAGCATGCGCCGCGACTCGGCACTCGCGGCCCGCGACCGCGCCGTGTCGGCCGGCGCGAGCAAGAACAGCGTCCCGGCGATGATACTGGCCGAGTCCATGCTGGAGATGTCGGACCATGCGCTGCAGACGGGCGACCAGTCCCGCGCCATCCGTGGCTACGACGAGGCGGCCCAGCAGTTCCATCGCGCGCGGGACCAGGCGCGGGTCATGGGTCGCGAGGCACAGCAGATGGTGGAGCGCGTGACGCCGGTCGTGCAGGCGATGCCGGCCGGCGCTTCCGCGGGCAACGCTGCGATCTTTCTCGCCCGCGCCGAGTCGCTGCTGCGCGAACAGGACTTCACGCTCGCCAAAGTCGCGGCGCAGAGCGCCGAGCAGATCGGCACCGACGCGGGGATCGCGCCGCCCAGCGCGCAACCCGCCGAGCCGCGGGCCGCGATCGACGTATTGCTCAGCGACCTCGGGCGCGCGCTCGCCAGCGAGCGCGTGGCGAACATTCGCGTGCTCTATCCGGGTCTGACCGACGACGAGCGGCGCGGCTGGGAATCGTTCTTCAAGAGCTGGAAGCAGATCAGCGCGAAGTTCACGATCGACGACTTCACGCTGCGGCCCGGCGGCGGCAGCGCGAATGCCAACGTGCGCGCGATGTTTCAGTACGTCCCGGCGCGCGGCGGCGCGCCGCAGATCGACCGGCGGCGCTTCGCCATGCGATTCGAAAAACGAGACGTCGGCTGGAGGCTCGCCGCGGTCAGCGAGCTGAAGTAGCTACCAGGCCCGCTGGTTCGGGGCCGGCGCGTCGGGAATCGTCAACGTATCGGGCCGCGCCGTCGCCGGGCCAATGCGCCGCAACGTGACCGGCTTCTCCAGGTCGCCGCCGCTGATCGTCATCTTGTCGGCCGCCAACTTCATTCCGTAGACCTGCCAGACGCCGTCGCCCAGCGTGATCCAGAGGCTGTCCCCGACCACGCGCCAGCGCGCGACGTCTTTACCGAACTGCGCGGAGCTGTCGCCGCGGACCATGATGTTGCGGATCTCGTCGCCGGCATGAGCCTGCCAGTTACCGGTGAAGTGAATCGGGGTCTGGAGCGCGAGTACCGCGGCCGCGGCTGCCACCATACGCATCATGGCTCCAATCATAAATGGGCCGGCGGCGATTGTGCAGTGAGCGTCGCGCGCTCGTCGGCGAGCACGGTGACCTGCGGCTCCCACTGGCGCATCATGCGGGTGAACGAGGCGCAGAGCTCCGGGTCGAACTCCAGCCCGCTCCGCTCGTCCAGATAGCCGAGCGTCTTGTCGAAGGACCACGCGTCGCGGTACGGTCGCTTGGTGCGCAGCGCGTCATAGACGTCGCACACGTGCACGAGCTTGCTCGCCTGGTGGCAGTCCCGCGGATAATGCAGCGTCGGATACCCGCCGCCGTTGATCATGATGTGATGCTCGTAGGCGACGACCGCGGCCAGATCGAGATTCTGCTCCACGTCGAGGAGCATCCGCGCACCCGCGACCGGGTGCTCGTTCATCAGCAACCGCTCTTCGTCCGTGAGCTTGCCGGGCTTGGTGAGCACCTCGAGCGGGATCTTGATCTTGCCGATGTCGTGCATCAGGCCGGCCAATCCCACGCCCCGCACGTCCGCCCCCGCCAGCCCGATGAACTCGGCCAGCGCCATCGAGAGGACCGCGACGTTCAGCGAGTGCGTGGTGGTGTACTGATCGAACTCCTTGAGCTGGAGCAGCGGCAACATCACATCGCGGCCGCCATGCATCGCGACCGCCAGCGACCGCACCACCGCTTCCGCCTCGGCGAGCGGCACCGCGCCGGTCGTTTGGACTTCCTGCTGCATCCAGCGCAGCGTGTCGACCTCGTCGCCGAGCGAGAAGCTGATCGTCGCGGTGGGCAGCGCGTCCGGCGCGGCGTCGACCTCTCCCTTCAAGCCGACGGCGCCGAACCGGATGCTGCTGCGGCGCATCTGCCGCGCCTCGGTGCTGATCGCTGACAGCGTCAGGCGTGCCAGCACCTCCTCGAGAAACCCTTCGAAATCCTCGCGGCCGACCTTGTCCTCGAACTCGAGGCGCTGGATCCCCGCCTGCGCGAGGCGCTTGCCCCAGTCCCACGCTTTGAGCTCGCGCAGCGGCAGTCGGCCGAACACCACTTCGTCGCCGAGGAACGTGAACAGCGGGCGCGGAGTGTCGGCCTGGAGATCCAGCACCTGCTGATAGGCGACGTCGAGCGCGCGCTCGCGCGCGGGATGGCCGTCGCGGTACAACGCCATGGCCGCCATCGCCTGGGCGAAGGCGTTCAGGAACTTGGCCGGATCGCCGCTCATCGCCGGACCGCCGCGGTCGCGCGCGGGGTACCGCTCACGGCGTTGCGGATATCGGGATCGGTCGACTCGGCGGCGAGCGCGATGAGCGGCGCCGCCTCCCGATCGTTGCGCCACCGTGCCGCGAGCGCCATCAGCGCGGCGAGCATCTCGAGTGAGCGCGGCGCCAGCCGCGGCCGGCCGAGCCAGCTGGTGCCGCCGTCGACCAGTGGCAGCAGGGCGGCCAACGCCGCCGCGCCGCCCGCCCGGCCCAGCACCTTGATCGCCAGCACGCGAATCTCCGACGCGACCGACGCGTCCTGCGCAATCCGCGTGACCGGCGACAGCGCGGCCGGCGGACAATTCTCGAGGGCCGCCGTCAGTGCGACGCGGGACATGCGCGGATCGGGATCGGGGAGCGCATCCAGCAACGCCTGGTCGCGCTCCGCCGGAATCTTGAGCGCGAGTTTCAGCGCCTCCCGGCGCACGCGGACGTCCTCGTGCCCCATGAACCGGCCGGTCGAAAACCCATCCGGCAAATGCGGGAGGCCGTCGAGAATGAGCAGGAGATTGCGCGCGACATACCACGGCACCTCGGCCGCGAGCCGCGACACGATGACGGAGCCGAGCCCCTGCGGCGCGCGCGCGAGCCGATCGAGCAGCCCGCGGCGCGTCGTCCGCGACTCGGAGACGCCGAGCACGTCGAGCAGCGGCTGAAACGCGTCGACCGCGAGCCGTGGCAGCACGCGATCGAGCGTCGAGAAGTCGGGCGGCTCGCTGCTCGCGAGCTGCTGCACCACGTCGGGAGACGTCACCCGCGTCCAGAGCGGGGCGATATCGGTGCGCACCGGAGGTGCGGTGGCTGACGCCCCCGAGCGCTCGAGCGTATCGATGAGCTGATCGATGTGACGCTCCGCCACCAGCCGTTCCACCGCGCGCCAGGCGCCGAACCCCAGCACGCCGGTCTCTACCGCCGTCTGGAGGATTCGCAGCGGCTCCGTCTGGTGCGTGCCTTCGGTGGCGGACGCGATCGCGCCCGGCGACGACACCGCCATGCGCTGGAGCGCGTGGCCGTAGGCGTCGGGATTGGGATCGCTGAGCGTCCAGCCGCTCAACAATCCGCGCACTTGCTCACGCAACGCCTCATCGGCCTGCGGCCGTGCTTCGGCGGTACCCTGCTCCGCGTGCTGCGCGAGCTTCGACAGCATGCGGAGCAGCGGATCGGAGACCGTCTTGTGCGTGGTCTCCGCCATCGCCCGCACGATTTCCAGCACGGCGTCGACCGCGAGCCCGTGCGTTGCGTCGATCGCGAACTTGGTGCGCTGCGCGTTGTCGCCGCCCATTTCGATCAGCCGGCGCAGCGTTCCGGGCTGCAGGGCCGCGACGAGCTTCGACGTGCGGCGGCGGAGCGCCATCGCTTCGGCACCGCCCGCGCTCTTCAGCTCGTCGGCGATTTGGAGGAGGTAGCCGACGATCACCTGATCGTAGGCGGCGCTCTTCGGATGCTCATCGATCGCCTGGGCGATCACCGATGGCTCGGTCGGCGGGGGTGGCGCGCTATCGTCGGTCGCATCGGCGACATTGGCCATGAGCGCGGCGCGCGCGAGACCGACCCAGAGCTGCGCGCCGCGCAGCCCGCGCTCCTTCGCGCCCTTGTCGTCCGAGACCGGCTGTCCGTCGTCTTCCATCAACTCGAGCCGCTCGTACGTCACCGGATGCAGGCGCACGTGGTCCCAGGCCCGCAGCTGCTCCGGCGGGCCGAGACCCAGCGGCTCGCCGGTCCGTTCTGCCTCGAGCGCCAGCGTCTTCAAGACGTCGATCACCTCGGGGACGCGGAGGCCACGATGAAACGTCACGGCACCGAGATGGTGGCGGTGGAGACGGCCGGCGAGCTCGGACAGCAACGGGTTCTTGGCGTCGGTGGCGACGCCCTCGATGACGAGCTGCTGGCGCGCCACACCGATCGCCAGCGTCGTCCGCTCCTCGAACAGATGTTCGGCGCGCCGCGTCACCCCTGCGGCGGCGGGGGCCAGGGACGGATGGCCCTCGGGATACATGGCGTGTTTATGAAGCGCGATCGAGAACTCGATCAGGAAGTCTGCGAGCTCGCGTGAGAGCGCGGTCTTCTCGACCGTGGACGGCTGGGCCGGTCCCGACATGGCCCTCCAACATAGTGCCGGCCGCCATGCGCGCGGTCACCTTCCTAAAGCAAACCGCCCCAGGGCTTTACCCTGGGGCGGTGTTACTGTACGACTCGTCTGTACGTCTAGTCTCTTAGTACATCCCACCCATGCCGCCGCCGCCGGGCATCGGCGGAGCCTTTTCCTTCTCCTTCTTCTCCACCACGACGCACTCGGTCGTGAGGAGCAGGCCCGCGATGGACGCGGCGTTCTGGAGGGCCGTCCGGGTGACCTTAGTCGGGTCGATGACGCCGGCCGCGACGAGGTCCTCGAACTTATCGCTTGCGGCGTTGTAGCCGAAGCTCTTGTCCTTCGATTCCTTCACCTTGCCCACGACGATGGAGCCCTCGGCGCCCGCGTTCTGCGCGATCCACCGAATCGGCTCTTCGAGCGAGCGACGCAGGATGTCGACACCCGTGCGCTCGTCGTCGTCGGAGCCCTTCACCTTGTCGAGCACACGCTGGCACCAGAGCAGCGCGACACCGCCGCCCGGGACGATGCCTTCCTCGACCGCCGCGCGCGTCGCATGCAGCGCATCCTCGACGCGAGCCTTCTTCTCCTTCATCTCGGTCTCGGTCGCGGCGCCGACGTTCAGCACCGCCACGCCGCCGGCGAGCTTCGCCAGGCGCTCCTGCAGCTTCTCTTTGTCGTAGTCGGACGTGGACTTCTCGATCTGGGCCTTGATCTCCGCCTTGCGGCCCTCGATATCGGCGTCCTTACCCTTGCCGTCGACGACGGTGGTGTTGTCCTTGTCCACGATGACGCGCTTGGCGCGGCCGAGATCGTTGAGCGTGGTGTTCTCGAGCTTGAGACCCAGCTCTTCCGAAATCACCTGACCGCCGGTGAGAATGGCGATGTCGCGCAACATCTCCTTGCGGCGATCCCCGAAGCCCGGCGCCTTGACGGCGGCGACCTTCAGCGTGCCCCGGAGCTTGTTGACGACGAGCGTCGCCAGCGCCTCACCCTCGACGTCTTCCGCGACGATGAGCAGCGGCCGGCCCGACTGCGCGACCTTCTCGAGCGCCGGCAGCAGGTCCTTCATGGTGGAGATCTTCTTGTCGTAGATCAGGATGTAGGCGTCCTCGAGGGTCGCTTCCATCTTCTCAGGATCGGTGATGAAGTAGGGCGAGAGGTAGCCGCGGTCGAACTGCATGCCGTCCACCGTCTCCAGCGTGGTCTCGAGGCTCTTCGCTTCCTCGACCGTGATCACGCCGTCCTTGCCGACCTTGTCCATCGCGTCGGCGATCTTCTCACCGATTTCGACGTCGCCGTTGGCGGAAATCGTGGCGACCTGCTTGATGTCCTTCCGGCCCGACGTCGGGACGGAAATCTTCTTGAGCTCCGCGACGATCGTCTCGACCGCGTTGTCGATGCCACGCTTCAGCGCCATCGGATTCGCGCCGGCCGTGACCGACTTCAGCCCCTCACGGTAGATCGCCTGGGCGAGCACGGTCGCCGTCGTGGTGCCGTCGCCCGCGAGATCGGACGTCTTGGTCGCCACTTCCTTCACCATCTGGGCGCCCATGTTCTCGATCTCGTCCTCGAGCTCGACTTCCTTCGCGACAGTCACGCCGTCCTTGGTGACGGTCGGGCTGCCGAACTTCTTGTCGATGACGACATTGCGGCCCTTGGGACCGAGTGTCACTTTGACCGCATCGGCCAGCTGATCGACGCCCCGCTTGAGCTTCGCGCGGGCTTCGGTGCTGAACTCCAAATATTTGGCTGCCATGCTTTCGCTTCCTCCCTAAGTGCTTACGCGAGCTTCGCGATGACGTCGGCTTCCTTGATCAGGATGATCTCTTCCCCGTCCAACTCGACCTGCGTGCCGCTGTACTTCCCGTACACGACGCGGTCGCCGACCTTGAGCTCCATCGGCACCGCTTCACCCTTCTCCCGCCGGCCCGGTCCCACGGCGATGACTTCGCCCTGGATCGGCTTCTCTTTGGCGGTATCGGGGATGTACAGCCCGCCCTTCATCGTCTCCGTCTCCTCCATCGGCCGGATCGCGACGCGATCGGCCAACGGATGCACCTTGAACTTCTGGCTCGTCTTGGTCGCCGGTGACATGATGCCCTGAACCTCCATAACGCTTTGATTTGATTAGCTGTTAGCACTCTGGGATAGTGAGTGCTAATTGACACGCGGGGAATCTCGCCACCCCTGCAAGGGGTGTCAAGGGGCCGGTGCTAGTGCGCGAACAGCAGCCTCCGCGCGGGCACGCGCCGACGAGCCCACGGAATCCAGCGGAACTGCGGCGGCGGCGACGATCGCGCCTGAGCGCGTGTCGGCCAACCGGAGATGCAACGAAACCGGCTGCCCCGTCCCCGGCTCGCTGTAGAGGAAATGGATGAGTACCGCCGTCGGCCGGCTGCCGCCGCGCACGCGGTCGCGGACGTGAAACCCATAGTCCCGCATGGCCCCGGCCAGGGCGCGGCTCTGCTCGTCCGTTGGCTCCACGACGATGTCGTAGCCCCGAAGATGCGCCGGAATGTGTGACGCCGCGCAGGCGACGAGCAGCAGAGCAACCGTTGCGACCTTCACGGCACGATCCGGCGCGCCCCGACCCACCGTGACACCCACCACTGCCCCTCCGAATCCGCGGACGACAGACGCGACAACTTCACACCGGTGCCCGAGCTGTGGATGAACGTCTGCTCGCCCACGTACATCCCGACATGCGTGACACCGCCCCCCGGCTGCGCCGCGAACAGCAGGATGTCGCCCGGCTGGAGCGCCTCGATCACCGGCGTCACTTCGCTTCCTGAGCGCGCCTGATCCCGACTGATCCGCGGCAGGCGGATGCCGTGCTGCGCGTATGCCCACTGCACGAGTCCGGAGCAATCGAAGCCGTTCGCTTCCGTGCCGCCCCACACGTACGGCGTGCCGAGCGCGTCGAGCGCCGAGCGGACGACGTCGGCCGCATTGCCGCGAACCGTCGCCGGCGCCGACAACGGCGGAATCGTGCTGCTCGGCCACCGACGATCGATCGTTCGGCCGATCGTCAGCGACATGCCGATCGCGGCGGCGATCCCAGCGCGCGAATTCCGCGCGGCGCGCCAGAAGCCGCGCGGTCCCACATCCTGGAGCCGATAGACCGCCTCGAGCCCGAACGCGGCCCATGGCACGGGCCGCCACTCGACGCCGCCGCCCGCGCTCCACAGCATCGCCAACTCCTGCGACGTCGTATCGGTGGACAAGCCGAACGACGCGCCGGCGAGCGCGTACGGGCCGATCGTCGCGTGATGTCGCAGCGCGTGCAGCTGCCAACCGCCGCCGTAAAACGCGCGATGGCGGCCGAGGCTGTCGTGAATGAGGACCTGAAGCGCGAGACCGTGCGAGAAGACGCCGGCGAGGGGCGCGTCGGTACGCAGCTCGTAGCTCGTGGATTGGTTGCCCTGATACCAGCGACCGACACGCGCGTCGACGTCGCGGCCCTGCGCGTGAAGGGAAGAAACACCCGCGATTAAGACAAGGAGCTCAATCCGCCGCAATCGCGGCACGCTCCTCGGTCGTCCCCTCGCGCGGGGCCATGTGATGCGACAGGAGGTGCGGCAGATGGCGCATGAACCGCACCCACATCCACAGCACGGTGAAGCCGAACAGCAGCGCTCCGGCTCCGGCAATCGCGAGCATGACGAGCGGCTGGGAGAATTGCAGCGCGAGCAGCGCGCCGAGCCAGAGTCCCACGTGCGACGCGGCCCAAGCCCAGGCTGGGGTGAGCAGCCATCCGACGACGACGAGGAAGTGGGCGAGCCAGCGCGGCATGAGTGGCCTGGGGCGGTGCCCCTATCCCTTGCGACTCAGCGCGACGAGCGCGAGCAGCGTCAGCACGATCGCGAAGCCGCCGCCGGCCGCGACGGGAAGGTAGATATGCAGCTTCACGAGTGATGCAACGAGCGCGAGCACGGCCGCGCCCACGATCACCGGCAACGCGAGCGCCGGCACCGCGACGTCGCCGCCGCGAGCCGCGCGGCCGGCCGTCACGATCCCGCCCATCCACGCGAGGAACGTTCCCAGCATCCACCAGACCGGCAGATACCACCAGGTGCTGCCGCCGGCCACGGCGTCCCACGTCCACGGATAGGCCTTGAAGGGCCGGAGCAGAACGATGTCGACCGCCATGAATACGATCGTACCCCACAGTCCGATCGCCGCCGCGCCCGCGATCCCCTGCACCGTCCGCGACGTCGCGAACGACGCGGGCAGGAAGCTGGCGCAGACACCGCCCACAAGGACGATGACCGCTTCGATCAATGATGTGACGATCCCGGGAGGCAAGAGGCGAGCAACGAGCAGATAGACAATCACGGACGCCGCCGTGATCGCCCCGACGATGGTGCCGCTGACCAGGATGTGACGGAACTCAGAGCGATCGACGGTCGCGGTGGAAGTCATGCGGCTCCTCGAGGCTGGTTTGGAAGGAGAATGCCTGACTCAATCTAAGGCACCACGATTACGCGGCAAAGACAAACAGCACCGTGAGATCGGTTACCGCCCATGCTGCCAGCGCGCGGTACATCCCCCGCTGGTGCTGGTCCGGCGACCAGCCCACGTAGGCGGCCATCCAGGGGACGAGTACGGCCAACCACAGCGCCAGAGGCAGAAGTAATGCGAATGCCGCCCGTCCCGTCGCGAGCACGATTGCGGCCCAGCCGAGTACGGCGAACGCGAGCAGCGTGGAAACGAGTGCCACGATCAGACTCGCGCGCATGCCGAGGATCAAGGCCAGCGTGCGGTCGCCGCGGCGGCGGTCTTCGTCGAACTGATAGAGCTGCGTGAGCGGATAGAGACCGGCAAAAAGCGGACAGAACGCGAACAGGATGAGCCCGTGGCCCAGGTCGAGCGCACGTCCCGTCGCGGCCCAGGCGGCGTAGGGCGTGAGCGTCCCAAACCCCCACATGTTGATCACCCAATCCACGCCCGCGACCGCCTTGAATCGGAACGGAGGCACAGAATACAGAATCGACAGGACGAAACACATCGCGTAGGCGACCTGGAATCCCAGGGGCAAGAGCAGCGCGAGCAGTTGGCCGCCGATGAGTAGAGCGAGACTGAACTGCAGCAGGTACCGTGGCAGCGTTGGCGGCGCATTGAGATACCCGATGTCGCCTTCGTCTTTGTCGAACACGCTGTTGATCGCGAGCGTGCCGCCATTCAGGAATACGACCCAGATCACGAGCGCGAGCACGGCCTGCGACAATCGCTCGCCGTTCCCCACTCCCCGAATCCCGACCGCGAGCGCGTAACCGAGCAGCGTGTGCCCCGCCATGATCGGCCACTCGGCAGGACGCATGTGTAACACGTAGGAGAACAGATCGCCCGGCAGCAGGCGATACCCCCAGCGCCGCCACGCGTTCAACGTGTGCGCGCGCGGTGTGGGCGCTACCACTGCAGCCCGAGCGCCGCCGCCGCGATCCGTAGGCCGACCAGAGTCAGATCCGAGTGCACGGACTGAATCTCCTTGCAGAGCGGCGCGACCAGCACCGCGAGGCCGCCCGTCGCCACCACCTTCGGCGCCTGCTTGCTCGGCCACTCGGCCTTGAGGCGGCGCACGAGGCCATCGACGGCATCGGCGGTTCCCCACAGAACGCCGACCCGAATGCAGTCTTCGGTCCGGCGGCCGATCGCGCGCGTGGGCGGCACGAGCTCGGTGGCGGGCAGCTTCGCGGTCTTGCGGACCAGCTCGTCGGAGGCGGTGCGCAGGCCCGGCATGATCACGCCGCCGATGAACCGGCCGCCCTTGTCGTTGGTGATACAGTCGAACGTCGTCGCGGTGCCGAAGTCCACGACGATCGTGTCCTGCTTGAAGAGCTGGATCGCGGCGAGCGTATTGACGATGCGATCCGCGCCGACGGTGAGCGGCTCATCGACGTCGAGCACGATCGGCAGCTTGGACCGCGCGTCGACGCGGACGGGCTCGCGCGTCGTCGCCAGCGTGATGCCGTCGCACAGGCTCTCCGTCACAGCGGGCGCGACGGACGCCACGATCGTGGCGCGAATTTCCTGCGTCGAGTGGCCGGCCTGCGTCAGGTGTGCGGTGAGGGCGGCGGACCATTCGTCCGGCGTGCGATGGGGCGTCGAGTGCAACCGCCAGTGCGTCGCGAGTCGCTCGCCCGCAAACAGTCCGACCGTGGTCTCGGTGTTGCCGATGTCGAAGGCGAGCAACATGGGGCGGCTAAGATAGCTCGACGTGGCCGCTCTGCACCATCGTCGTCCCCGCGCCCGTGTCCACGAGCAGCGCGCCGTCCGGCCGAATGCCGGCCGCGCGACCCGTGAGCGGGGCGCGCAGCTGGCGACCGCGCAGCCAATCGCGCCGCGCGAACGCGGCGACTTCAAACTCCGTGAGCTGCGCGCCATGCGCCGTGAGCCGGACGAGCGCGGGAACCAGGACGTCCAGCACGTCGATACGACGAACCGCGGGACGGAGCTCGCGAAGCGCCAGCGCGCGCTCGCGCAGCTCTGCCGGAATTTCGTTGGCGACGTTGATGCCGATGCCGATCCCGAGCCATTGCAGCGCGTCGCCCTGCCAGCGCCCTTCACACAGGATTCCCGCGACCTTGCGATCGTCGACGAGCACGTCGTTCGGCCACTTGAGTGCCGCCCGTGGTCCCGACAGAGACGTCGACCGAATGCCCCCTCCCCCTCCGAGTTCCGCTTCGACGACGTCCGCGAGGACGAGGCCGACGCGCAGCGACAGCACGCCGGCCGGCGGCACCGGCGACCGCAGTAACATGCCGAGCCACACGCCGCCGAACGGCGAGCGCCAGGTGCGACCATCACGTCCTCGACCCGCCGTCTGCTCTTCGGCAAGGACCACCGTTCCCGATGGCGCACCCTGGGCGCCGAGGTCGTGAATCGCGTCGAGGCTCGAAGAGAGCGTGCGAAACAGGCCGCACTGCGGCACGCCCCACCGCCGCGCCAGGGCCGCCGCCGGGATGTCGTCGAGGGTCAGCCGTGCCACAGCGCCCAGGCGAGCGTGAACAGTCCGATGGCGAAGCAGTAGGGCGCGAACGCGAAGAACCGCCCCCGTTTCAGCATCGCGACGAGGAAGCGGATCGCCCAGATGCCGCTGGCGAAGGCGATGACGAAGCTTGCGACGAGCGGCACGGCCCCTACCGCACCAATGTCGTGCACCGCGTGCCGGGCTTCGAACACGCCGCTGCCCGCGATGATGATGACCGCGAGGAGGAAGCTGAACTCCGCCGCTTCGACCGGCGGCAGGCCGCGCCACAGCGCGGCACTCACCGTCGACCCCGAGCGGGAAATGCCGGGGAATATCGCGACGGCCTGCGCGAGCCCGACTTGCAGCGCTCCGCCCACCGTCAGCGGCTCGGCTCGCGCTCTGGCCCAGCGGGTCGACCACAGAATCAACCCGGTGACGATGAACGCGACGCCGATGAATCGCAGCGATCCAAACGCCGCTTCGAACCGCTCATGGAACAGCGCGCCGAGCACCGCACCCGGAATCGACCCGACAATGAGGAGGATGGCGTAGCGCCGGTCGGGGGCATTGCCGCGCAGCGTGCCGACAATCACCTGCCACAGTTTCGGTCCATACACGACGAGCACGGAGCAGAGCGTGGCCACGTGAAGTGTGACCGCCACGAACACGAACGCGTCGTCGCTGATTTGCATGCTCGTGAGCGAGCGCAACAGCGCGAGATGCCCCGAGCTGGAGACGGGGAGAAACTCGGTCAGTCCCTGCACGAGACCGAGCACGATGCCTTGCCAGAGAGTCATGCGACCTTTCCCGCGACGAGCGCGACGAGACCGATTACCATGGCGCCTTTCAACACGGCGCTGACCCGTTCGAGGCGATCGAGCAGCAGCCAGGTCGCGGACGCGAGCAGCGCCAGCTGCGCGAACAGCGCGATCACAAAGTACGCCCCACCGTAGCCGGCGTTCCGCGGCAGCAGCAAGCTCGCGGGAATGAACAGCAGCCCCGCCCCCGCGGCCACCACGAGCGCGGGCCGACGACCGTACACGATCGGCAGCGTGCGCCGGCCGATCGCGCGATCGCCCGCCTCGTCCTCGACGTCCTTCACGACCTCACGGACGAAATGCAGCCATGCCGCCAGGATCCACGGCACGATGCCCGCCGCCGGCAGGCCGACCGCCAGCGCGCCATAGAACGGCGGCGACCCGGCGACCACGGCGACCGCCACATTGCCGAGTAACGGCACGGGCTTGAGGAGCGGCGAATACACCATCATGACGACAAGGGCGGCACCGGCGGCCAGGACTTGGCGTCCGCTGACCAGCGCCGCGAACACGATGCCCAGCAGCGCGCCGTCGAACACGATGAGATCGGCGATACCGCGGGAGACCTGGCCCGCTGCCAGCGGCCGCGTCCGGGGTCGATTCACGCGATCGGCGGCGACATCGCGAATGTCGTTCCAGGTATTGCCGACGGCGCCGATCGCCATCCCCGAAAGCGCCGCCACCGCGAGCTCTTTCGGCAGCACGATGGACTGAAGCGCGATCCATCCACCCGCGCAGACGCCGGCGGCGGCGATCAGCAGGTTCGAGCCCCGGATCAGCCGCCACGCGACGATCACCGGCCGAGGACCTCCTCGTAGAGCTGTTCGTAGCGCGGCACGACGTGGTCGGCGGAAAACTCGAGCGCGCGCGCGGCGGCTGCCTGGGCCATGCGCTGCTGTGTGCCCGTATCCGTCAGGATCTGCAGCGCGCGCGCCGCCATCGTCGCGACGTCGCCCGGCGGCGCGAGACAGCCGGTCTTCCCGTCTTCGACGACTTCGGGAATGCCGCCCGCGGCGCTGGCGACGACCGGCACGCCGCACGCCATCGCTTCGAGCGCCGCGAGCCCGAACGACTCGGTCGCCGACGGCAGCACGAAGAGATCGGACCCCCGCAACACGTCGCCCACGTTTTCGACTTTGCCGAGGAACCGGACGTCCTTGCGCAGCCCCAGCGAATCCACCTGCTGCTCGGCCGCGTCGCGGTCGGGGCCGTCGCCCACGAGCAGCAGCGTCGCGGGCAGCTGCGCGCGAACGGTTGCGAAGATTTTCACGACGTCGCCCACGCGCTTCACAGGACGGAAGTTCGAGACGTGCACGAGCACGCGGTGTCCGGTCGGGGCGAGCCGCCGCCGCAAGCCGTCGTCCGTGCGCGGTTGGTAATCGGCGATCGAGATGAAGTTCGGGATCACGCGCAGGTCACACTGGCCGCAGCCAAACGCGCGGTATGTCTCGTCGCGCAAGTATTCCGAGACCGCGGTGACGGCATCCGACTGCTCGATGGAGAACTTGGTGAGCGTGTAGTACGAGGGATCCTGCCCGACCAGCGTGATGTCCGTGCCGTGCAGCGTCGTGACGACTTTCAGCTTCAGCCCTTCATGCGCGAGCATCTGCTTGGCGAGCCACGCGGTCGCGGCGTGCGGAATCGCGTAGTGCGCGTGCATGATGTCGAGCTGCTCGCGCTTTGCGACCTCGTGCTGTTTCACCGCGAGCGCGAGCGCGTACGGCGACGACTGCTCGAACAAGGGGTACTCGAGCTGCGTCACCTCGTGGAAGCTGACACGCTCGGCAAAACCGCGGAGTCGGAACGGGCTCGCGTACGAGATGAAATGGACGTCGTGGCCGCGCCGGGCGAGCTCGAGACCCAGCTCGGTCGCGACCGCGCCGGAGCCGCCGTACGTCGGATAACACGTGATGCCGATGCGCATCTAATCGTGCGCCGTGCGCCGTGCGTGCGCCGGATTCCACCGTTCAAGGATCATCGTGGCGACTCTGTCCGGGGCGTCCGTGGCGTTGATCGTCCAGACCTGCGAGTCCCGGAGCTGATTGCGAAACCAGGTATCCTGCCGCTTCGCGTACTGCCGCGTCGCCGCGAGGATCGCATCGCGCAACAGGGGCTCCGGCAGGCTGCCTTGCAGCATCGCGATCACCTCTCGGTATCCGATTCCGTCGAGCCCGGGCGCATCGGAAGGGATCCCCCGATCGAGCGTCCGGCGGACTTCGTCGACCAGCCCGGCCGCGAGCATCTGATCCACGCGCAGCGCGAGCCGTCGATGCAGGACGTCGCGCGGCATCGTGAGGTGAATGTACCACGGCCGAAGCACGCCGCTCGCGCGCGCCTCGCGCTGCCACCACGACAGCGCGCGGCCGGTCAGCAGCGCGACCTCGATGGCGCGCGCGGCGCGCTGGCGCCCGCCGCCCGGAAAGCCGGCATCGAGCCGGCCCGCCCAGCGCACCAGCTCTCCCGCTTCCAGCTCACTGGACCACTCGCGCAGCTGCTCGCGGCGGTCGGGATCGAGAACCGGCTCGTTGAACAGTCCATCGGCGAGCGCGCGGATGTACAGACCGGTCCCGCCCACCACGACCGGACATCGCCCGTCCGCCCGACTCTCCGCGACCCACCCCGCCGCATCCCGCGCGAATCGTCCCGCGCTGTACCGCTCTCCGGGCTCGAGCAGGTCCAATCCCCGATGCGGCACGCGAGCCACCACGTCGGGCCGGGGCTTGGCGGTGCCGATGTCCAGGCCGCGATAGAGCTGCCGAGCGTCGGCGGAGATGACGGTGATCGGCGCCCTGCTCGCGAGCGCGACGGCGACGGCGGTTTTTCCCACGCCGGTGGGGCCTACAATGACTGGTGTCAGGTGTCGAGTGTCAGGCGCGGCCGAAGCGTCGCTCAAGCTCTTCCTTGGGAAGCTGAACCATGGACGGCCTGCCGTGCACATCGTGCGCGGGCAGCGTGGCGTTCAGGAGCCGCACGATGAGCTGCCGCATCTCGCCCACATCGAGCGTTTGCCCCGCCTTGATCGCGGCGCGACACGCGTACGTCGCCGCGAAGCGCTCGAGACGATTCTGCCAGCCGCCGAACCGCCCGCCTGCGAGATCGGCGACGAGCTCCTGGAGACACCGCGCGGCTTCGAACCGCGGATGCGGGTTCGGCGCGGTGTGCACGACGATGCTGCGACCGGAGAACGGCTCGATCTCATAGCCGACCCGGGCGAGCAGCTCCCGATGCGCTTCGATGGCGTCGAGCTCCGCCGGCGCGAAGTCCAGCGTGAGCGGCAGCAGCAGTCGCTGGGCCGGCGCGCCGTCGCCGGAGAGCTGGCGCATCACGTCCTCGTACAGCACGCGCTCGTGCGCGGAGTGCTGGTCGACGATCGCGACGGCCTGGTCGGTGGGAAACGCGATGTAGGTGTCGAAGAGCTGGAGCAGCGGTGCCTGGTGCCCGGTGTCAGGGGTCAGGGAGTCGGCACCGAAGAGCTCGAGCGGCACTCCCGCCGGTGCGCTCGCTGAACCTTCCCCCCCGCCGTGAAACCAGGCACCCGGCACCTGGAACCCGACACCACCGAGGGGCGCAGCAGATCCCAGCGGCGCGAGCGCCTCTCGCACTGCCTCCTCCACCACCTTCTCCACAAAGAACTTGTCGCGAAACCGGGCCTCGAGCTTCGCGGGATGCACGTTCACATCCACCGCGTCGCCGGGGAGCTCGAGGAACAGGAGCAGCGAGGGCCGATCGCCCGGCGCGATCGTGGAGCGATAGCCCGCCTCCGCCGCGCGCAGAATGAGCGGATCGCGAATCGGGCGGCCCCGCACGAATACGTAGCCCTTGCGACCCGCGGGGCGCGCTTGCGCCGGTCGCTGCGCGAGTCCTGTAACCTCGAGCGGGCCGGCGCGATGCGAGACGGCGAGCAGCGTCTCCGCGAGCTCGCGTCCCCAGAGCGCGCGCACCCGCTCGACGAGCTGATCGGCGGGCGGACAGTCCAGCAGCGCGCGGCCGTCGCTCGTCAGGGAGAACGCGACATCGGGCCGCGTGAGGGCAAGCACCGTGACCGCTTCGACGGCAGCTCGCGTCTCCGTCGCGCTCGCCCGAAGAAATTTCCGGCGCGCCGGAGTGTTGTAGAACAGCCCGCGCACCGTGACGGTCGTGCCGCGCTGCCGAGCGCTCGCTTCGGTCGCGTCGAGCTTGCCGCCGGTCACGCGCAGTCGCAACGCCGCGTCCTGCTCGCCGCAGGTCTCGAGCTCGAAGCGCGACACCGACGCGATCGCGGGCAACGCCTCGCCGCGAAATCCGAACGTGCCGACCCCGATGAGATCGGCCGCCGTCCGGATCTTGCTCGTCGCGTGACGCTGGAGCGCGAGCTGCGCATCCTCGCGATCCATCCCGCTGCCGTCGTCGCTGACGCGTATCAGCGTCTTGCCGCCGTCCTCGAGCTCGACGCGAATGCTGCGCGCGCCGGCGTCGAGCGCGTTCTCGACCAGCTCTTTCACGACGGACGCCGGCCGCTCGACCACCTCGCCCGCGGCGATCTGGTCCGCGACCTGGCTCGCCAGCACCTGCACGCGCGTACGCGCCTCCCCCAGCACACTCACAATGCGGCGATCTCCCCTTCGAGGACCCAGCCGTGGACGCCGTCGCGGCGCCGCACTTCGCGCCACGGACCGTACGCGCGGCCGACGATCAACGCCGCTCCGGCCGACAGCGACGTCGTGGCGCTGGCGCCGCCGTACGGCGCCGCCCGCACCGGCACCGATTCGAGGATCACGACGGCGACCGGTCGCTCACGCCGCTGCCACTCGACTGCGGCCAGAATCCAGGCCGCGATGGCGACTGACGCCGACAGCAGGACGACGAGCCGGCGCCGTCCTCCCAGCGGGCCGCGCACCGCCAGGGCAAGCCAGAGCACCACCCATCCCGCTGCCCCAATGATCGCCCACTCGGGCGGCGTGGCCCAGCCCACCGCGAGCAGCTGCTCCGTCACCGGGTCGGGCGGCGGCAGGAGCTGGCGCGCACGCCGGATCGTGGCGTTGCGCGGATCGAGCCGCGCGGCACGCGTCCAGGCGGCCGTCGCTTTACCGTCGGCGCCGGCGCGATACAATGTGGCGCCCAGGTTGTACCAGTGCGCCGGATCGTCGGGATCGCGCGCCACGCGCGCGGCGAACGAATCGGCTGCCGCGCGCAGCGCGCCGGCCTCGAATAATGCCTCCGCGCTCGGCGTTTGGGCGACAGCGCCCTTCCACGCCAGCACGAGCACCAACAATGTCACGATGACCGCGTGCGGCCGCCGCACCGCCGCCGCTCCTTCGGCGCCGAGCACGCGGAGCACTTGCTCGATCTCGGCCGACAGCTCGGCGGCATCGCCGAGGCCGCGGGGACCGTAGCGCGCGGCGCGCAGCCGGTCGCGCAAACGCTTCACGTGGTCGGCCACCGCGCCATCCACGCCCGCCGCTCGCAGCGCCTGGGCCAGGCCGTCGCCGTCGCGCGCGAACGGATCGGAGACATAACTCGCGAGGACCCAGAGAAACTCTCGCTCGAGCCGGCCAAGCCGCGTCGGCTCGGGGCCGGCACGCACGGCCGCCGCCGCGGGCGCGCCTGTGCGCCGTCGCCGCGCCAGGCCGGCAATCACCAGGGGGACGCCGAGAATCGCGAGCCAGCCTTGCCAACCCCACTGGCGACTCAGACGATCGGCCGGCATTTCGCCGCGGCTCACGAGCAGCGGCGGTAACACGCGCGCCGCGCGCGGCTCCGCGCCGGCCGCCACGGCCAACGCGCGCGGTGCCGTCGTCGCGGTCTCGTAGCGGCCGGTCGTCGGATTGAAGTAGGGATAGCGCAGCTCGGGCAGCACGAAGTTGCCCGCCGAATCGGGGACCGCGAGGACGTGGAATGTCTTGCTGCCGGCAATCCGTCCCGCGACCGGGTTGACGACGACTTCGGTCTGCGCCGGATACGCGCGGAACCCCGTCGGCCAGGCGAGATCGGGCTGCGGCGGCGGCCAGAGCGCGACGTTCCCCACTCCGCTGATGGTCAGCGCCGCTTCGACCGGCTCGCCGACCCGCGTCGTGCTGGGATCGACCTGGAGATCGAGACTCAGGCTTTCCCCAACGACGCTCGTATTGATCGCCGCGGCGGGCAGCGGCAGCACCGTGATCGCGATCGAGTCGCTGCGCAGCGTGTAGCGCTCCTCGCGACTGAAGAACGAGAACGTCACGGGCAGCGCGTATTCGACGGACGCAGGCGGCACGATCAAGCGGCCGGCGTTGAGCGGGAAGACCACCTCGTGCGCGATGAACAGATCCATCCACTTCCCACCGACTTGCCGCGACAGCGCGACTCCCGATGAGGCCGCGGCCGGATAGGCCCACACGCCTTCCGGCGTCACCAGCGTGAGAATCGGCGGCCGGCGCATGCGATCGGTGACGTCGCGCGGCACCCAGGCCGCGGCGATGAGGTCGACTTGCTGCCCCGCGTACACCGTGTCGCTCGGCACGAGCACCGTGAGGGCGACGCGGTCGGGCCGCCGCGAGACCGGCGGCGGCGTACTCTCGAGCAGCGAACGCGCCAGCGGGCTGAGCGTCACCGCGGTGCGATCGGCCGCGCTATCAACGGTGATCAGGATCGGATCGGTGGAGACGACGCTCTGGCCCTGCCGCGCGCGCACCGGACCGATGAGTAGCGCGCCCGCTTGCTGCGCGCGCAGCTGCAGCTCGCGAACCGTCGTCCGGGTCGAGCCGGCGGCGCCGTTGATCGCCACCTCGGTCATGTCGCGCGACCCGACGACCGCGAATCCGTTCAACGTGGGCAGGATGATGTCGACGGGATCGACCGTGCGCGTGCGCGCGCGGACGGTCAGCACCAGCTGTTCGCCGACGCGCAGGCGCGTGCGATCCACGCTGGCGGTCACCTCCGCGCCTTGCAGCAGCACCGCGGCCGCGAGCATCGGCAGCATCACCAGTCTTTCACTCCCGCCGCGGCGGCGCGGCGCGTGCGGCCCGTGCGATCGCGACGCGTGCGCAGCTCTTCCTGACCGCTCGCCCGCAATACCTGGTCGGCCTGCGACTCACTCATGCCGCCGCCGTTCTGACCGGACGGCGGCGGTGGCGGCGTCTGGCCCGCGCCGCCTCCTCCCCCGCCGCCGCCGCCCGGATTGGGGGGCGGATTGGGTGGCGGGTTGCTGGCCCCGCCGCCGCCGCGCAGGCGACGCACCAGCTCGAGATTCCACTTCGCGCGAATGTGATGCGGCTCGAGCAACAGCGCCTCGCGGTACGCGCGCTCGGCGTCCGCGAGGTGCGAGTCGCGCCCGGTGGTGTCGGATCGTGCCTGGAGCAGCTCCAGCAATCCAAGATTGTAGAGCGCGCGGAAGCGTAAATCGGGATCGAGCGACGCGGCGGCGCGCGCCAGGGTCGCGTGCGCCAGCGTCGTATCGCCGGCCGCGAGCGCGGCCGTCCCGGTGTTGTACCAGGCCGTGTCGTCGTCCTGATGCGCCTTGAGATCAGTGAGATACGACTCCGCCGCGGCGCGCGGGTCGCGTCGATCCCACGCCTTCTCGGCGCTCGAGCGCGGACGCTGCGCATCGAGGCGTGGTGCCAGGCAGACGAGCAGCGCGATCAGCGCGGCCGTGCGGCGCGTGAACGTTTGCGCGCACAACACGATCGCGGCGAGCAGCAGCGGAATCCAGGCGCGCGGTCGCCCGCGCTGCGTGCGGCTTTCCGTCGCCGTTGCGCGCTTGTACGAGGCCACCAGGTCGCGCACCGCGCCCGCCTGATCCGGCAGCTCGGCCGCCACGATCGTCCCCTGGGCCGCGTCGGCCACGGCGCCGAGCACGTCGTCGCGCCGCGACGTCTGAATCGGGTTGCCCGTCTCGTCCTGCTGCCACGACACGAACGTGCCCCGGTCGTCGCGCACGGGAATCTTGGTGGGCTGCTTTCCGCCCTCGGCGACCAGAATCAGATGAATGCCGAGCGTCGCGAGTCGCCGCGCTTCCTGCAGCGATTCCTCCAGCGAATCATGGGCTTCCCCGTCGGTGAACATCACGAGCACGCGATCGGCGATCTCGGGACTCGCGCGCAGCAGCTCGATCCCCTGCGCCAAGCCGGGGGCGAGCGACGTCCCGCCTTCCGACGCCACGTCGGGATCGAGGGCGTCGAGATAGAGCGTCAGCGCCGAGCCGTCGACGGAGAGCGGCGAGAGGATGTAGCTCGTCCCCGCGAACGCCGAGAGCCCGAGCCGGTCGCCGTCGAGATCCTGCACCAATCGTCGCGCTTCCCGCAGCGCCCGCGCCAACCGGCTCGGCCGGACGTCCTCGGCGAGCATGGAGCGCGAGATATCGATCGCGAACACGAGATTGAGCCCGCGTGTCTCGGTGACGATCCGCTCCTCGCCCCAGCGCGGGCCGGAGAGCGCGATCGCCGCCAGCCCCGCGGCGAGACCGAGCGCGGGGGCGCCGAGCCGGCCGGCGTTGCGGGCGATGCGCGCCGTCGCTTCCGACCATGCCGCCGCACGGCGAATGCGCGCGCGCCGCGCCCACGTGGCGGCCGCCCATACCGCGGCGCCCACTAACGGGGCGAGCGCCATCATCACGGGAGCGTCGAACGTGATCATGGGACGCGCACCGAGAACGTGCCCGCCACGACGACCTCGAGCGCCAGCGCGAGCAGCCCCAGCGCGAGCGGCCAGCGATACGCCTCTTCGTAGCGGCGATAGACGAGATGCTGCACCGGCGTCTTCTCGAGCCGGTTGATCTCGCCGAAGATGTTGGACAACGACGCGGCGTCGGTCGCGCGGAAGTACCGGCCACCCGTTTCCTGGGCGATTTCGCCAAGCAACGCTTCGTCGATTTCGACCGGCATGGTTTCGTAGCGCAGCCCGAGCGGCCCCTGTCCGGTGGGCACCGGCGCCTGCCCTTCGGTGCCGACGCCGATCGTGTAGATCTTGATGCCGAAGGTTTGCGCCGCCTGCGCCGCCGTCCGCGGGTCGACCGTGCCTTTGTTGTTCACGCCGTCGGTCAGCAGAATGACGACTTTGCTCTTGCCGGGCGCGCGCCGCAATCGGTTCGCGCTCGTCGCGATCGCCGTGCCGATCGCCGTACCGTCCTCGAGAATTCCGACCCGCAGCTGGCGGATCGCTTCCTCGAGCACCTCGTAGTCGGTCGTGATGGGCACCTGCGTCAGCGCCTGTCCTGCGAACGCGACAAGACCGATGCGATCGGAGTTGCGGGCGCGCACGAATTCAGTTGCCGTACGGCGGGCGACGTCGAGCCGGTTGGCGGGCGAGAAATCCTCCGCCAGCATGCTGCTCGAGATATCGACCGCCAGGACAATCGAGATCCCCTCGCTGCGGAGCTCGGCGCGCGCCGAGCCGAGGCGCGGCCCCGCCGCGGCGATGATCCATGCCGCGAGCGCGAACGACCGCAGTGACACCGGCAGTCGCGCCACCCAGAGGCGCTCCATCGGTCCCATCGCGGGCCGCACGTCGCTCATCGGCGCGCCGGCCATCCGGCGCACCCGCTGCGCGCGCCACCACCACCACAGCGGCAATGCGGCGAGCAGGATCAGGAGCAGCGGGCGCGCGAACGTCATCCGGTCTTGGCTCCCGCTCCCGCCCCATTCGCGCCGTTCCTGCTGCTCAGCTCGCGAGCCAGCGCGCGGGCGCGGGCCGCGAGCGGCGCCACGTCGATACCGTGCGCCGTCGCGAAGGCGACCTGATCGAGCGCTTCGAGCAGCTCGCGCAGATCGCGCAGCGGGGCATCGGGTCGCGCGCGCTCCACGGCCGCGAGACACTCCGCGGTGCTGAGCGCCTCGTGCGCATCCGGAATCGCGAGCGCGACCGCGTGCCGGAGACGCTGCGCCGCGCGCGCCGCCACGGCTTTGGGCTCACCCGCCGCGAGCCAGCGCGCGTCCGGCACTTCGCCACTCGCGGCAATCTCCTCGTCCGCGCCGATCGCGCGCGGCGCCCGGCGCCGCCACCCGATGAGACCAAACAGCGCGGCCGCCGCGAGCACCGCTGCCGCAGTCACGGGAATCGGACTCGTGTGCGACAGTCGCAGCGGTCCGAGGAACGGCTGTGGCTTTGGCGATCGCACCGTATCCGGAATGACGCTCGCGACGTGAAACGCGGCCGTGCCGCCGGACAGCGAATCGGCCGTGCCGTCGGGGCCGAGACGCCACAGCGGCGGCATGTCGAGCGTGACCTGCCCCGCCGACCACGCCACGACGGGATAGCGCACGACCCAATCGCCCGGTTGGGAGCCGGCGAGCACCGCCGGATCGCCGAGCGGCTCGGCGTTGCTTCCCGCGGCCAACTTGCCGGCGCGGATGCGCCATCCTGGTGGCGCGGCGATCGTCCGCTCGAGCACGATCGTGTCGCCGACGGTCGGCTGTGCGGGCGTGGCCGACCAGCCCCCCCCGTCCGCCTGCAGCGCCAGCACGAGCAGCAGCATCATCGGCTCATCCTGCGCGCGCGCTCGGCGAACGCGCGCCGCAGCGGCACGCCGTACGGGACGGTCGTCAGCAGCGCCACGCGGTCCACGCCGGCCTGCACGAGCTTGCGGCTGCGCTCCTGCTGCAAGCGCTCGGCCGCCACGCGGATCCGCGTGCGCGTGGGCGCATGACTCGTGTCCACGAGGAGGCGCTGGCCGCTCTCGGCGTCCTCGAGCTCGACCCAACCGGCGTCCGGCAGGTCGTACTCACGCGGGTCGTCGATCGTGATCGCGACGACTTCATGGCGCGCCGCGAGCTGGCCGAGCGGCTCTTCCCACGATTCGGCGCGGAAGTCGGAGAGCACGACGATGATCGCGCGATGGCGCAGGAGCTTCATCGCGTAGCGCAGCGCGCCGGCGAGATTGGTGCCGCGGCCTTTCGGGCTGAACGCGACGAGATCGCGGATCACGCGCAGAGCGTGGGCCCGGCCCTTCGCGGGCCGGACGACGAGCTCCGGCCGATCGGCGAACAACAGCGCCCCCACGCGGTCGTTGTGCCGGGCCGCCGCGAGCGCCAGCACCGCGGCGACTTCGACGGCCAGTCCCGCTTTCGTGTACGGCCGGCCGAAATGCAGCGAGCCCGATTGATCGACGATGAGCAGGAGAGTGATCTCCCGCTCTTCCATATATGTCTTGACGAAGGGATGGCCCATGCGGGCCGAGACGTTCCAGTCGATCGCGCGGAAGTCGTCGCCGTGCTGGTAGGCGCGCACTTCGGCGAACTCGATGCCCTGCCCGCGGAAGACCGAGCGGTATTCGCCCGTGAACAGCGTGTTGACGAGGCTGCGAGTCCGGAGCTCGATCCCCTTGACCAGCTTGAGGACCTCGCGGGTGATCACGGCACTCCCACGGCCTCCAGGATTTTTCCGATGACCTGGTCGGCGTCCATGTCTTCCGCTTCGGCCTCGAACGTGAGCAGCACGCGGTGGCGCAGCACGTCGTACGCCATCGCCTTCACGTCTTCCGGCACGACGAACGCGCGGCCGCGCAGATACGCGTGGGCGCGCGCCGCCTGCGCCAGATAGATGGACGCGCGCGGCGAGGCGCCGAACGCGATCAGCGGCTTGAGCTCCGGCAGACCGACCGCCTGCGGCTCGCGCGTCGCGCGCACCGCGTCGACGATGTAGTCCACCACTTTCTGGTCCATGAACAGCTCGGCGATCGCGCTGCGTGCCGCGAGAATGTCTTCCGCCTCGGCGATGCGCTGTACCTCGATCGGCCGGCCCGACGCCATGCGGCCGACGATTTCTTTCTCCGCGTCGCGCGTCGGATACCCTACGCGCACCTTCAGCATGAAACGGTCGAGCTGCGCTTCCGGCAGCGGGTACGTCCCTTCGTGCTCGATGGGGTTTTGCGTCGCGAGGACCAGGAACGGCTCGCCGAGGAAGAACGTCTCGCCGCCGATCGTGACCTGCTTTTCCTGCATCGCTTCGAGCAACGCGGACTGCACCTTCGCGGGCGCGCGGTTGATTTCGTCGGCGAGCACGAGGTTCGCGAACAGCGGGCCTTTCTTCGGATAGAACTCCTGCGACCGTTGATCGAACACCATGGTGCCGACGACGTCGGCCGGCAGCAGGTCGGGCGTGAACTGGATGCGCGAGAAGCTGATGCGCAGACATTCGGCCACCGTACGCACCGCGAGCGTCTTCGCGAGGCCCGGCACACCCTCCAGCAGAATGTGCCCGCCGGTCAGCAGCCCGATCATCAGCCGCTCGACCATGACCTCCTGGCCCACGACGCGCTTGGCGACTTCGCGGGTAATGGTCTGCGTGAGCGCCGCGTCCTGGGTCTTCGCCGCTTTGGCGGTCATCGGAGCGACGCCTCAGCCGCCCGTTTCACCGTCGGCTCTTTGTCCCGCGCGTAGAGTTCGAGCAACGCCTTCGCCTCCAAACGGTCCAGTCGCGCCAGGCCTTCGATCGCCGCGGCACGCACGTACGGCGTGCGCCGCGGTTTGCCGCCCGGCTCGGCGTACTTGGCCAGCACGTCGAGCGCCTCTTTGGCGCCGAGCTGGCCGATGGCCTTCAGCAACGCAGCCAATACCCCCTCGTCTTTCTCCTGCTCCAGCCGCCGGATGAGGACGGTCGACGCTCCCACGTCGCCGGCGGCGGCGATCGCGCGCGCGGCGGCCGTGCGCACCAGCACCGATTCGTCCTTCAGTGCGGGCATCGCGGGTCGCGATATCTCGCGCCCACCCAGCTCCGCGAGTCCGAGCAATGCCGCCTCGCGCACACGTTCGTCGCTGTGACGCGTCAAACGAATCAACGTTTCAGCGACTCCGGGATTGCCGGAGAGCCCCAGGAACTCCGCCGCGGCGGCCACGACTTCCGGCACCTTGCTCTCGGCTTCGATCATCAGCACTTCGACGCTGCGATCGCCGGCCTCCCGCATCGCCGCGCGATACGCCTCGCGCAGCTCGGCCGGCGCGTGGAGATACGCGTCCACCACCAATTTCGCCGAAACCGCGCCGAGCGCGCCGACCGCGCGGACGAGGTGGGCGCGCTCTCCCGGCGGTACCCGCTGCTCGCCGAGACGCACGACCATACGCTCCACGATAGCCTCGTCCGCAAGCGCCCCCGCAACCTCGCCGATCGCGTCCTGAATGTCAGGGTCCTGTATCTTGCTCAAGCTGCGGTCCAATCCTGCAACAATTTCGGCTACCGTCCCGATCTCGCGCAGCGCAATGACGTCGGGCGCCAGCTTCCGGAGCTTCTCGATGATCTCGCGCTGATCTTCCGGCCGCGACGCGAGCTGCAGCGCCTGCGCGGCCCGGCGCGCTTCGACGTCCGCAGGAAGCGCCTGCGCGCGAAACGCGCCGCTATGATCCGTCGGCGAGAACGTCGGCTGCGAGGGAGCAGCGGCGACTGTTGGGGAAGGTGCTGGAGCAACCGTTGGTGGAGGTGCTGGAGCGACCGTTGGTGGAGGTGGTGGAGGTTCTGAAGGTGGCGGCGGTGACGACAGTGGCGTCGGAATGTCGCGAATGGCGGACAAGCGCTGGCTCGCGCGGCGGCCCAGGAGCAACGTCAGGCGGCCGAGCGCGGCGTCGTCGGGCTGGACGTTCCCGACCGCCACGCCGAACAGGCCGAGCCAGTGCTCGGGCGTCACACCGGGATTGATCTGGATCGCGCGCACGCCGCGCGCGAACAACAGACCGGCGAGCTCGGCGACCTGCGTGTTGCGTGGCAACAGGTGCTGGCCGTGCCAGTGCAGTCCCGTCGCGCCGATCTTCAGCTCCACGGTGCCGAGACCGGCGAGCGCGGGCAGCGCCGAGCTGATCTGCCGCATCGCCTCCAGCACCGCCGGATGCGACGGCGGATAGAGGCGCGTCAGCCGGAACGTCGTGCCGATCGCGCCCAGCGCGCGGTCCACTGCTCCTGTGTCGATCGCCATCGGTCGTCTAGTCCGCTCCGCGGAGTCGCTCGATCGCGGTGATTTCCTGGCGCGTCAGCTCGCGCCACTTTCCTTCGGGCAGCTTTCCGAGGCGCACCGGACCGTACGCGACGCGGTGCAGCCATTCCACCTTGAGACCCAGCTCCTCAGCGACGCGGCGAACGATGCGCTGGCGCCCTTCGGCCAGCGTCAGGTCGATCTCGACCGATCGTCCCGCGGGTCGCACGCGCGACTCGACGATCTGCACCGCCCGGCCGTCGATCACGATGCGTTGCGCCAGCGCCCGCCGGATCTCTTCGGCATCGGCGCCGTGCACGCCGAGCCAGTAGGTGCGCGGCACGGCGTAGCGTGGATGCATGAGCCGATGGGCGGCCGCGCCGTCCGTGGTGAGGAGCAGCAGGCCGGACGTCATCACGTCCAGCCGTCCAACGTACGTGAGACCCGGCACCTTGGGGAGGAGGCCGTAGACGGTGCGGCGTCCTTCAGGATCGGAGCGGCTGACGACGTACCCGATGGGCTTGTTCAGCGCGATCCACGTGGTGCGCGTCGCAGCCCGCACCGCGCGGCCGTCGACCGTCACGCGCTGGGTGTCGGGATCGACGCTCATGCCGATCGTCGCGACCTCGCCGTCGATGCGCACGCGCCCGGCCCGAATCAAGTCTTCGGCCTTGCGTCGCGACGCGACGCCCGCGCGCGCCAACGCGCGCTGCAGGCGCATCAACGTCATTCGGGCTCGTCGA
The DNA here is from genome assembly GCA_036522875.1 of Gemmatimonadales bacterium. Classification (GTDB taxonomy): domain Bacteria; phylum Gemmatimonadota; class Gemmatimonadetes; order Gemmatimonadales; family GWC2-71-9; genus 20CM-2-65-7. The sequence continues at coordinate 4,691 of DATDEZ010000140.1, read as the reverse complement.
CGGGGGCGGGGCGCCGCAGCGCGACGGACAGCTCCTCGAGACGCGGCAGGTCCTCGAGATCCTTGAGGCCGAGGATCTCGAGAAACGAGGGGGTCGTGCCGTAGAGGAGCGGCCGGCCGAGTCCCTCGCCGCGCGTCACCACTTCAATCAGCCCGCGTTCGACCAGCTTGTCGATCACCGCGCCCGAATCCACGCCACGAATCTCGTCCACCTCGAGCCGCCCGACGGGCTGGCGATACGCGATGATCGCCAACGTCTCGAGCGCCGCGGGCGAGAGACGGCGCGGGCGCAGCGCGAACTGCGCGCGCTCGATCGTCTCGGCGTACTCGCGGCGCGTGAGGAACTGCCACCCCTCGGCAATCTCCACGAGCTCGACGCCGTGGTCCTCGGTGTACACCGACTGCAGGTCGGCCAACGCGGCGACGATCGCAGGCTCGCCCGCCTCGGGATCGAGCGACGCCAGCTCCTCGATCGTCAGCGGGCGCGACGCGGCGAACAGCGCCGCTTCAAGCAGCTTCGCGAGGGGTTGCACGCGTGATGACCATGGGGGCGAACGGTTCGGGTTGCGAGAGGGTGACCGTGCTGCGCTTGGCGAGCTCGAGCAATGCGATGAACGCGGAGAGCACGTCCACGATCGTCGACTGCTTTCCCACGATATCGAACCAGCCGAACTCTTCTCTTTCGGCGAGCAACTTCATGATGCGCTCGGTCGCTCCTTCGACGTCCAGCGGTCGCGGCACCACGCGATGCAGCATCGGCTCGGGGATCAGCGCGATCACGCGCTCGGCCGCCGCCAGCAGGTCGTTGAGCTCGATCTGGAGCGGTGCCGGCGGCGCGTCGGGAGGCGGCGCCTCGTACCCGCGGCCGAAGCGCTCGGCGCGCGCGTCGGCGGCGCGGCCGAGCCAGTCCACCAGCTCGCGGATCTGCTGATACTCGAGCAACCGCCGCACCAGCTCGGCGCGCGGATCTTCCCACTCGTCGTCGCCGAGGCGCCGCGGCAGCAGCATCTGGGCCTTGATGCGAAGCAATCGGGCCGCCATTTCGAGGTAATCGGCCGCCTGATTGAGACCCAGCTCATTGATGACGGACAAGAATTGATCGGCGATCTTCGCGATCGGCAGGTCGGTGATGTCGACTTCGTCTTCGCGAATCAGATGGAGCAGCAGGTCGAGCGGGCCGGAAAACTTCTCCAGCTCGACGACGAAGCCGGCTCCCCCGGAATGATCGCGCGTGATCGGGCTGGTCATGACGGCAACGCACCCTGCAGATGGAATCCGCCGACCAGGCCGAACGCGACGCTGAGTAGCTGGTACGCCGGCCACAGAAATACGTCGATCACTCCCGGAAGGAACCACACGACCAGCAGGATGGGGAAGATGCTCAGGGCGTAGAGCTGCCGAAACCGGGCGCCCGCCGCGGGCGGGAGCAGCAGCTTGAGCACGTGACTCCCGTCGAGCGGCGGCAACGGAATCAAATTGAAGAACGCGAGAAACAGATTGATGTACATCGCCACCCACATCATGCTCTGCAGAATCGCAAGACTGGGCCGGAGCGCCGCCAGCGGTCCCGCCAGGAGGCCGACGACCGCGTAAGCGATGGAGCTCAGGACAAACAGCGCGAGGTTGGTCGCGATGCCCGCGAGCGACACGATGATCTCGCCCCGCTTGTAGTTGCGATAATTCCGCGGGTTGACCGGCACCGGCTTGGCGCCGCCGAACGCGGGCGCGTGAATCGCGATCAGGATGGCCGGCAGGATGATCGTGAGAAACGGATCGATGTGTTTGAGGGGATTGAGCGTCAGCCGCCCGAGCATGTAGGCGGTGCTGTCACCTTGCCGGTAGGCCGCTTCGGCGTGTGCATACTCATGCGCCACGACCGAGAAAAGCAGCACCGGAATCAGCAGCAGGATTTCCTCGAGCCGCACGGCCTAAGATAACGTAGCGCCTTGACCCGACGCAACTTACCGCCTACTTTCCGCGCCATGCCGAAGATCAAATCCGCGAAAAAAGCGATGCGTCAGGCGCGCACGCGCACCGAGCGCAACCGCGCGCAGCGCTCCTCGCTGCGGACCGCGCTGAAGCGCGTCCGGGCTGCCGCCACCGCCGATGCCGCCGCGGTCGCCTATGCGCTCGCCGCCCGCGTGCTCGATCGCGCGGCGCGCAAAGGCTTGATCCATAAAAACAATGCCGCTCGGCAGAAATCGCGCCTCGCGGCCTTGGTGAAACGACTCAAGGAAAAAGCGAAGTAATTAGAGCGCAGCCAGCTCCGCGCCGCAGCTCTCGCAGTACCACTCCGTCGCCAGATTCATCGTGCCGCACTCGCGGCACTTCAACGTCTTCTTGACCGGCGCGTCTTCGTCCTCCGGCAAGTCCGGCGTCACGTCCGGCTCGACCGGCTGAAACTGCGCCCCGCTCGCGCGTTGCGGCGACGGCGCGCTCTTCGCATCCTCGGTCACCGACTTGAGAAATGCGAGCTCGTCGAGCGGCGTCTTGCGCTTCTCCGCGGGTCTCGACCGTGGCGGCGCGGTCACCTGCGGCTTCGCCTTGACCAGATCGTCGAGCTCCTCGAGCCGCGTGATGTCGCGCTCGACGTCCATCAGCTCGTCGCGCACCGCACCGAGGTCGGCGAGCGCGTCCTTGTGCACCTGCGCCCACTGCGCCTCATCGTACTCGCCCACTTCGTGACGGAGCTCGGTCTCGGCGAGCCGCTCGGCCGCTCCCTTTTCCTTCTTCTGGAGCTCGGCGAGCGCCTCTTTGCGTTGCGCGATCAGTTGCCGCGCGGCCTCGGCGTGCGCCTTCAGCTCCTCGGTGACGGCCTGCAGTCGCGCCTCATAGTCGGCTTTCACGCGCGTGCGGACGTGCTCGGGCGCCGAGTCCGCGGTCGCGTTGATGCGCGCGAGCCACGCCTCGTACTGGCGGCGCTCTTCGAGAAGCCGCTGAATCGCGGCAGCGCTTTTGGACGGATTCTTAGCCATTCTGCTCCCGCATTGCTTCCAATCGCGCGACCACCTCGGCGCGCAGGGGCTGTGGCTCCCCGACCGCACGCGCCGTCATGATGATTCGCGCCGCGTGCTCGAGGCTCTCCATCCGGATCCAGGCCTCGTCGAGCGTTCGGCCCATCGTCACCGCGCCATGATTGGCAAGGAGCAGCGCGTGAGGACGTTGCGCTTCGAGATACGGAACGATCCGATCACCCAGATCCGGCGTGCCCGGCATCCCGAACGGCACCAGCGGCACCGGCCCGACCACGAAGATAAGCTCCGGCAACAAATTGCCCGGAATCTCTTGCCCCGCAACGGCAAACGCCGTCGCCACGGGCGGATGCGCATGCACCACGGCCTGGACGTCCGGTCGGTGGCGCAGAACGCGCAAGTGTAAGTCCAACTCGCTGGTAGGCTTGCGCGTGCCGCGCCGACGTGGCCTGCCCTGCAGATCAACCTCGACCATGTCGCGCGACTCGAGCAGCGCCTTGATGACGCCGCTCGGCGTGACGAGCACGCGTTCCTTGCCGAGACGCACGGACACGTTGCCGTCGCGTCCTGCGATCAAACCGTGTGCGGCGAGCTGCCGGCAGCACAGCGCCATGCGCCGAGCCACCTGGGCCGCGGTCACAGCTCGTGAACGATGGTGCCGGCGACGAGCGTGAGAATCGCGCGGCCGCTGAGCGCGCGCCCCGCGAACGGCGTGTTGCGACTCTTCGAATGAAACTGCGTCGGATCGACGGTCCATTTCGCGGCCGGATCGAGGACCGTCACGTCCGCGACCGCGCCGGCCCCGAGCGTGCCGCCGGGAAGATGGAACGCGCGCGCGGGCGCCGTGCTCATCCGCCGAATCAGCTCGGGCAACGTGAACACGCCGCCACTCACCAGCTCCGTGTACGCGACCGCGAACGCCGTCTCGAGCCCGACGACGCCGAACGGCGCGTCGTCGAACGCCGCCTCTTTCTCGTCGTAGGCATGGGGCGCGTGGTCGGACGCGATGCAGTCGATCACGCCGTCCTTGAGCGCGCCGCGCAGCGCCGCGACGTCGGCCGATTCGCGCAGCGGCGGATTCATCTTCGCGTGCGTGTCGTACTCTTCGCAGGCGTAATCGGTCAATGTCAGATGATGCGGCGTCACTTCGGCGGTCACGCGAATGCCCCGCTCTTTCGCCTCGCGGATGATCGCCACCGATCCGCGCGTGGACATGTGACAGAGATGGACGTGGCCGCTCGTCAGCTCGGCGAGCAGCACGTCGCGCGCGACCATGATCTCCTCGGCGGCGGCCGGAATGCCCTTGAGGCCGAGACGCGTGGAGACCAGCCCTTCGTGCATCACGCCGCCCGACGCGAGCGACGGGTCCTCGCAATGATCGGCGACCGGAATGTCGAAGGTGCGCGCGTACTCGAGCGCCGTGCGCATCAGGTGGCTCGACGCGACCGGCTTGCCGTCGTCCGACACGGCCACCGCGCCCGCACTCACCATTTCACCGAACTCGGCGAGGCGCTCGCCTTTTTGACCGATGGACACGGCGCCGATCGGATGGACTCGCGCGCCGCCGGCGCGCCCCGACTGCCGCACGATGAAGCCGACCGCGGCCTGGTTGTCGGTGACCGGATCGGTGTTCGGCATGGCGCAGATCGCCGTGAATCCGCCGACCGCGGCGGCGTGCGCACCGGTCGCGACGGTTTCTTCGTCCTCGTTCCCCGGCTCC
>DATDEZ010000139.1:0-13333 GCA_036522875.1 Gemmatimonadales bacterium | reverse complement strand
GCGGCGCCGGCCGCGGCTCTAGTGGTGCGTCAGCGCGACCACGGTGACGACGGTCGCGAGGCTCGTGACGAGGATCCCGGCGATCCGCCACTTCGATTCGGGATCGCGCTCCCCCGGGACTTGAATCCGGTCGCCGGCCTGGATGCCGAGCTGATCGAGCGTCGAGCCGTGGGCGATGGCGGCCTGGAGCCGGTCGCCCTCCCACAGCGGCGCGGTGCCGCGCACCACGCGTAGCTTGTCGACGCGCGCCGTCTGCGTGGCGCCTCCCGCGAGCATCAGCGCGTCGGGCAGCACGAGATCGATCGGCACGGCGTAGAAGCCGGGATGTGCCACCTCTCCCACGACCGATACGCGAATCAGGGCGCGCGCCTGGACGACCGCGTCCTTGATGTAGCGGCTGAGCTCGTGCTGGAGGTGTGACTCGAGATCGGTGCGGCGGACGCCGGCCAGCGAGATTTCACCGATATCAGGCAGCCGGATCGCCGGCCCCGCGACGACGGTGAACGTGTCGGACAGCGCGGAGTCGCCTTCGACGTGGAGCAGCACGCGGTCGCCGACCTGAAACGCCGGCTCGGGAGTCTGCGCTACGGCCGGCGTCGCGATGACGGACGCGAGCGCAATGCTGAGGAAGAAGCGCGAAACATTCATTTATATCACCTGCGGCGCCGAGACGCGGCGGCCTTCGGGTTCCACTTCTTCGACCGCCTCGTAGCCCGGCAAGTAGTATGAGTAGTAGGCGTAGTAACCGTACGCCGCGCCGCGCGGCACGTCGTTCAACACCGCGCCGAGCAGGCGGACCGGCAGGCGATCGAGGACCTCGAGCTTCGCGCCCGTCACGTCTTTGTGACTGTGTCCCGTCCGCAGCACGACCAGCATCGCGCCGGTCTCGGTCGCCAGGACGAACGGATCGACGCCGGCGGTGAGCGGCGGGCTGTCGACCAGAATCACGTCGTAGCGCTCGCGCAAATCGCGGAAGAGCTCGTGCATCGCCGGCGATCCCAGGACTTCGGGCGCGCGCTGCGTGCGTGTGCCGCAGCCGATGAGCGACAACCGCTGGTGCGGCGTCTCCTGGACGATCTGCTCGGCCGTCGCTTCGCCGCGCAGGAAATCGACAAGGCCGGGCTGGCGGTTGGCTTTGAATCGCCGGTGCAGGACGCCGCGCCGCACGTCCCCGTCGACGATCAGCGTGCGATGTCCGCCCTCGGCAAACGAGAGCGCGAGGTTCGCCGAGACGAATGACTTGCCGTCGCCCGGCTCGGGACTCGTCACCGTGACGACGACCGGGCCGGCGCCGTACTCGTGCGTGACGTTGAGCCGCAGGCCGCGCAGCGCCTCGATGACTTCCGCCGGCTCCTTGGCGCGCAGATGCGGCACGGCGCCGAGGATCGGGAGTCCGAGGTCGCGCGACACTTGCTCGGGATAGCGCACTCGCGGATCGACGCGGTCGAGCACGACGGCGCCGACCAACCCGAGTCCGAGGCCGAGCACCAATCCCATGAGCAGGAGCCGCGGCGCCGTGTTCTTCACCGGCCGCTGCGGCACGATCGCGGGATCGAGAATGCGCACGTCCGGCACCGTCGCTTCCGCGGCGAGCCGCGACTGGTCGAAGCGCTGCTGGAGTGCCGTGTACGTCTGTTCCTTCAGCTGCGCGTTGCGACGCAGCCGGATTTCGGCGATCGTGCGCCCGGGGATGCCGCGCAGATCGGCCGACGCCTCATCCACCTGCCGGCCGAGCTCGCCCTCGCGGACGGCGAGCTGCGCGGCCAGCCCGCGCGCCAGTGACGGGATCGTCTGCTGTTTCAGCTCACCGATCTCGCGCTCGAGGCGCTGCAGCGGCGGATAGTCCTCGGAGTAGTGATAGCGGTACGCGCGGAGCTGCGCCTGCTTGTCGCTCAGCTCCTTGAGCGCGTTCGTCAGCTCGGGCGCGTGCTGCACCGATTCGATCGCGGCGAGCACGTCGATCGGCCGCGTGGAGTCGGCGAGGAAGCCTTCGATCGCTTCGCGATCGCGCTGCACCTGGTCGCGCTCGCCTTGAGTCTCGAAGAAGCCGGCGCGGATCGGGTCGTGCGTTTCCCCGCTCGGCGCGCTTTCCTGGCCGCCCGCCTGCTCCGACGGCAACGTGATCGTGCGCGTACGGAACTGCTGCAGCGCTCCTTCGGCCTGATCGAGATTGCGCTGCGCCGTCGTCAGCTGGTTCTCCAGGATCTTCGTCAGCTCCGTGAGCTTCTCGCGCTTGAGCTGCGCCGCGACTTCGACGTAGCGCTGCGCCACCGCGTTCAGGGTGTTGGCAATCATCACGGGGTTCGTACCGCGCAGCTCGACCGCGAGGAAGTTGCCGTTCACGTCCATCCGCACGTCGAGCTGATCGCCGAGCCGCGAGGCCGCGTCGCGCGGCGTGACGAGCGTAAACTCGACGGCGTGGCCCGCGGCGAATGTTCCGGCCGCCGGCAACCAATGGAAGCCGAGCCGCCGGCCGATCGAGTCGCCGACGCTCCCGCGCTCGAGGTCCACGCCGTCGGCGGACGCGAGCGTGTAGCCTTTCCCGTCGTCCGCGATGGTCAGCTTGTACTCGCCGGGGCGAAACACGTCGGAGACGCTGAACGTCGCGAAGCCCGGCCGGTCAGCCGGCCGATTGACGCCGAGATACAGCCGCTGATCGCGGACGACCTGATCGAGAACGATGTAGGAGCGCAACAGCTCGACCCAGTCGTCGGCGTCGAGCAGGGCGCCCTGGCGGATCGGCCCGCGCGCGTCCGACGGGCTTTCGCCGCGCCGATCGGGGACATCAACCCACACATTTGTCTGCGCTCTGTAGACGGGCCGCATCACCCGTGTGGCGGCAAAGGCTGCGCCGAGGCCGAGCAGCACCATCAGCGCGACGATCCACTTGAAGCGGAGCAGCGCGCTGCCGATGCGGCGCCAGTCGGGGCCGGATTGATCATCCGCGTACGCCGGCGTCGCGGGTGCCGGCTCGCGCCGAACGAGTGTAGGCGTTGAATCGCGTCGCGCTGGAAGAGGCCGTGAAGTCATCGGAGCAGTGAGGGAGCAAGAGCTGTACCGCGTACCATTCAACCGTGGATGACGCGTCAGCGTCGCACGACTCCAACAGAGCGGTGAAGCTGCCATGTGGCACGAGTGCAGCATACGTCTGTTAAACGGCACACCGCTTGCGACTTACGCGGGCATGACACTACCACGACTGCGCCCGTTCCCGCTGACCGCGACGCTCGATTCCGCGATTTCGCGCGATGCCGCTCGGCGCGCCCTGAACGTCCTCATTGCATTGGTCGGTCTTCTCATCGCGCTGGTCCCCATGCTCGTGATCGCGGTGCTGATCAAACTGACGTCGCGCGGTCCGGTCTTGTTCACCCAGCAGCGCGTCGGACTCGATCGCCGCGAGCCCGTCAACGCCGGGGGCAACCGGCGCCGTCACGCCGACCACGGCGGTGTCACGTTCACGATGTACAAGTTCCGCACGATGCGGACGGAAGCGCCGAGCGCGGCACCCACGGCGCAGGTGTGGGCGACACCCGACGATCCGCGGATCACCGCCATCGGCCGGCTGCTGCGCAAGCTGCGGCTCGACGAGCTGCCGCAGCTGTGGAATGTCCTGCTCGGAGATATGAACATCGTCGGGCCACGGCCCGAGCAGATCGCGATCTTCGCCTCGCTGCGCGAGCAGATTTCGGAATATCCGCGGCGCCAGCAGGTCTTGCCGGGCATCACCGGCTGGGCGCAGATCAATCAGGCGTACGACAGCTGCGTCGACGACGTCCGCCAGAAGCTCAGCTATGATCTCGAATACATCCAGAAGCGCTCGACGCTCCACGACCTGAAGATCATGCTGCTCACGCCCGCGGTGATGCTCGGCCGGCGTTACGGCTGGTAAGACGCGCTACCACTCACCTTCCAGTCGACTCAAGAATCCCCGGCCCGCGGCGATAGTCCCGAGAATCTCGGGATCATTGGTCTGCACGAGCGTCCAGTGGTCTGCCTGCCGGAAGACACAATGCCGCGCCGACATTTCCGCCACCATGCTCGGCTCGAGACGCCCCGATAGCATCGTCGCTCCCGCGTCCCGGGCGTCGGCCAGCAACGCGTCGAACACCGCCGCATACGCGTCTTTGCGCGCGACGAGCTGCAGTACCTCGGCAGACGCTCCCGGCTCCAGAAAGTAGAGGAACCAGCCGGCGGGACGCTGCGCCGCGTCCCGGACGAGCCGGCGCCGCAACACGGCACGCGGCATGGTCTGCTGCGCGACGCGCACGATCCAATCGAGCCAGCGCTCATCGTATTCCGGATGCAACGGGCGATTGCCCACCAGATCGGGCAGCCGCTGCGCCAGGACGTCCAGCGGGAGATCCTCGATCACGTAACCGTCGGCGATCGCCGCGACCTCGGTCGGGCCACCGCGCTTGAGCACGGAATCGAGCGCCGAGCCGATCGGCCGCAGCAACCCCGTCACTGCACCGGGTGCGCCCCGTGCGCCCAGCCATGCAATCGCGTGACGCGCCGGCCGCAGCGGCCGCTGCCACTTCAGACTGTAGAGCATGATCGTGCAGCCGCCGAGCGCCTCGAAGATGCGGCGGCCGGCATCGTTGGCGATGTCGGAGTACAGCAGCTGCTGCGGACCGGCCAGCACGCGTCGCAGCAAGCGGCTGGCGACGAGCGGCGTGGCCGTGGGCGCCGCCATGAGCTTCGTGGCCGTGATCGCCCGGATCGAGCGCCCGCGAAACCGCAGTCGCTTCGGTTGCACGCCGATGAAGCCGTCGATCGTTCCCTGGTCGTCGGCGTGCACCCAGGACGGGAGATCATCCTCGCGCCACGGATTCTCGAAGAAGAGCTGATCGAAGTACGACTCGAGCTCGCCGTCGGTGTGCGTTCCGTTCCGTTGAAACGCCCAGCGGAACAGCTTCGCGACGGCGGGGATGTCGTGACGCTCGAACGGGCGAATTACGTCCACGTGGGTTGTTCGTCGCGCAGCGCCGCGACGTCATGCTTGCCGCTGGGGAGGCGCGGCAACGACTCGCGGAGATCGAAGCGCGCCGGCTGCATGTGGCGCGGCAGCTCGGTCCCAGCGTAGCGCCGCAGCCGTTCCAGCGATCCGCCGCCCGCGAGCACGACGTGCGCGACGATGCGCTCGCCGCGCGCTTCGTCGGGTTCGGCGGTGATGATGCATTCGGCCACTTCGCCCGACGCGTACAGGACGGTCGCGATCTCGTCCGGACTCACGCGATATCCGAGCGTCTTGATCATCCGTTGGCTGCGTCCCACGAAGTACAGCCAGCCGTCGGCATCGCGCCGCACGAGATCACCCGAGAAGACGACGCGCTCGGCGTCAGGCGCCCCGGGGGGGCGCAGCGGATGCGGCCGGAACACGCGCGCCGTTTCTTCCGGATCGTTCCAGTAGCCCAGCGTGACGGTCGAGCCGCGGTGGACGAGCTCTCCCACCTCGCCCGGCTCGCACGGCGTGAGATCGTCCCGCAGCACGAGCACTTCGGCGCCGGGGATCGGCCGCCCCATCGAGTCGGGCCGGCAGTCGACTTCTTCCGGCGGCAGGAACGTGCTGCGCAGCACCTCGGTGAGACCATACATCAGGAACAGCCGCGCGTGCGGCTGGGCGCGTCGCAGCGCTCGCACGACAGGGACCGGCAGATGACCGCCCGCGTTCGTCACGACCCGCAGACTCGGCAAGATCTCGTCGCGGAAGGCCGCGACGTTCAGGAGCTGTTGCCAGAGCGGCGGCACGGCCGCCAGCACCGTCACGTCGCGCGCGCGCAGGCCCGCCACGAGCTGCGAGGCGAGGGGCGACCGCTCGATGACGAGCGCGGCGCCGCTGCCCGCGGCGCACAGCACCTGACTCATGCCGTACACGAAGCTGAACGGCAGGATGCTCGCGATCCGATCAGTCGCCGTGATGCCGAGGTAGCCGATCACGGTTTCGGCGGCGGCGAGCAGATTGCCATGCGTGACCGTGACGCCTTTCGGCAGGCCGGTCGAGCCCGACGTGTAGACGATCTGCGCAGGGTCGGGTCCGAGTTTGGGCCGAGGCGGCACAGTCTCTTTCGTCGTCAGGTCTCGCGCGTGGACGATCCGGCTCTGCGTGTCGAGCGGTCGGGGCTGCCGGGCCAGCAGGTCTTCGGACGTGATCAGCATGGTCGCGCCGGATGCCTCGAGCGTATGCTCGACCTGGCGTGGCCGCAGCGATTCGTTGATGACGACCGCTATGCCGCCGGCCGCGACCACGCCGAAGAAGGCGGCGACCGCTTCGGCGCCGCCGTCCAGGAAGATTCCGACGCGATCGTGATCTTGGAGGCCCGCGGCGGTCAGCCCCGCGGCGATCTGGGAGGCGCGGTCCCTGAGCTCGGCATAGGAGATCGTGGCACTCCCCCCCGGTTCGATCACGGCGGGTTTCGTGGGCCGGGTGGCCGCCGAATTCCAGAGGAGCTCCGCGATGTTGGCAGTCACGCTTGGAGCTCATCGCATCACCTGTACCACCCGCCGAGTGAGTCGCCGCCATAGTCGGGTGTTGCGCCGGCGCACCACCTGCGGCGAGGCGTGGCATGGCGGACGCACCGGTTCTGCGGCGCCATCCTTGCATACATCCCGCGCGAGCGCCCAGCCGTCCCACACCCAACACGAGGACTGACGTGAGTTTGGCGAACGATCTGCACCTCAACTCCGCGGAGGAAACGGAGCGGATCGCGGCGGCACTGCGCCAGCAGCTCGGTGAGTCTCTGAACCGGCGCGGGTTCGTCGTCGGCATGAGCGGCGGGATCGATTCGTCGGTCTGCGCCGCGCTCGCCGTCCGGGCGGTGGGGCCCAACCACGTATTCGGCCTGCTGATGCCGGAGCAGGATTCCGACGGCGACAGTCTCGGCATGGCCGGCCGCTGGGCCGACCAGCTCGGCATCGGCTACGCGGTCGAAGACATCACGCAGATCCTCGCGGCGGTCGGCTGCTATCACCGCCGCAACGCGGCGATCCGTCGCGTCATCCCCGAGTTCCAGGACAACTGGCGATTCAAGGTCGTGCTGCCCGGCAGCCGGCTCGAGTCCGATCGCCTGAACGTCTCGTATCTCGTCGTTGAAATCCCGCGCGCCGACGGTTCGCGAGAGGTGCGGCAGGTGCGCCTGCCGGCCGCCGAATACCGGGAGATCGTCGCGGCGACGAATTTCAAGCAGCGCGTCCGGACGATGCTCGAGTACTACCATGCCGATCGCCTGCACTACGCCGTCGTGGGCACGCCGAACCGGCTGGAATACGACCAGGGCTTCTTCGTGAAGGGCGGCGACGGCCTCGCCGACGTGAAGCCGATCGCGCACCTGTACAAGACTCAAGTTTTTGAGCTCGCCGAATATCTCGGCGTGTCGCCCGAGATCCGGAAGCGGACGCCGACGACCGACACGTACTCGCTGCCGCAAACGCAGGAAGAGTTCTACTTCGCGCTCCCCACCGCGACGCTCGACCTCGTGCTGCATGCGCACAATCAGGGCCTCGACCCCGTCACGGTCGCACTGGAGCTGGGCCGCACGCCGGACGAAGCGACGCGCGCGCTGCGCGACATCGACCAGAAGCGCGCGGCGACGCGCTACCTCCACCTGCCGCCGTTGCTCGTCGATCCGGTGCCGGAGCCGATGGCGAAGGAACCGGCCTGATGTGCGGCATCGCCGGCATGGCGCGGCGCAATCGGGGCATCGATCTCACGCGCCCGGTTTCCGGCGCCGCGCTCGATCGCATGGCGAATGCGCTGCGGCATCGCGGGCCCGACGGATCCGGACGCTATCTCGACGCGCGCGTGGGGCTCGCGCACGTCCGGCTCAGCATCATCGACGTGGCGGGCGGCGCGCAGCCGCTCGGCAACGAAGACGGATCGGTGCTGATCGTCTACAACGGCGAGGTCTACAACTACCTGGAGCTGCGCGAGCAGCTCGTCGCGGCAGGCCACCGCTTCCAGACGCGCTGCGACACCGAAGTGTTGGTGCACGCCTACGAGCAATGGGGCACGGCGATGCTCTCGCGGCTCAACGGGCAGTTTGCCTTCGCGATCTACGACCGTCACGCCGACACGATCTTCCTGGCGCGCGATCGCTTCGGCGTCCGGCCGCTGTTCTACAGCATCGCCGACGGCGACGTGGTCTTCGCGTCGGAAGCCAAGGCCCTGTTCGCGAGCGGCGAGGTCGTCCCGGAGCTCGATCCGGTCGGGCTCGATCAGGTCTTCACGTTCTGGGCGGCGCGGCCGCCGCGGACCGTATTCCGCGACGTCTGTTCGCTCGAGCCCGGCACATTCGCCGTATGGACCGGGTGGGACGGTGCGCTGCACCACACGCGCTATTACGAGCTCGAGTATCCGGAAGCACGCGAAGCCTCGCCGGGCACCCTCGGCGAGCTCGGCGAGCTGCTGGAATCGAGTGTGGCGCTGCGACTCAGGTCCGACGTGCCGGTGGGCGGATACCTGAGCGGCGGACTCGACTCCTCCATCACGTGCGCGCTCGCGTCGAAGGGCTCGCCATTTTCGCTCCGGACGTTCTCCGTCACGTTCGACGATCCGCGGCTCGACGAAAGCGAGTTCCAGCGCCTCGTCGCGAACCAGCTGCAGAGCCGCCATCAGATTCAGTCGATCAGCCCGGCCGACGTCGCGGCGGTGTTTCCCGACGTCGTCCGTCACGCCGAAACGCCGCTGCTCAGGACGGCGCCGGGGCCGATGTACCTGTTGGCACGGCTCGCGCGCGAGCACGACATCAAGGTCGTCCTCACGGGCGAAGGCTCGGACGAGCTGTTCCTAGGTTACGATCTTTTCAAGGAGACGGCGGTTCGGCTGTTCTGTTTGCGCCAGCCGGCGTCACAAGTGCGGCCGCGCCTGTTTGACCGGCTGTATCCCTATCTCGATCCGCGGGGGCGGCGCGGCGACTTCTGGCGGCACGCGTTTCTCGACGCCGGCTCGCCCGACGATCCGTTGTTCTCGCACATGCCGCGCTTTCTGCTCACGTCGCGGATCAAGGACTTCTACTCGGCGGACTTGCGCTGCACGCTGGCGCAGCGTGACGCGCTTGCGGATCTGCGCGAAACGCTGCCACGCGAGTTCATGCGGTGGTCGCCGCTCAACCGCGCGGCGTATCTCGAGATGGTGACGCTGCTCTCACCCTACCTGTTGAGCTCGCAGGGTGACCGCATGTCGCTCGCGCACGGCGTCGAGGCGCGCTACCCGTTCCTCGATACCCGCGTGTTCGAGTTCGCGGCGCGTTTGCCGACGGGAACCAAGCTGCAGGTGCTCCAGGAGAAGGCGATCTTGCGGCGCTGGGCGCGCGAGGCGGGCGTCGTTCCGCCCGCGGTGCAGCAGCGCGCCAAGCAGCCGTACCGCGCGCCCGACGTGCCGCCGTTCTTCGGCGCCGGCGCTCCCGACTATGTGCAGGAGCTGCTCGACGAGTCGAGCCTCGCGCAGACGGGATTGTTCGAGCCGGCGGCGGTCGCCGGCCTCGTACGACGCTGTCGCGCCGGGACCGCTCTCGGGTTCCGGGAAAGTCAGGCGCTCGTGGGCATTCTGTCGACCGAGCTGTGGCACCGGCAGTTCATCAATGACGTCCGACTGGAACCGATCAACGTGGAGGCGGGCCAAGCATGACCCCGACGGAAATCCTGGAGCGCACGCGCGCCTACGTGCACGACACCTTCCTCTATATGCGTCCCGGCTTCTCGCTCGGCGACCAGGATCGTCTGCTGCAACGCGGGGTGATCGACTCCATGGGCGTGATGGAGCTGATCGCGTTCGTGCGGAGCGAATTCGGCGTCGTCGTCGCGGACGACGACATCACCGAAAGCAATCTCGGCACGCTGGCCGACATCACTCGGTATGTCGCGGCGCACCGCAACGGGAACGGACGGAAGGCCGACCAGAACGGCGCAGCCGGAGCTGCCGCCTAACTCGACGAGAGGGCGTCGCGGCGGGTCGGTTCCCACACCGGCGCCGCGCGCCCCGTGACGAACCTCATCCAGGCATGTAGGACGGCGACGTTGCCCGCGAGCAGATAGGCCGGCAATGCGAGCACGCGCGGCAGCTCACCGTCGCTCGAACGCCGCCACCCCACGGCCGCGAGGATACCAATCGCGGCGCACGCCGCGAACAGCACGCGGGCGGCTGGAAGTACGACCGCGAGATCGGCCAGGGCCACGGTTGCCGCGACGAGCGCCCACGGCACAAGCCAGCGACACACCTTGTGACTGAACAGCATCCACGAAAACGCGCCGTAGCGCATCGGATTCAGCAGCCCGCCTTTGGACGCGAGTGTCGCGAGGCCGCGCGTGATCGTGCGCACCTTGCGGCGGTATTCCTGATGGAGTGAGCGACCGCGCGGCACGTAGCAGATCGCCTGCGGCACGGAGACGGCGCGGAAGCCCTGCGTGCGTGCCGTCAGCGCGGCGGCGAAATCGCGGCTCAAATCCTCACGGATCGGCCGCATGTGCAGGGCGGCGCGGATCGCGTACAGGCAACCGGACGCGCCCACGATGCCGTCGACCTGCGTTTCGAGGTCGCGGATCCACATCTCGTACCCGACGTAGGTCCCCTCCCCCGCATTCACGCCGGCCGCGAGATTCGCGACGCTGACGTCGCGGGCGGAGGCGACACCGACCGACGGATCGTCGAAGGCCCGGGCCAGCGCTTTGATGGCGCCCGCGTCGATTCGCACCGACGCGTCGGTGTTGACGATGATCTCCCCCGTAAGGAGCGCGCGCGCCGCGTTTTCGGCCGCGGTCTTTCCCTGACGCTGCGGCAGTCGCAGCAGCTCGACACCGCGACTTGCGAACGTGGCGACGACGTCGTCCGTGCCGTCGGTCGACGCATCGGAGACGACGACGATCTGCCGCCGATCCGCCGGATAATCGACGGCGAGCAGGCGCTCCAGCGTCGCCGCAATCACCGCGACTTCGTTATAGACGGGCAGTACGATGCTGATCGGCGGCAAGGGTGCCGCGCCACGTTCGACGACCGGGCGCCGGCGGACGAGACTCAGCAGTTTGAGAATCGCGGGATAGCCGCCGTACGTGTAGAGAAAGAACAGGACGGCGAGGGCGAGGATGAGCGTGGGCGCGAGCATCAGGCGGCGGCTCCGCTCGCGATACGCGCCTCGCGGCGAACGCGGCGATAGATGTCCACGTAGCGGTCGATCCACGGCCCCGTACCGAACTCGCGCGCGAGCCGCGCCCGCGCGGCGCGAGCGCGCTGCGCCGCCGCTGCCGGTTGTGTGTACACGTCGCGAATCGCCGCGGCCAGGGCGCGTGAATCTTCGGACGGCACGAGCAGCGCTTCATCGGCTGACACGACGTCGGGAACCCCACCGACCGCCGTCGTCACGACGGGCACTCCCGCCGCCATCGCCTCGAACAGAACGACCGGTGTGCCTTCGGTCCGCGAGCTCAACACGCAGAGATCGAACGCCGGAAACAGGCGACCGGCATCCGGCACCACGCCATGCCACCGGACCCGCTCACCAACTTTCTGCTGCTCGGCCCGCGCCTCGAGCCATTCGCTCTGTACGCCCGTGCCCACGAACGAAATCGCGAGCGGCACGTCGCGCAGCAGTGGGAGCGCGTCGATCAGAACGTCCGGTCCCTTCTCCTGGCTCAGCCGGCCGACCCATCCGACCACGAATTCGTCTACGGGAAGGCCGAGCTCGCGGCGCGCCGCGGTGCGATCGAGCGGCGGCGTGAGCCGCCGATAGGCGTTCGGCACGACGTGCAGGCGGTCTCGCGCGACGCCGGATTCAGCCAGTCGCTCGCCGAGTGGCCGGGAGACGGCAATGACGGCGTCGAACTGCCGGAACGCGCGGCGCTGCAAGTATTCATAAAGCCGGTTGCGCCACGGACCACCGGTGAACCCGTGCGCCGTGGTCACCGTCGCAATGCCCAGCTCGCGCGCGACACCGGCGTCCACGACGTCCGGCCGATAGCCGTGCGTGTGCACGACGTCGGGCCGCAGGCGCCGGCACAACTCGGCGACTGCCGCGCGCTCGCGCGCGTAGCCGCGGCCCGACACGACGATTTGATGGGTCTGCACGCCCGCGGCGGACAGCGGCGCGAGCAAGGGATCGGCGATGACGGCATGCGAGACGATGCAGGCGACGTGAACCTCGTGGCCCGCTTCCTGGAGCCCCGTGCCGAGGAGCTGGATCACGCGCTCGAGGCCGCCGAACTCCGCCGGCGCGACCACGTGCAAGATCAGCACTTTTCTACTCCTTCGAGAATCACGACGGCCGCGGCGAAGCCCTCCTGATGGCTCAGGCTTACGTGAGCACGGCACACACCGGCCGTCCGTGCCCGCGCGTCGAGCGCGCCGCTCAACTGGATCGACGGCGCGTTACTCGGGCTCGACAGCACTTCGACCTGACGCAGCATGCCCTGCGCGACGCCGGTGTTCAGCGCCTTGAGACACGCCTCTTTCGCGGCGAACCGCGCAGCCAGCGCATCCACGCGGTCCGCCCGATCGGCGCAGCCCGCCAGCTCGGCGGGCGTGAAGACGTCGTTGGCGATCTTGTCGAGCGCGCGGGCCCAGCGTTCGACGCTGACGACGTCGAGTCCGACGCCCACAATCATCCGCGCGCCGCCAACGGGATTCGTGGCAACGTGACTCGTCGCGGGGCGGCCGTCGCAGGCTTCGCGCTCTGTGCCGCACCTGTCAGCGCGGCGGCGATCGCCTGCCCCGCGACCCGCGCGCCCTCGGGCGTCAAGTGATCGTGGTCGAAGTAATGCTTTAGTCCCTGATCGAGCAGCGGCCGCAGGTTCACGTGCTGCAGCCCGAGCTCATCGGCGACGGCCACGACGCGCGATTCGACCTGCGCGAGCAGTCGATTGATCACCTCGAGACTGAAGTACACGGTGACGGTCTCCTTCCACGGTTTGCCGATGCCGCCGTGCCAGAAGCGTCCCGACTCCTCCGCCGTGTAGTTTTTTTCGAACCAGGGCTGCCGCACCACAACGACGCGGCGCGCATGCAGCATGGCCCGGCGCAACGCGCGACGCAGATGCTGCTCGAAGTCGTCCAGCACTTTGGTCGCATCGGGAGCGCTCGTGCGCAATTCTTTCGCCTGCGCACGCATCGTGCGGCCGGCGACGAGCCATCCGCCGACATTCCCTTTGATCTCGACCGGCTTGCGCCACGACTGCCGCACGCGCCGGACAAGCTCGATGAGCGCGCACGTACGCGGATTCCAGCTGAACCGCTGCCCGGGGTGATGGGCGAACAGCGCGTCCTCGGGCACGACCGCGGGCGGCCGATCAAGTGGTGCGCCGTCCTCCAGCCAGTGATAGACGGTGCTCGCCCCGACCATCACGATGAGCA
>DATDEZ010000138.1:0-18945 GCA_036522875.1 Gemmatimonadales bacterium | reverse complement strand
GCGAGCACGCCGGAGACGACCGCCATCTCGTCGGTGCCGGCGAGCGCCCCGCTGTCGGCGCTGGTGAGCAACGCGGCGAGCGTCGTCCGCGTCGACTCCTCGCGGCGCGGAATGAAGGGCGAGAGCACCACGCCGGCGCGCTCCATCCAGGGCACCGCGCGCGCGACGAGCGGCTCGGCCCACCGGCGGCCGACGACGCGCGGCACGAGATAGACCGCGCTGATGAACAGCGGCACGCCCACGGCGAGCGTGAAGACGCCGAGGAAGGTCGGTGTGGTCGCGGCGAGCAGCGCGGGAATCGCGCCGGCCGCGAGCAGCACGCCCAGCGTGGTGAGCATGTTCGACGCGGCCAGCGTGCGCCCCGGGTTTTGCAGCACCCCGGCGCGCGCCGCCGAGCCGCGGAGCTTGTACGCGACCCAGCGCGTCAAGTCGTGCTGGCTGACCGTGGCCGCCGCGACGCCGATCGCGGCGGCGATGCCGGCCGTGAGCAGGCCGATCAGCAGAACGGTGAGCGGAACGTTCATCGCTTCTCGAACGAGACCTGCGTGACGCGGCGTTGCTCGACGCGCTCTACGACCACGCGGTAGCCGTCCAGGGTCAGCTCGTCGCCGGGTCGGGGCACGCGACCGAGTGCCGACAAGACGAGTCCGCCGACCGTCGACACTTCCGCGTGGGAGATCGTGGCGCCAAGCGCCGCCGACAATTCGTCGAGACTCACGCGACCGTCGACCCACACCCGTCCGCCGTCGGTGCGGATCGCCGGGGCCGTCTCGGTGTCGTGCTCGTCCCGAATCTCGCCGACGATCTCTTCGAGAATGTCCTCACGCGTGATCAGTCCCGAGGTGCCGCCGAACTCGTCGACGACGATGGCGATGTGCGCCGGCGTCCCCTGAAAGTCCCGCAGCTGCTTGTCGAGCGTCTTCGTCTCCGGCACGAACGCGGCCGGCCGAATCAGCGATTGCCAGCGCGTCCCCGGCTCCGCCAGCCCCATGGCGATGGGAACGAGATCTTTGGCGAACACGACGCCGGCGACGTTGTCCGGCGTGCCGTCCACGGCAGGCATGCGCGTGTGCTGGTTGTGTTTGAACGTCTCGAGCACGTCCTCGGTCGACGCGGCGACGTCGATGCCGGTCATGTCGAGGCGCGGCGTCATCACCTCGTCGACGGTCGTGTCGGCCAGGGTGAACACGCCGAGCAGCATGTCGCGCTGGGCGACGCCCAGGTCGGGCTGGAGCGGCCGCGGCGTGTCGATCAGCGTGTGCAAGCCGCGATCGGCCCACGCGAGCAGCCACAGCAACGGTCCAAACGGCGCGAGCGTGCGACGGGCGAGCGGCAGCGCGGCGTCCGACAGCTCGGGCGCGATGCGCGCGACGCTGCGCGGGAGCGCGTCCCCCACGATGAAGAGCAGCAGCGTGCCGACGACCAGCGTCATGAGCGCTTCGAGCCACGGCCGCGTCCACCACGCCACGGCGTTCGCCGTCGCGACGGCGCCGAGCACCAGTAAGGCGAGACGCGCGACGTGCAGTGCGCGATGCAGCGGCACCCGCCGCTCCGCGGCGATCGGCGGCGCATCGCCGAGCGTGTGCAGCGCCTCGCCGACGGCCGCCTCCTCGCCGAGCGCGAGCAGTCCCGCCCAGAGCCCCGTACCGACGGCCACCAGCAGACCGACGAGCTGCAGCGCCGCTTCGGTCAACATCAGCGTGATGCCAGCCGCTGCACGTAGCGCTCCTGGAGTCGCCACATCGCCGAGCGCATGCGTCCCGGGCCTTCCGGGTGATCGTAGCCGAGCACGTGCAGCGTGCCGTGGACGGCGAGACGCACGAGCTCTTGGCCGAGCGTTGTCCCGTTGCGTGCCGCGCGGGCGGCGGCCGCCGGACAGATGTAGACGTCGCCGATCAGGCGGCCGTCGGGCTGCGGGAGCGCGTAGGCGATCACGTCGGTGAGCCCGCGGCGCCCGGTCGCGCGGGCGTTGGCGCGGCGCATCGCGGCCGGGCCGAGCAGCGTGATCTCGACGCGTGATCCGGCCGGCGCCCGTTCCCAGGCCAGCACCCGCGCGGCGACTCGCATCAGCTCGTCAGCGCGTGGTCGCCGCGTGCCACGCCGCACTGATGCCACCGCTCGACTCCGGATAGTCGATGCGATTGTGATACATGCCGCTCAGCACGATGAGGAAGGCAGCCTTCACCTGCTCGATCTGCTGCAGCGTGAGCGGCGCCTCGTCGAGCTGGCCGGCGTTGACCTTGGTGCGCACGATGTGGTCGATCGCCTCTTCGATCTTCTGCGGCGTCAGGTCCTCGAGCACGCGCAGCGCCGCTTCCACCGAGTCCGCGATCATCGAGATCGCCGTTTCCATCGAGCGCGGCTTGGGCCCAGGATACGTGAAGTCCTCGAGGTTCCGCGCCTGATTCCCGTCGGTCTTCTTGGCCTTGTCGAGGAAGTACGTGATCTCCGTCGTCCCGTGATGCTCGGGGATGAACGCCGCCACCGCATCGGGCAGGTCGGCGTCGGCGGCGAGCGCGAGGCCGTCGGTCACGTGGGCCTTGATGATCTGCGCCGACTGGAGCGCCTTCAACCGATCGTGCGGGTTGTTGCCCGGGATCTGATTCTCGACGAAAAACATCGGATTCTTGACCTTGCCGATGTCGTGGTAATAGCAGCCGACACGGCCGAGCAGTCCGTTTGCGCCGATCCGGTTGCATGCCGCTTCGACGAGGTTCGCCATGGCGACGCTGTGGGCGTACGTCCCCGGCGCCTCGAGCGATAGCCGGCGCAGCAGCGGCCGGCTGGGATCCGACAGCTCGAGCAGCGTCAGGTCGGTCGTGATATGCGTAACCGATTCGGCGACCGGCAGCAGGAAGAACGTGAGGCCCGCCGACACCAGCCCGTTCACCGCGCCGAGCAGCCCGCGGAGGCCGATTTCCTGAATCGGCCAGCCGCTCGCCAGCCCGATCGCCAGCGCGCTTGCGAGATATCCGAGCGCGATGATGAGCACGGGCGCGTAGAAGTTGCTGCGGCTGCGCAGCGTCTTGACCGACAGCGCCGCGGTCACGCCGCCGACGAGGCAGAAGAACAGCGCCGGGACGTCATGGAACACGGGCTGGAGGCCGGTCACGACCGCGAGGATCATTGCCGCGATCATCGACACGCGTCCATTGAACAGGACGGTCATCATCATGGCGAGGAACGGCATGAAGATGATTTCGGGATGATCGGAGTACGCGCGCGCGACCAGGCCCGCTTGCAGCAGGAGCAGCGCGAACAGGCCGCCGATGAGCCCGACCTGGCGCAGATCGACGTAGGTCTCGCGCCGGTAGAAGACGAGCAGCACCCAGAAGATCGCGATGATCAGCGTGTCGCGCAGCAGCGGCCCGACGACG
Organism: Gemmatimonadales bacterium; assembly: GCA_036522875.1. GTDB lineage: Bacteria > Gemmatimonadota > Gemmatimonadetes > Gemmatimonadales > GWC2-71-9 > 20CM-2-65-7. Next base: position 15,568 of record DATDEZ010000138.1, on the reverse strand, counting down.
CCGCGAATCGAATAGGTTGTGGCGGCACCGCGCCGCAACAGCTCCTGGTGCAGGGCGAGCAGTCGCTCGTGCGCCTCATTCGTGACGATTTCGTTGGGCGCCACGATCCGGTCGCCGGCGCGCACGATGTACTTGCTCGGATCGACGCTGCCGCGGAGCTCGTTGCGCCGGCGCTCGGTCTCGAGCTGCTTGGGAATCAGCGTGGGACGGAAGAACTGGCGGACCAGCTTCAGATAGAGCACGTCGCCGACGCTCGACGCGGGATCGGGATGCAGCTGCTTCGCGCGGCTCAGGTACTGGGCGAACGTGAGCACCTGATCACGCTGCACCGACGATTCCGTCGAGCCGCGCCGCACGATCAGCTCGCGGGATTGCTCGACCGTCAGGACGCCGGGACCCGTGACGCCCTGGGCGAGCGTCCGGTCGAACAGGCGCTCCAGCGCCTGCTGGAGCGCGTGGCGCTTGCCGCCCTTGTTGAGATACGCGGCTTCTTGCAGCGAGATCGGAACCCCGAAATCCCCGGCCGCGTGGATGACGGCCTGCGGACCCTGGTCCACCGCCGCGTCCACGGCGCTGAAGAACGCGGCCATCGACGTCGACGTGCTGTCGTAGGCGCGCTGGCGGAATTCGTAAATCGGCTTGGCGGACGCCGCGAGCTCATCCGCTTCGTGCTGGAGCTCGTCCTCCGACTTGTTCACCACGAAGTTGAACGGCGCGACGATTTCCTTTTCGGCGCGCGCGCCGGGCTCGAGCAGGGGCGCGACGTCCGCGGCGCTCGAGGGAAACGAGAGATGCGCCACCAGCGCGAGCGCGGGCACCCAGAGCCAGCGCACGACGTGATAGCGCACCTTCTCCTGCGTCGGCACGTTCATCTCAACCCTGCGCGTCTTCGGCGTAGGCGCGGATGATGTCGCGCACCAGCCGGTGGCGAACGACGTCCGAGTCCTCGAGGTACACGAAGCCGATGCCCTCGATGCCGGGGAGGATGCGCTCGACTTGCAGGAGTCCCGAGTCCTCGCGGTTCGGGAGATCGACTTGCGTCTTGTCGCCGGTGATCACGGCGCGCGAGTTCACGCCCAGCCGCGTCAGGAACATCTTCATCTGCATGCCCGTCGCGTTCTGCGCCTCATCGAGAATGACGAAGGCGTCGCTGAGCGTGCGGCCGCGCATATAGGCGAGCGGCGCGATCTCGATCGTCCGCGTCTCGAGCGCTTTCTGGACGCGCTCGCGCGGCATCATGTCCTCGAGCGCGTCGTATAACGGCCGCAGGTACGGATCGACCTTCTCCTGCAGGTCGCCGGGCAGGAACCCGAGATTCTCACCCGCCTCGACGGCCGGGCGCGCCAGAATGATCCGGCGCACGCGCTTGCGCGCCAGCGCGTCGACGGCGGCCGCGACGGCGAGATAGGTCTTCCCCGTTCCGGCGGGCCCGATGCCGATCACGATGTCGTGCTCGGCGATCGATCGCAGGTACTCGCGCTGCCCGGTCGTCTTCGGCTGAATCACGCGCCGCAAACCCGGCAGGATGATCTTCACGGGATCGGCGATGTCGCGCCCCAGATCGCCGTGCGCTTCATCCGTGACCAGGCGCTCCACGTCATGGACGTCGAGCGCTTCACCCATGCGGGCGAGGTCGATGAGCGCCTGCGCGATCTGCCCGGCGCGCTCGATCGCCGCCTGCGGCCCGGCGAGCGACAGGCTGTCGCCGCGCAGCGAGACGCGGACGCCGAGCCGCTTGGCGAGCTCGAGCAGGTTCGCGTCATTCACGCCGGCGAGCGCCAGCGGATCCACCCCTTCGACCGAGAGACGTTGAACGACGTCGTCGCTCATGAGCTCACCTTGATGTGTAAGGCACCGAGATCCTCCGGCCGGGCCGGCGCCGGCGCGCCCTCGAACAGGGCGCGCGCCGCGGTCGTCTTCGGAAACGCGATCACGTCACGCAGCGAGCCCGCGCCGGCGATCAACATGGCCGTGCGGTCGAATCCCACCGCAAACCCGCCGTGCGGCGGCGCGCCGGCCGCCAGCGCGGTCAGCAGGAAGCCAAACCGTGCGTCGATCTCTTCCGGCGAGAGGCCGAGGTGCCGGAAGACGGTGCGCTGGACGTTGGGGTCGGTGATGCGGATCGACCCGGAGCCGAGCTCGTTGCCGTTGTAGACCGCGTCGTAATGCAGGGCGCGGCACGCGAACGGATCGCTCTCGAGCTTGCTCACGTCCTCGGGATGCGGCGACGTGAACGGGTGGTGTGCGAACACCGGCTTCCCCGTCTCGGGATCGGGCTCGAACAGCGGAAAATCCACGACCCAGCAGAACGCATGGGCCCGCGCGGGTTGCGGCGCCATCCGCCGGATCACCTCTTGTCGCACCTTGTCGAGCGCGGGCGACGTGACACGATCGGGACCGACCGTCATCAGCGCGGCATCGCCGTCACCGACGCCGAGCTGTCCCAGCGCGTCAGCCGTAAAATGCTTGCCCACCGAGCCGGACAACTGCTCGCCCTGCCGTTTGACCCACGCCAGGCCGGACGCGCCGTTCGCCTTGGCGGTCTCGGTGAGCTGGTCTACATCTTTGCGTGACAGCGAGCCCCCGCCCCGCACGGCGATGCCGCGCACGCGCGAGCCGTTCGTCGCCGACTGAAAGAACGGCACGCCCAGCGGTTGGACGGCCTTCGTCCAGTCTGCGATCGCGAGCTCGTAGCGCAGGTCGGGCTTGTCGGTGCCGTAGCGCTCCATCGCGTCACGCCAGGTGAGCCGCGGAAACGGGCGGGCGACCGTGACGCCGGCTTCGTCCCAGAGCGCGACCAGCACGGTCTCCACGAACCCGATCACGTCTTCCTGCCCGACGAACGACGCCTCGATGTCGATCTGCGAGAATTCCGGCTGGCGATCGAACCGCAGGTCCTCGTCGCGGAAACAGCGCGCAATCTGGAAGTAGCGGTCGAAGCCCGAGACCATCAGCAGCTGCTTGTAGATCTGCGGCGACTGCGGCAAGGCGTAGAACTCACCGGCATGCACGCGCGAGGGCACGAGATAGTCGCGCGCACCTTCGGGCGTGGGCTTGGTCAGAATCGGCGTCTCGATCTCGAGAAATTCGAGCTCCGTGAGCGCGCGCCGCGCGCGCTGCAGCAGGCGATGCCGCAAGATCAGGTTCGCTTGCAGCTCGGGGCGGCGCAGGTCGAGATGGCGATACTTGAGGCGCAGCTCTTCAGCGGGCAGCTCTTCGGTCTTTCCGCGCGCCACCGGAATCGCCGGCGTCTCGGCCGGGCCGACGACCTGCAAGGTCGTCGCGTGCACCTCGATGTCGCCGGTCGCAAGCTCGGTATTGCGCATCGCGGGCGGCCGGGCCACGACTTCGCCTTCGATCACCACCACGGCCTCGCTGCCGACCGTTTGCGCGCGCGCGAGCACGTCGGCGCCGGCCCAAGTCGGACCGAAGGCGACCTGCACCAATCCTTCGCGATCGCGGAGATCGATGAACACGAGGCCGCCGAGATCGCGACGCCGGTGCACCCAGCCTCCGAGGCGCACCTTCTGTCCGACATCCGCGGCCCGGAGTGCGCCGCAGCGATGCGTGCGCCACGTCGTACGGGCGACTTCGTGCTTCGTACTTATGTGACCTGCCCTCCCGCTGTTTCTGCCTCGAGCAAAATCCGATAGAACTCGTCGCTGTCGGTCGCCGCCAAAAGTCGCGCGCGAATCGGCTCGCGTCGCACGATTCGCGAGATCCGGCTGAGCGCCTTCACGTGCGTGCCCGCCTGTGATTCCGGACCGGCGAGCATAAAGAACAGGCGGACCGGTTCGCCATCGACCGTTTCATATGGCACTGGCGCGCGCGTCGTTCCGGCGACTGCCACCAGGTTGGGCAGCGCCGGCGTCTTGCCATGGGGCACGGCAACGCCATAACCGATCCCCGTCGGGAACTGTCGCTCCCGCTCCAGAATGGCGTGCAGGATATCAGTTGCCGGGGTGCCGCCCCCACCCCTGTCCCCGCCGTTTGTCCCATTGCCACCGACCAGGAGGTCCACCAGCTCTCGCAATACGCCCTCCTTACTCTGGGCCCGCAACGGGACCCGGATCCGGTCAGGCGTAAGCAGTTCAGAAAGCCGCAATGGGTAGGTCCAAGTGTCGTAAACGATTGAAGATAGTTGACTTGAGTTGACAGCGCCACACACCACGGTAAACGTTCGGCATGCAACACATTGGCCGACCACTCGTTGCGGGGCTCGTACTCGCCGGGATCCTTCCCCGACCCGCGACGGCGCAGCAGGCGACCGGCACGACGTTGTGGCGCCTGGCCGCGACGACGCTGGCAACGCCTCCCGCCCTGGCTGTCGGACCCACCGCGGCGCTGTGGAATCCGGCGCAAACGGCAGACACCGCTCGCATCATCCTCGGGTTCGAGGCGATTCAAACGCCCTCCGCCGTCGATGCGAGCGGAATGATCGCGACGGCGCGCGTTCGCGCCGGGCGCCTGGGACAGCTCGGACTGATCTTCGGCCGCGTTGGTCTCAGCGACATCACGCAGACGCTCGACAGCCCCGATCCGACGGGCACGGCGGTGCCGGTGTACACGCTCGCGCTTGGCGCGACCTGGTCGCGTGCCCTCGGCGCGACCAGCGTCGGCGCGACGGTGGCGTATCACCAGACCAGGCTCGATACGGAGCGTTCCGACCGCGTCACGCTGGACGTCGGCGCCCACCGCCCGCTCCTCGGTGATCGCTTTCATGTGGCGGTCGCGACGCATTTCTTTTCCTCGCTCGAGACGAACGATCCGGCGCAGGACATCTTTGCCGGCGCTGACGCCCGCCTCTGGTCGGGTGTGTATTCCAGCGAACGCGCCGTCGTGCGCGCGCGCTACGGTGTTTCCTTCGCCCATGGATTTGCGGCTGATCAGCAGTTCGGCCTCGGCGCGGAGCTCGGCCCGTCGCTGGCGTTCGACGTGATGCTCGCGCGTGAAGGCGGTTATGGGAGCGGGGCCGCCGGCTGGCGGCCGGTCGCCGGGCTGCGCGTGGGCATCGGCAAGTACCGCATCACGCTGGCCCGCGATGCCGGCGTCAACGATCTCGGCTCCGCCTATCGGGTCGGCGTCGACGCGCGCCTGCGATGAGCGCGGACCTGCTCAACCTGACGCCTGAGGCGGCGCAGCGCGCGCTGGAGGACTGGCTCGCGCAGCGCGGCGAACCGGCCTATCGCGCTCGTCAAATCATGCCGCGTCTCTGGCAGCGCCCGGTCGCGCGCTGGGCGGACGCGACCGATCTGCCGGCGTCGCTCCGAACGGCACTCGAGCAGGAGTTTCCGCTGCTGCGGCTGGCGCTGAGTGTCCATCAACAGTCGAGCGATGGCACGCAGAAATTCTTGTGGGCGCTCGCCGACGGTGAAGCGATCGAATCGGTGCTCATTCCCGAGGGCAAACGCAAGACGCTGTGCATCTCGTCGCAGGCAGGCTGCGCGCTGGGCTGCGTGTTCTGTGCGACCGGCCGCATGGGCTTCCGCCGCAATCTCTCGGTCGCGGAAATCGTCGGGCAGGTGCGGGAGCTCGTGCTCAAGGATCCCGCGCTCAAGCCGACGAACATCGTGTTCATGGGAATGGGCGAGCCGCTCCTCAATTGGGACGCGGTCGATCAGGCGCTCACGATTTTGAACGGCGCCGAGGGGTTCGGCATCGGGGCACGGCACATCACGCTATCGACGGTGGGCATCCTGCCGAATCTCGCGAAGTTCGCGCAGCGGCCTGAGCAGTTCCGTCTCGCCGTCTCGTTGCACGCGCCGACGCCCGCGCTTCGGCTCGCGTTGATGCCGATCGAAAAGAAATACACGCTTCCCGATCTGATGACCGCGCTCAGGCAGTTTCGGCGCCGCGTGACGCTCGAGTACGTGCTGATCGGGGGCAAGAACGACAGCCTCGAAGCCGCCGATCAGCTCGCGACGCTCGCGCGACCCCTCGAGGCGCTGGTCAATCTCTTGCCGCTGCACCCCGGCGGTGCGCCCGATCTCACCCCCGCGACGCGCGCGCAGATGATCGCGTTCGAGCGTCGGCTGAAGCAGCACGGGGTGGAGGCGGTGCTGCGGCGCAGCCGCGGGCTCGACATCAGCGCCGCCTGCGGGCAGCTACGGGTGGAAGTCGAGGGCCCGCGTGCGCGGCGGAAAGTCCGCGCCGAGGAGCACGCTCACATCGAGTAGCTTGGTGTCGTCGAGCTCGACGGAGATGCGCCCGACGCCCAGCGCCGCCCGCACCTGCTCGGCCGCGCGGCGATCGCCGCGGCGAAGAATCACGCGCGTCGAGTCCAGCCCGCTTTCCGCTGCGTCCGCATTGCCGAAATAGACGACGTCGATGCCCGCGTCGCGCAGCAGGCGCGCGCCCACGCGCGCGGTGCCGGCGCGTCCGCTGGCGTTCAGGATCTCGACCGTGACGGCGGGCGCGCGGTCGCCGGGAATGGCGTGGCCCTGCGGCGATCGGCCGCGGCACGCCGCGACGAGCAACAACACGCTGAGCCGTTTCATCGCCGCGCCGCCAGCTGATTCCAGAACGACACCGTGGCCGGCGGGAGCGGCCATCCCGACCGCAGCACCCACTCGAGCCGCCGCCGCGCAACTTCGCGCAGCACATCGTCCCGCTCCGTCGGTACGCGATCGGCGAGCGCCGCGCGGTCGCTGCTCGCCTTGGGGCCCCCGAACTCGCGGCCGGGCTCGAGGAAATCGGCGAGATAGAGCATGCGGCCGACGTCGTCCCAGTCAGACGATCCCACGGTATGGTGCCGAACGGCGCTCAGCACGCCCTCATCCGTTTCCCCGGCCGCCGCGGCGAGATCGGCTGCGGCCGGCCCGTGCGCGAACGGCCCACTGAGCGGCGCATCGCGAAGCGCGTCATGCAGCCATCCGGCCTTGAGCCAACGATCGCGCTCGGTGGCGGAGATCTGCATCGCGCTCGCCCACTGTCCCAGCAGGGTGACCACGCGCTCGATGTGCCCCCGCCGTTCCGGCGTCACCTGCGCCCAGGTTGGCAGGCTCACGGGGAAACGCGCGGGTCCGCGCCCACCCCTTCGCCCAGCACGATGTTGTCGAGGAGCCGGGTGTTGCCCACGCGTGCGGCGACGACGGCGACGGTCCGCGCGGTCACGCGCGCTACCGGCTGCAGGTCGTCATCCACGAGCGCGCAATACTCGGGCGTCACGCCGGCCTGCGACTGGAGCGCCTCGAGGCCGGCGCGCTGCAGCCTGGCCGGATCCGCTTCTCCCCCGCGCCACGCTTGCTCGAGGGCGCGCAGCGCGCGTGACAGCGCGAGCGCGGAGCGGCGCTCGTCGGGATTCAGGTAGGTGTTGCGAGACGAGAGCGCGAGTCCGTCGAGCTCGCGGACCGTCGGCGCGACGTCGATCGTGAGCGGGAAATCGAGATCGCGGACGAGCCGCTTGACGAGCGTCGCCTGCTGAAAATCCTTCCGCCCGAACACGGCGACGTCGGGCTCGACGATGTGAAATAGTTTCGCGACGACCGTGAGGACGCCCGCGAAGTGTCCGGGCCGCGCCGCGCCCTCGAGCGTGTCGGCGACGGCGCCCGGCGTCACGCGGATGACCGGCTCTCCCTGATACATCGCGCTCGTATCCGGAACGAACAGGCAATCGACGCCCCGTGCCTCGGCGAGTTTGCGGTCGCGCGGCAAGTCGCGGGGATAGCGGGCGAGATCTTCGTTGGGACCGAATTGCAGCGGATTGACGAAGATGCTGACGACGACGCGTTCGGCGAGCTCACGCGCGCGGTCCACGAGGCGCAGGTGGCCCTGGTGGAGATAGCCCATGGTGGGCACGAACCCGATGGAGTGACGGTGAGAGCGCTCGGCGCGGGACCATAAGCGCATCTCCGTGATGCTGGTGAGCTCGAGCAACTAGAACTCGCGCTTCTTCATCTCCGAAAAGAAGTCCCGGCGCTCGATATCGTCGTCCGTCGTCTCGGGCGGCAGCGTCGGGTCGTAGCGCTTGCGGGCTTTGGGCTTCGACTTCTCCGCCTTCGCCATGTTTTTCTTGATCAGCTTCGCCAGCTTTTCGTCCTCTGTCTTCGACACGCCACCCTCCCGTTGGAATGATCAATAATCAATGATCAATGATCAATTTTCAATGATCATTGGCCACTGAGCATTGGCCATTGATCATTGGACATTGGACATTGGTCATTTCCCGAAGGAGTGCTCCGGCCCCGGGTACCGTCCTTCCCGCACTTCCGCCGCGAACACCCGCGCCGCCTCGCGCACGTCTTCTGCCAGCGCGGCGTATTTCTTGATGAACTTCGCCGAGAACTGATCGTTGAGGCCGAGCATGTCGTGGAGCACGAGTACCTGGCCGTCGCACGCCGGCCCCGCGCCGATGCCGATCGTGGGAATGGTCAGCGACTTGCTGATCTGGGACGCCAACGGCGCGGGCACGAGTTCCAGCACGATCGCGAACGCGCCTGCCTCCTCGAGCGCCTTGGCGTCGGCTTTGAGCCGATCCGCGGTCGCGTCGTCGCGACCCTGCACGCGATGGCCGCCGAGCGCATGAACCGACTGCGGCGTCAGGCCGAGGTGCCCCATGACCGGAATCCCGATGTCCACCAGGCGCCGCACGGTCGTTGCCATATGCTGGCCGCCCTCGAGCTTCACGGCATTGCAGCCGCTCTCTTTCATCGCGCGCCCGCAGTTGCGGAGCGCTTCCTCGGGGGAAATCTGATAGGTGAGAAACGGCATATCGCACACCACGAGCGCGCGCTCCGTGCCGCGCCGGACCATCGTGGTGTGGTAGATCATTTGCTCGAGCGTCGCCGACAGCGTCGAGGGCGCGCCGGCGAGCACCTGGTTGAGCGAGTCGCCGACGAGCAGAATGTCCACGCCTGCGGCGTCGAGCAGCCGGGCGAACAGCGCGTCGTAGCAGGTCAGCGCGACGATGCGCTCGCCCTTCTCCTTCATCTCGAGCAGCGTGCGAGTCGTGATGCTCGTCATGATTCGGCGGCCTCCTTGTCCAGCTCGGCGATCTCGCGTTGCCAGAATTCGCGGTTCGGCAGCTCGGGATGCGGAATGACGAGATCCGGCTCGCGGATCGCGTGGTTCCCGTAGCGAACGATATCGAGATCGAGCGTGCGCGGGCCCCAGCGTTCGCGTCGCACCCGCCCCCGTTCGACTTCGATCGCGCGGCACTCCGCCAGCAAGGCTGCCGGCGCCAGCGCCGTCTCGAGCAAGACCATTTGGTTCAAATATGGCGGCTGCGCAACCGGTCCGATCGGGGCCGTCTCTTCCACGGCCGACGCGGCCAAAAGGCGCGTGTTCGCCAGCGCGCCGAGGCGCCGGCGCGCGTAGGCGAGGTGCGCGTCCCGGTCGCCAAGATTGGAGCCCAACGCGACGTACGCCCGCTCCATGTAACTATGCGACGTTCGCGAAGCCGCGCGTGAGGTCCCGCAGCATCGTGGCGACCTGCTCGAGGTCGCGCGTGGCGCGCTCGAGGTCGGTCAGCCCTTCGGCCGCCTGCACCGCGCGCGTCGCGACATCGTCCGCTTCGGCGCGGTTCTTCCCCGCGATCGTGGCGACCGAGTTGATGCGCTCGCGCAGCCGGTCGAACGCTTGATTCTGTTCGCCGGCCGCGGCCGTGATCCGTCCCGCGTGCGCCGTGGCCTCCGCCGTGGCGACGACGATCGCGTCCAGCGCCTCGAGCGCCGCCGCCGACAATTCCTCGACGCCGCCGACGTTCACCTGCCCGCGACGCATTTGTTCGACCACCTCACCCACCTGTGCGTGAATGTCCTGCACCAGCTCGCCGGCTTCGGCGGCGGCGGTCGCACTCTGCTCGGCCAGGTGACGGACCTCGTCGGCGACGACGCCGAAGCCCTTGCCGTGCTTGCCGGCGCGCGCTGCTTCGATCGCCGCGTTGAGCGCGAGCAGATTCGTCATGTCGGCGAGCTCGCGGATCGAGGCGATGAACCCGGTGATGCGGCGGCTGGTTTGGCCGAGCTGCTGCACTTTGCTCGAGCTCTCACCGACGAACGCCTTGAGCGCGACGAGCCGCTCGATTGCTTCCCGGATCTGCGTGCGATTGCGGCTGGCGACGTCGCTGGCGGCGGTCGACGCGCGTGCCGCGCCCGCGCCGTCGTCCGAAACGCGCCGCGAGACCTGGGCCAGGCTTTCGGTCGCCTCGAGCCCGCCCGAGACCTCGCCCTCCTCGCGCCGGGCACCCTCGCGAATGACGCCGGTAGATGCCGCGACCGCCGACGCGACCTGCTTGAGTGCCTCCGCCGTCTGCGCGATCGTCGCGAGCTGGCGCGTCATGCGGTCGACGGTTTCGACGAGCGGGCGCCGCAGGTCGGTGATGTGCACCGCTGTGGCCAGCTGACTCGCGAACGTCGTGATCGTCAGGATGTCCTGGCGGCGGTAGCAATGTTTCTTGTGATGCTCGAGCTCGAGCGTGCCGATCACCTGGTCCCCGAACTTGAGCGGCACAATCACCAGGCTCTGGACGTCGAGCGGTGCGTCGGCGACCCGCTTGTCGCGCGTCACGTCGTCAATGACGACCGTCTCACCGCTCGTGGCTACGGCCTGGCGCAGCGCCGCCGTGTCGGGCGACGGCTCGCCGCGGCCTTCCCGACCGCGCGCCGACCGATGGACGAGGACCATCTGCGTCTCGTGGAGGCGGTAGATGCGGAAATCGCCCCAGTCGACCAGGCGGTTGGCCAGACGCTCGATGCGGCGGAACGAATCCTCCAGGCTGATGTTCGCCGTGATCACCGCTTCCATCGCGTGGATCTTGTTCAGCTCCTCCGCCGAGATGGCCTCTTCGATCATCTGCTTGAGGAGCAGGCCCAGGAAGGTGAGCACGAGCGCGACGAGCAGCCACGCGGCGAGCGACGACCACGCCACCACCGCGCCGACGAACGTCGTTGCCGCGAATACCGTCGCCGCGTACGTGATGACCTCGTAGCGCACGATCATCAGCCGCTCGGCGGGCTCGAGCTTCGAGCGAATGATCAGCGTGAGGTAGAACAGCAGCCGGCCGAAGACGAAGTACGCGAGCGCGTAGCCGGCGAGCGCCGGCAGCAGCTCGATCGTCAGCGCGGGCGACCCGAGCCAGTGGAGGATGGTCGCGTAGACGCCGTACGCCGCGACCAGCGTGATGACCTCGCGACCCAGATTGATCCACGCCACGCGCAACGGCTTGCGCTGCCACAGCGAGTCGGTCACCACCGTGGCGCCCGCGATCGCGAGCGCGGTGGCCGGGATTCCGAACAGCAGGCTGCCGGCGAGACCCACCAGCGCCGTCTGCGTGAGATACGAGTACTTGCTGAGCGGCACCGTGAGGCCGCGCAGCGCGATCCCGCAGCCGAACATCACGACCAGCTCGACGAGATGTGTCGCCCCGAGCCAGCTGGGATCGGCGATCAGAATGGCCAGGAGGATCGCCGAACCGATCCAGGCGAGCGCCTGGCTGTAAATCACGACGAAGCGAGAGACGCTCATCGGGGGGCGTGCACGGCCGCCGCCAGGTCGCGCGCGAGACGTTCCATCGCCTCGACGCCGCCGCTCGCCAGCGTATCCATGAGCGCGCTGCCGACGGCTACGCCGTCGGCCTGGCGCGCCGCGGCGCGCGCTTGCGCCGGCGTGCCGATGCCGAATCCCACCGCCACCGGCAAATCGGTCACGGCGCGAATCCGGTCGACCTGCTGCGCGAGCCCCGCCGGGGCATCGGCGCGGGCACCGGTGACGCCGAGACGCGAAATGAGGTAGACGAATCCCGTCGCGCTCGCGACCGCGTCTGTGAGCCGGGCGTCGTCGGTCGTCGGCGCGACGAGACGAATCACGTCGAGTCCGCTGGCCACCATCGTGCGCTCGATCGTCGGATCGGCGCCCGCGGGGAGGTCGGTCAGCAGCACGCCCGCGGCACCGGCGGCGCGCGCGTCGCGCGCGAAGCGCTCGAAGCCGTACGCCATGACCGGATTGAGATACGTCATGATGACGACCGGGATGTCGAGCGCGGCCTCGCGAATCAGCTCGAGCACGCGCGGCACCGTCATCCCCTGCTCCAGCGCCGCCTGCGTCGTCCGCTGAATCGTGGGCCCGTCGGCGAGCGGATCGGAAAACGGCACGCCGACCTCGACGAAATCGGCGCCGGCGCGGGCGACGCGCTGCAGCGCATCGCGGGACAGCGCCGGGGTCGGAAAGCCGGCCGTAACGTACGGAAGGAATGCCGCTGAATCGTCTGCCGCGAGCGTCCGCCACCGCGCCGCTATCGGGGAGGGACGATCAGACAAAGTAATCGCTGACGTTGATGCCGTATTTGACCGGGTCGGTGACCTTGACGATTGTGCGCGGGTAGTTGCCGTTCGCGTCTTTCACGGACAGATCGGCCACGACACCCGGCGTGAGCAACGCGCCGTCGGGCGTGGTGACGACGCGCACCACCGGGCGATGGACGTGGGCCACGTCGGGGTTCGCGCTGTGCACTAGCGCCACTTCGTAGGTGTCGAGAATGACGCACGTGCCGACGGGGTAGATCCCGATCAGGTTGATGAACGCCTTCACCACCACCGGGTCGTAGCCCCGCCGCGGATTCTCCCACATCTCCTTCAGCACCTGGTCGGGCTGGATCGGCACGGTCTGGTAGACGCGCCGGCTCGTCGCCGCGTCGAAGCCGTCGGCGACCGCGATGATCTTCGAGTAGATCGACATGTTGCGCGCGCGGATCGACTTCGGATACCCGGTGAGGTCGATCTTCATGTGATGCTCGTACGCTGCCACCATGCCGCGGTAGGGGATTTCGCCGTAGCCGCGCAGGCCGAACAGCGTCAGCACGCCCAGCCAGGGGTGGGCCTGCATGATGCGCCATTCTTCCTCGGTGAGCCCCCCTTCCTTATTGAGAACTTCGAGCGGGACCCGGGACTTGCCGACGTCGTGAAACAGCGCCGACATGCCGAGGTCGTAGAGCTGCAGCTTGGTCAGGCCGAGCTTTCGGCCGAGGGCGACCGAGAAGATGCAGACGTTCACCGAGTGCGTGAACGTGTATTCGTCGTAGTCGCGGAGCGTCGTCAGGCCGACGAGCGAGGACTCGTTGTTGAGCACCTGGTCGACGATCGCCTGCACCGCGCGCTTCACCTTCTTGACGTTGGCGGTGCGGCCCATGCGGATCGAGTTGATGACCTCCTTCGTCACCGCCACCGAGCGCGCGTAGGTGCGCTTGGCCGCCTCCTTCTGGCGCTCCTCGTCCTCCACGTCTTCTTCGCTCTCGAGCGGCGGCTCCACGCTCACGTGCGTGACGCCGCCGTCGCTCATCTTCTGCGACAGCTCGAAGAGCTTGTTGGGGTTCGCCTCCCGCGCGGCGTAGGCGAGCAGCAGCGAGACGAACACCTGGAGCTGCCGGCGGTCCACCCCTTCGTCCAGCCGCACCGCGCCGATGCCGCATTGCTGGAAGACGTTCAGGATGTGGGAGAACGACGCATAATTGTCGAGGTCGAGCCGGAGTCGAGTCGAGTTGACGAAGATGAACTCGCCTTGCATCCGAATCTCGAGCTCGCGCTCGACGTCGAGCAACTGCTTGGTGGTTGCGGCGAGATCGTCCAGCGCCTTCTGCACCTGCGTGTTCTCGATCGGATACAACTTGAGCGAGCGGAACGCCGTGTAGAGCACGATCAGGAAGTCCCGTCCGGCGTGGCGGAGAAAGCCGTCCGTGGTCTGGACGGTCTCCATCATCGACGGCCGCTTGCCGCTGTCGGGTGCCGTCATGCGGCTCCCACCTCGCGCAGGGCGCGGCTCACGGCGTTGCGCACCAGCGGCTCCTTGTCCTGCGAGACCTTCTGCAGGACGTCGCGGGCGGCCGGCGTGCGGATCTTGCCGAGCGCCATCGCCGCGCACGCGCGCGTCTCGGGATCCTCCTTGCGGCCGAGCAATCCGCCCTTCGGCACGAGGAGCTTTTCGAGTGCGGGAATGCCCGCCTCGCCGGCGAGCGCGCCGTACGCCTCGAAGAACACCATCTTCTCGGTGAGGTCCGCATCCTTCAGCTTATTGCCCGCCACGGCGGCTTCCACGCGCGAGAAGGCGTTGCGGTGACCGCGCTGGCCCAGGAATTTCACGGCGGCGATCCGTACGTCGCGCTCGGCATCGTCGATCGCCTTCTCGAGGAGCCGCGTCGCGCTCGGGCTGCCGATGGTGGTCAGCGCTTCGACGACCGCGAGCTTCAGGTCGCGCTCGCCGCGCTCGAGCAACGGCCCCATGCCGTCGGGCGCGCCGGGAAGCTTCAGGCGGCCGGCGAGCCGCACCATTTCGAGCTGCACGGCGGGATCGGCGCTGGCCAGCGCCTTCAGCACTTCGGCCGCGTGGGCCTGCGCCAGCCGCTCTGCCGCGGACTGCACGAGGCCCCGGACGCGCTCATTGCTCAGTTTCGGCAGCCATCCCATCAGCGTACCGAGCGCGTCGGCCCGCAGCTCGCTGAAGAGCTCGCTGAGCTCGTCCTCGGTGGGGTGGCTCGTTGCCTCATCGAGCGACTGCAGCAGCTGCGACAGCGCGTCGGGCTGCGAGAGGCGCGTCGGTAACGTTTCGAGGATCTGGCGATGCTCGGGGATCAGCTCGCGGGCGCGCTGCAGGATGACCTTGCATTCGCGCAGGATCAGCGCGACCGAACGGAAATCCCCTGCGCCCAGCAGATACGGGATGAAGTTTTCGACGATCGAGATGAGCTCGGCACGGACCGTCCCATAGGTCTGAAGCTCGAGCAGGTCGAACAGCATCGCGAGGACGTTGCCGCGCAGGTCCTGGGCGTATTCGCGCTCGACCTCTTTGTGCAGATACTCGATTTCCTTGTCGTCGAGGAAGTAGAGCGTGGTATCGAAGTCGTCGACCGACACGAGGCCTTCGCGCTTCGGCGGGACTTCTTCCTCGACCTGGCGCCGCACGGTGTGCGGATCGGCCGACCCGGCATCACCGCCCGGCGTCCCCCCGCCGCCGCCGATGGTCGGCGCGCTCTTGTCGGCGCGCTCGATCGGGACGGCGTTCTCGCTCGCGAGCTCGCGGAACGTGTAGGTGATAAACTGGAAATCTTCCGCCCACAGCAGCGTCAGCAGATCGTCGGCGGCGTCGGCTTGCAGATTCTTCGCCTGCTGCAGGACCGCGAGAAAACGGACGATCTCGGCGTCTTCGACGCCCGGCTTGAAGCTCAGCGAGCGGACGCCGTCCTTGTACAGCGTCCACGCGATCGACTCGTTGCGTTGCTCCTGGCTGTAGATCGGATGGTCCTCCCACCGCATCTCGGTCTCGCCGATGTCGAAGATGAGATCGTCGGTGGCCTGCCAGATCTGCCGGAACGCCGTGCGGATGTTTTCGACCGCCCGTTGGTAGACGGGATTGTTCGGCATGTACAGCTGCGTCGCCCGCATCCCCTTGCTGACGACCTGCATCAGCTCCTCGACCTGAGACGGCGGAAGAGCCAGCTCGGGGATTTCGGAGGCGGGATTCGTCAGATCGGGGCTCCCGTAAGCTCGGCGACCATCGCGACGTCCTTGTCGCCGCGGCCGCTCAGGTTGATGAGCACGAGGTCAGCGGAGGCACGGGGCGCTCGCAGCACCCAGGCGATCGC
>DATDEZ010000137.1:0-11655 GCA_036522875.1 Gemmatimonadales bacterium | reverse complement strand
TCGGAGCCGAGCGTCCACTGGATGTCGATGGCCTTTTCGGGCGTCAACATGCGCCGGCCGCCGTCGACGTGACTCTGAAATTCGACGCCGGCTTCGTCGACTTTCCGGAACCCCTCGAGCGAGAAGACCTGGAATCCGCCGGAGTCGGTGAGCAGCGGCCGCTCCCAGGCCATGAACTTGTGCAGGCCGCCGAGTTTCGCGATGACGTCTTCGCCGGGACGGACGTGGAGGTGATAGGTGTTGGCGAGGACGATCTGCGCGCCGACGGCTTTGAGGTCGTGCGGCGAGAGGGTGCGCACGGTCGTCTGCGTGCCGACGGGCATGAAGAGCGGCGTCGTGACGATCCCATGCGGCAGCGTCAACGTGCCCGAGCGCGCGGCGCCGGATTCGCCGTCGATCCAGAAGTCGAACATGCGTTACGATTGCGGATTGTCGATTGCGGATTGCGGATTGAAATGGCCGGTGTCAAATCCGCAATCCGCAATCCACAATCCGCAATTACAGGATGAGCATCGCATCGCCATAAGAATAGAACCGATATTCCTCTTTCACCGCCGCTCGATACGCTCCCATCACGGCCTCATATCCTCCGAAGGCGCAGACCAGCATCAGGAGCGTCGAGCGCGGCAGATGGAAGTTAGTGATCAAATGATCGATCACCTTGAATTCGTACGGTGGACGAATGAGGAGCGAGGTCTCGCCGGTGCCGGCGCGAACCTCGCCATTCGCATCGACGGAAGATTCGAGCGCGCGCACGACCGTCGTCCCCACAGCCCACACCCCATGGCCCGCGCCTTTGACCTTGTTCACCCAGTTCGCCGCTCCTTCCGAGATCTCGTACGCCTCCGGATGCATCACGTGCCGGCCGAGCTCCGCGGTTTCCACCGGCTTGAACGTTCCCGGCCCGACGTGCAGGTCGAGGGCGGTGACGAACGTGCCTTGCTCGTGCAGGCGAGCGAGCAGCTCGGTGGTGAAGTGCAGACCCGCCGTGGGCGCGGCGACGCTGCCGTCGTGCGCGGCGTACACCGTCTGATAGCGCTCGAGATCCTCGGCGCCCGGCGCGCGGCGGATGTAGGGCGGGAGCGGGACCGCGCCGTATTTTTCCATCGTCGCCCGCGCGTCGAGCGCGCCGGTGAACCGAATCCGGCGCAACCCGCCGCCGAGCACTTCCACGATTTCGATCGCGCCATCGGAGCCGAACGTCACGCGGCGGCCCGGCTTGAGCTTGCCACCCGGATGCGCCATGGCGATCCAGGTTCCGTCATCCGCTTCGCGCACCAGCAGGAGCTCGGCGTCCTGACCGCCTTCGCGCTTGCCGAGCAGTCTCGCGGGAATGACGCGCGACATGTTGAGCACCAGCAGATCGCGCGGCGGGATCAGCGTGGGCAAGTCGCGAAAGTGGAGGTGGCGGATCGTTCCGGTCGCGCGCTCGAGCACGAGCAGACGGCTCGCCGACCGATCGGGCAGGGGGTGCTGCGCGATCTGCGCGGCGGGGAGTTCGTAGTCGAAGTCTGAGAGGCGGTGCACTAGCCGTCGAAGATAGTCGCCTGCTCCGCCGACTTGGGAGGAACGAATCCGAAGTGTCGATACGCTGCCGGCGTCGCGACGCGGCCGCGCGGCGTGCGTGCCAGGAATCCCTGCTGCATCAGGAACGGCTCGTACACCTCTTCGAGCGTGCCGGGATCCTCGCCCACGGCCGCGGCGACGGTCTGCACGCCGACCGGCCCGCCCTCGAACATCTCGATGATCGCTTTGAGAATGCGGGCGTCCATGTCGTCGAGCCCGAATTCGTCCACGTCGAGTCGCTTGAGCGCTTCGGCGGCGACCTGGGCGGTGATCTTCCCGCCGGCGCGCACCTGCGCGTAGTCGCGCACGCGCTTGAGCAGCCGGTTCGCCACGCGCGGCGTCCCGCGGCTGCGCCGCGCGATCTCGGCGACGCCGGCCGCATCGGCGCCGACGCCCAGGATGCCGGCCGAGCGCGTGATGATCTGCACG
Organism: Gemmatimonadales bacterium; assembly: GCA_036522875.1. Taxonomy (GTDB): domain Bacteria; phylum Gemmatimonadota; class Gemmatimonadetes; order Gemmatimonadales; family GWC2-71-9; genus 20CM-2-65-7. Next base: position 9,660 of record DATDEZ010000137.1, on the reverse strand, counting down.
AGATCGTCCGGCGGATAGTAGTGCAGCCGCTCGACCAGGCCGAAGCGCGCGCGCAGCGGCGGCGTGAGCAGGCCGAACCGCGTGGTCGCGCCGATCAGCGTGAAGCGCTCGAGCTGCATCGGCAGGGTCTGCGCGTGCGGCCCGTCGGCGATTCGGACGTCCACGCGGAATTCTTCCATCGCCGGATAGAGGAATTCCTCCAGGGCGGGCCGGAGGCGATGCACTTCATCTATAAAGAGGATGTCGCCCATCTTGAGACCGGTCAGCATGCCGACGAGGTCGCCCGGTCGCTCCAGCACGGGGCCCGACGTCGTGCGGATGTTGACGCCCAGCTCCTTGGCCATGAGCAGCGCGAGCGTCGTCTTGCCCAGTCCCGGCGGGCCGAAGAAGAGCGCGTGGTCGAGCGGCTCTTTGCGCTGCTTCGCCGCGTCGATCGCGATTTGCAGCGACTCCTTCACCTTCGCCTGGCCGACGAACTCGTCGAGGCGCGACGGCCGCAGCGCGGCGTCGGTCAACCGCTCGTTGTCGAGGGCTTCCGGCGTGGTGATCTCGGAGCGCGCCAACTACTTCTCCTTCGCGCGCGCGCGCCAGCGTACGGGCCGCGCGTCGGCCTCGATGACATGCACGGTGTGACAGCGCAGGCACACGTCTTCGGCGCGCGTCACGCCCGCCGCGACGAGCCGGCGGTTGGTCGAGCCGCAGCGCGTGCAGATCCACTCGGCGGTGAGCTGCCCCAGCGGGAGATCGGGAGATGGTTGGGTCATCGGGTCGTGAGAATTTGGAGAGCGCGGCGCACCAGCGCCTCGGTTTCGTCGTTGCCGTTGCCGGCGAGCACTTGCCGCACGGCGCGATCGGCTTCCGCCGTGGCATAGCCCAGTCGCTCGAGCGCCTTGAGCGCGGCTTCCGCGCCTTCGGGCACGGCGATCGCCGGCGCCGCCGTGAAATCTTCGACCTTCTCGCCCAGCTCGAGCGCCAGGCGCTCGGCGGTCTTTTTGCCGATGCCGCTCACGGACGACAACAGGCCGATGTTCTTCTCGCGCAGCGCGCGCGCGCCGCGCTCGACGCCGAGCGCCGACAGCACCGCGATGCCGATCTTCGGCCCGACGCCGGAAACGCTGGTGAGCCGTTGGAAAAAGCGTCGCTCCGCTTCGTCGAGAAACCCGTACAACGACCAGCCGTCCTCGCGCACCACCAACTCGGTGGCGAGCGTGACGTCGACGCCTTGCGCGGGCAGGCGCTCCATCACGCCGAGCGGCACGACGACTTCGTAGCCGACGCCGCCGGCGGTTTCGACGACCACGCGGTCGGCGGACTTCGAGGCGAGCCGGCCCTTGATGAACGCAATCACGATCGAAGAATGTAGGTGAGCGCGGCGGCCACACCATCGGCAGCATCGGATGGCTCGGGCGCGCTTTTCAGGCGTAGGAGCTGCGCCACCATCGCGCCGACCTGATTTTTCTTCGCGCCGCCGGCTCCCGCGACCGTCTTCTTGATCATCGCGGGCGCGTACTGGGCGATGTCGAGCCCCTGCTGCTGCGCGGCCAGGAGAATCACGCCGCGGGCGTGGCCGAGGACGAGCGTCGTGCGAACGTTCTTATGATAGAAGGCGTCTTCGAGCGCGAGCACGCTCGGCTGATGGCGCTTGATCAGCGCCGCGATTTCCTCGTGCAGCTCGGCGAGGCGGTGAGGCAGGGAATTTGTGCGGTTGAAGCGAACGACGCCGCATTCGATGAGACGACCCATCCCGGGACTTCCGTTCCCGGTTTCGATCACGCCGTAGCCCGTGACCTGTGTGCCGGGGTCGACACCCAGGATCCTCACGTCATCCGGTCACCGCCGCCATCGCCTCGGCGTCGATGTCGAAGTTGGAGAAGACCTTCGCGACATCGTCCATTTCCTCGAGCGCTTCGACCAGCCCGAGCAGGCGTTTCGCGTCCCCGCCGTCGACCTTCACCGTGTTCTTCGGCACCATCGCGATCTCGACGCTTTGCACGGGAAGCTTCTTCGCCCTGAGCGCCTGATCGATCGCGTGCAGCTGCGTGGGGGGCGTCGTGATGACGTAGATGTCCCCGTCCTTCTCCATGTCGTCGGCGCCGGCGTCGAGCGCGACTTCCATCGTCGCGTCTTCGTTCGCTTTGCCGTCAACCACGATCTGCCCCTTGCGGTCGAACATCCAGGCGACCGCGTTCGTCGCCGCGAGATTCGCGCCGTGCTTGTGGAACACGTTGCGGATCTCGGCAACCGTGCGATTGGGGTTGTCGGTGGTCGCTTGAATGAGGAGCGCCGCGCCTCCCGGGCCGTATCCTTCATACGTGACCTCTTCGTAGGTCACGCCCTCGAGCTCGCCCGTGCCCTTCTTGATCGCGCGATCGATGTTGTCGGCCGGCATGTTCTCGGCCTTGGCGGCGTCGATCGCCGTCCGGAGCCGCGCGTTCCCGCCCGGATCACCGCCGCCGGCCTTGGCGGCGATCGTGATTTCGCGGATCAGCCGCGTGAACACCGCGCCGCGCTTCTGATCCGTGACGGCCTTTTTGCGCTTGATCTGCTTCCACTTGCTATGACCAGCCACGTGTTACTCCCCGCGTGCAACTTGCAACTTCGCCGTCAGTGAAACTGGCAACTCGAACCAAGTTACAACTTGACCGTCCGCGAGCGCCACAGCTAGCATTCCGGCCCATGACTCGCGCGCTGCGTTTCGGATTCCTTCTCGCCCTGCTGACCGCGTGCGAGCGCCCGGGCAGCGTCCAGGAGACGCGCCAGCGGACCAGTCAGGCGCTCAGCGGCGCCCTGGCGTACCCGCGCTCGAGTCCCGTCACGGCGTCGGCCGGCGAGGAGGCGGCGCAGCTGGTCATGACGTCGCCCGATTCCGTCAACGTCGTCGCCCGCTGGTTCCTCGAGGCGCTGCCGCTCAACCATTGGGAGGTGAAGCGCACGGTGTCGGACCGCAGCGGCACGGTGACGATTTATGCGGAGCAGGGAAAGCGGCCGCTGTGGCTCACGCTGCGGCCGAGCACAGGCGGGCCGGGGACGACGTATACGATGGTTGGGGTGATTCCCACAGATTCGACCAAGCACTAAAAGGCGTACGCCGTACGCCGGACCGCATTTATCGATCCGGATCCAGCATGTCCTCGAAGCGCATCCACCGCCGATAAAAGTACAGATCCACGAATCCCGTCGGGCCATTCCGATTTTTCGCGACGAGCAGCTCCGTCGCTCCCTCCACGCCGCCGCCCGGGTTGTACATCTCTTCCCGAAATAGCGACAGCACGACGTCGGCATGCTGTTTCGGCGCGCCCATGATGCCGTAGTCGTCGAGCGTCGGACGCTTGGAATCGCGGCCCGCCTGAAATCCCGGCAGCTGCGCCACCACGAGCAGCGCGACTTCGCGCTCCAGGGCCAGCGCCTTCAGGTGCCGCAACACGAGCGCCATGTCTTCGTCCTGCGTCGTCCGCGATTTCGGCGGCGGGACGAGCTGGAGGTAGTCCACGACGACGAGGCCGACCTGGCGCAGCGAATCGAGGCGCTCGAACGCCGTCTCGAAGTCCTCGCCGGCGAGGGGCAGCAGCGCGAGCGGGAGGTCGCGCAAGCGCACCGCCGCGCCGCCGATGCCGGCGCGCGTCTGCTCGTTGAGCTTGGCCGCGCGAATCTCGTCGATCGCGACGCGACCTTCGATCGCGAGCGCGCGCTCCATCAGGCGCTCTTCATTCATCTCGCCCGACAAGTACGCGACGCCCAATCCGCCCGATTGCTGTGCCGCTCGGAGCGCGACCCCGAGGGCGAACGCCGACTTGCCGCTGCCGATGTCGCCACCGAGCAAGATCAAGTCGCGGCGCCTGAGACCGCCGCCAAGCAGCTTGTCGAGCGACCCGAACCCCGTGGCGATCGTGTCGCCCGTGACCTCGCCGGGGCGCTGCGCGTCGACGCGCGCGACGAGACTGTCGAGCGAGGGACGTTTCTCGAGGCGGCGCGCGGGTGAGGGCATGGTCTATAGATGCAACTTGGCGCCGCGCGCGGCAACGGTAACCGCGTCGGCAGCCTCGGCGCCAAGCACGTCCCGGGCGGGCGCCGTGAGCTGGCTCAGCACCAGGGCGGCGGCGTCCGGCGTCGCCGTCTCGAGGTGCTGGCGCGCGGCGGCGAGCGCGCGCTTGAGCGGGCCCGGCAGCGCGAGACTGCCGAGCCGCGTCTCCAGCGCCTGCAGCCGGCGGCGGTGATTCTTCGCGCTCACCGGCGCCGGCGGCAGCAGCGCCTCGGCGACGCGGACGACGAGCCACAGCGCGAATAACCCTTCGCGCTGCGGGCCGCGCGCCGCCTCCGCGATCAACGTGACGAGCCGCGATTCTGCCGCGCTCATGCGACGAGGCGCTCGACGGCAGCGGTGACGTGGTCGGGCAGAATGTCGTCGAGGCAGCGATGGTGGCCGAGCGGGCAGCGCGCGCTCCCCATCGCCGAGCAGGGACGGCAGGACATCTCGCGCTCGAGCACGACGGCGCGCGCGTCGTACGGAAAGAATCCGAACGCCTTCACCGTTGGCCCGAACAGCGCGACGACGCGCGTCCCGACCCCGGTGGCCATGTGCATCACGCCGGTGTCGCCCGAAACGAGAACGCGCGCGCGGGTGAGACACGCGCCCGTTTCCTGCAGTCCGAATGCTCCGGCGGCGTTTGCGACGCTGCCGCCGAGCTGCGCCGCGACGTCGCAATCCTCGGTGCCGCCGAGCGCGACGACGCCAAGCCCGAGCTCCTCGAGCTGGCGCACGAGTCGCTGCCAATGGGCGAGCGGCCAGCGCTTGGTCGCGTGCGCGGCGCCGGGCGCGAGCGCCGCGAACGGCCGATCCGAAAGACCGCGCTCCTCGAGCCAGCGCCCGACTCGCTCCCGCGCGGGAGCGGCGATGAAGAACTCCGGCGGTCTACCGTCGGGGCGGACGTCCAGCGCGCGCGCCGCTTCGAAGTAGCGCTCCGGCACGGGCACGTGCCTGCCGTACAGATCGATCTTGCTCGCGATCAGCGCGCGCCGCGCGATCTTGCGCTTCGAGTAGCCGGACCACCGCGTCCGCACGAGCAGCCGCAGCGCCGTGCTGCGCATGCTGCCGTGGAGGTCGAGCGCGTGTGTGGGCTGCAGTGCGCGCAGACGCCGCGCGAGATCGCCGAGCGACTCTTCCGGGCCGAGCGCGACGACGGCGTTGAGATGCGGGTTGGCGGTGACGAGCGGCGCCATCGCGTGCTTGGTCACGAAGTACAGCTCGGCGTCCGGATGACGGCCGCGCAGCGCGCGGATGAGCGGGGTGGTGAGGAGGACGTCGCCGATGGAGCTGAACCGAACACACAGGACGCGCAGCACGCGGCAAAGCTAGTCGCGCGTTGCCCGGCTTCGCCAGCGGGACTAGCTTGTCACCGACATGCCGCGACCGAAGAGCATTTTGTGGGTGGACGATGAAGTCGACGGGCTCGCCGCGCACCGGCGCTTCCTCGAGGAGCAGGGCTTCGCGGTGGCGCAGGCCGCGCACGGCGACGACGCGCTCGCGATGCTGCGCCGCCAGCCCTACAGCGTCGTGCTGCTCGACGAACAGATGCCCGGCCGGCGCGGTCTCGAGCTGATTCCGGAAATTCGCGCGATCGATCCCGCCATGGCGGTCGTCATGGTCACGCAGAGCGAGGACGACGGCTTGCTGCGCGACGCGATCGGCATCGAGATCGACGATTATCTCGTCAAGCCGGTGCATCCGCGGCAGGTGCTGTCCGTGGTGACGCGGCTGCTCGAGGGCGATCGCATTCGCCAGCAGCGGCTCGCGCGCGACTTCGTCACGCGCTTCCGCGAGCTCGAGGGGCGCCGCGGGGCGTCGCTCGCGTGGCGCGAGTGGAGCGAGCTCGTCGCCGAGCTGGCGCGCTGGGAAGTGAAGCTCGCGGCGGCCGACGAGCCGGGCCTCTCGGAGGCGCTGCGGACGCTGCAGGAAAGTCTCCGCAAGGACTTTCAGGGCTTCATCACCAGGCAGTATCCGCGCTGGCTCGCCGATCCGGAGCGCGACCGGCCGCCGCTCTCCGTGGACGTCGGCGCCGAGTTTCTCGTGCCGGCGCTCAAGCGCACCGGCCGCGTCGTCTTCATCCTGATCGATTGCCTGCGGCTCGATCAGTGGGAAGTGCTGCGCGACCTCATCACGCCGCTGTTCGACGTGGAGGAGTCGCACTACTACAGCATCCTGCCCACCGCGACGCCGTTCTCGCGCAACGCGATCTTCAGCGGGCTGTTCCCGATGGAAATCGCGGCCCGGCATCCGGAGTGGTGGGGCGCGCCGACCGACGAAGAAAGTCTCAACGCGCACGAGCCCGAGCTGCTGATCGAGCAGCTGCGCGAGCTCACGGGCGAAGCGGTGCCGGTCCGCTACGAGAAGCTGTTCACGGCCGCCGACGGGACGGATCTCCTGCGACGGCTCCCCGCGCACCTCGCGCAACCCGGCGTGACGGCGCTCGTCTTCAACTTCATCGACCAGCTGACGCACGGCCGCTCCGAGAACGCGATCCTCTACGAGGTGGCGCGCGACGCCGATGCGCTCCGCGGCCTGACTCGCACCTGGTTCGAGCGCTCGCCCGTGCTGGCCGCGCTCGAGGAAGCGGAGCGGCGCAACGTGCCGGTGCTGCTCACCACCGATCACGGCTCGATCCACTGCGAGACGCCGGCCACCGTATTCGCGAAGCGCGACGCGACCGCCAACCTGCGGTACAAGTTCGGCGAGGACCTGCGGTCCGAAGATCCGGAAGCGGCGATCATGGTCGAGGACCTGAAGAGCTACGGCCTGCCGGCCAAGGGTCTCGGCGTGCGGCTGCTCCTCGCGACCGGTGACCGCTTCTTTGTTTATCCGACCAAGCTCCGCGAGTACCAGGCCCGCTATCGCGGCGCCTTCCTCCACGGCGGCGCGACGCCCGAAGAGATGATCCTGCCGGTCGCGCTGCTCACGCCGCGCCGTTCGCGATGAATCGCAGCGCGCGACTGCTGTCGCTGCTCAAGCCGTACACGCTGCTCTTCTCTTCCACCATCGCGGCCACCGTGGTGTCGTCGGTGCTCGACGGCTTCACGTTCGTGCTGCTGATTCCTTTCCTGCGCACGCTGTTCGGCACGGCGGCGCTGCCGGCCGAAGGCGGCTCGCGGGTCGAGCTGGTGCTCCACAAGATCGCGGGCCCGTTCCTCGCGGCCGGTACGCCCGAGATCGCGCTGCGCAACGTCGTGATCGTGCTGCTGGTCGCGTTGATGCTGAAGAACGTGACGTCCTATCTCGCATCGATCGGCAGCGTCGCGATTCAAGAGGGCGTGGTGCGCGACCTGCGCGTGCGCCTCGTGCAGCACCTGCAGACGCTGCCGCTCGGCTATTTCCAGCGGACGCGGGCCGGGCAGACCATCGCGCGCGTCATCAGCGACACCGATCAGGCGAAGACGGCCGTCAGCGCGGCGCTCGCGTCGCTGCTCCAGAACGTCGTCGTCATCCTCGTCTACGTCGTGATTCTGTTCGGGCTGTCGGCGCGGCTCGCCTTGCTGTCGCTGCTGCTCGCCCCCGTGCTGCTGCTCGTCATTCGCCCCATGATCAACCGGCTGCGCCGGCGCTCGCGCGAGCTGGCCACGGAGCGCGGGGAAGTCACGAGTCACGTCGGGGAGATGATCGCGTCCGCCAAGTTGATCCGCGCCTACGTGGCGGAAGGGTTCGAGCTCGACCGCTTCCGCGTGCTGGCCGAGCGCTACCGCAGGCGCGTGTTGCGGGCGCAGCACTACTCGAGTCTCACGAGCCCCGTCAGTGAAATGTTCGGCGGCGTGATGATCGTGCTGATTCTGGTCGTCGGCACGCGGCTGGCCCTCGGTGCCGGCGCGCTGCTCGATCCCGCGGTATTGATCACGTTTCTCGCGGTGAGCCTGCGGCTGATGTCGCCCATCAAATCGGTGTCGAACTATCCGGCGATCATGGCGACCGCCACCGCGTCGGCCGAGCGCGTCTTCGAGGTGCTCGACCTGCCGTCCGCGGAGCAGGACCTGCCGGGCGAGACGACGGCGGAATTCAACGAGACGATCGAGTATCGCGGCGTCTCGTTCGAGTACGAGGCGTCGGAAGCCGTGCTGCGCGACGTCGATCTCGAGGTCAAGCGCGGCCAGATCGTCGCGATCGTCGGCCCGTCCGGCGCGGGGAAGACCACGCTGGTCGATCTGCTGCCGCGCTTCTACGAGCCGACGCGCGGTACGATTCTGTTGGACGGTGTTCCGCTGACGCAGTTCACGCGCACGTCGCTCAGGAAGTTGATGGGCATCGTGTCGCAGGAAACGGTGCTGCTGAACGACTCGGTGCTCGCGAACATCGCCTACGGGCTCAAGCACGTGCCGCTCGAGCAGGTGCGGGCGGCGGCGCGCGCCGCGAACGCCGACGAGTTCGTCATGCGGCTGCCCGAAGGCTACGACACGATGCTCGGCGAGCGCGGCACGCGGCTGTCGGGCGGCCAGCGCCAGCGCATCGCGATCGCGCGCGCGCTGCTGCGCGATCCGCCGATTCTGATTCTCGACGAAGCGACCAGCGCGCTCGACACCGAGTCGGAGCGGCTGGTGCAGGAAGCGATCGATCGCCTGATGGCGCACCGGACCGTGTTCGTGATCGCCCATCGCCTCGCGACGGTGCAGCACGCCGACTTCATCGTCGTGCTGGCCGAGGGCCGCATCGTCGAGCGCGGCACGCATGGAGATCTGCTCACCGCCGACGGATTGTATCGGCGCCTGTACAACCTCCAGTTCCGGACCTGACATGCTGTCGGGCTTCACGCTCGTACGAAATGCCGTCAAGCTGGACTTCCCGATCGTGCCCGCGATTCGCTCGGTGCTCGAGGTCTGCGACGAAGTCGTCGTCAACGTCGGGAAGTCTGAGGACGAGACGCGCGACCTCGTGGCGTCGGTTCGCGATCCCAGAGTCAGGATTCTCGACACCGAATGGGACTTCACCAAGAAGAACATCATGCTCTCCATCGAGACGCAGCGCGCGATGGACGCGTGTCGCGGCTCCTGGGGCATCTACATCCAGGCGGATGAAGTGCTGCACGAGCGGGGGGCGCACCTCCTCAAGGACAAAGTCGCCGCGTGGGACCAGGACGAGCGCGTCGAGGGACTGCTGGTGAAATACCTGCACTTCTACGGCGGCTTCGACCGGATCGCGACGAGCCGGCGCTGGTATCGCCGCGAAGTCCGTTGCGTCAGGCTCGGCAAGGACATTCGGCCGTACCAGGGCGCGCAAGGCTTTCGCGTCGGGCCCGATTATCGAAAGATCCGCGCGCGGCCCACCGACGCCGAGATGTTTCACTACGGCTGGGCGCGTCCCGCGCGCGCCATCAAGCAGAAGCTCGAGATCTCGAAGACGATTTACCCGTGGGGGCAGGAGCGCCTCGCGAAGGAGCAGGCGCGCGACTATCTCGAGTGGATTCCGCTGCTGCGCGACTTCACGGGCACGCATCCGGCCGCGGCGCGCGAATGGATCGCCGAGCGCTCGCACGACCCGGAGCGGGTGATCGGGCCGGTGCACTTCAAGCCGGAACACCTGCGCTTCTACATGTCCGATTGGATCGAGCGTCTGACGGGTGCGCGCGTGTTCGAGTTCCGGAACTACGTGCTCGTGTAGCGCTCCGCTTCCCGAAACGAGCGGCC